>NZ_JAUSWX010000001.1:609828-914742 GCF_030815405.1 Agromyces albus | reverse complement strand
AGGTCGTGCGGCTCGCAGCCGCAGCGCGTGCCCGCGGCGCGACGGTATCGGTCGATGCCTCGTCGACCGGGTTGCTCGCCGGGATCGGCGTCGACGTCGCGCTCGACCTCATCCGCGCGGCCGCGCCCGACGTGCTCTTCGCGAACGAGTCCGAAGCCGAGCTGCTCGGGCTCGCGGGCGGCGGAGCGGTGGCGGCATCCGTCGCGCACACCGTCATCGTGAAACACGGCCCGTTGCCGACCGACGTGATCGAGGCGGGCCGGCTCGTGGCGCGCGTCGACGTGGCCCCGGTCTCGGGCATCCGCGACCTCACGGGTGCGGGCGATGCCTTCGCCGCCGGATTCCTCGCCGCAACACTGCAGGGCGCGGATGCCGCGGCGGGGTGCCTCGCGGGGCATGCCGCCGCGGCGTCCGTGCTCGCGAACCCGGGCGCGCACGCCACCCACTCGTCAACCTGAATTGACACATCGGGTCGCGTCAATTACGGTTGACGCCATGGACGACCGCACCCTCCGCACCGCCATCGCCGCGGCCGACGGCGACGACCCCTACCGCGCCCTGCGCAAACTGCACCATGCCCGCGTCGAGCTCAACCGCGCGCTCGACCGCGCCGAGGCGCTCGCGGTGCGTCGCGCACGGTCTGCGGGCACGAGCTGGCAGGTCATCGCGCTCGCCCTCGAGGTGAGCAAGCAAGCGGTGCACAAGAAGTACGGACGCAGCTAGGCCACATAGGCTCCATTGGCGCGGTGGCGGCATCCGCTCACCGCGCGGACCAGGAAGAGAACATGAGCGACACCCAGACCCGACGCCCCGCATTCGGCCGACGCGCGACCCCCAGCGGCCCGCGCGCGACCTTCAGGCAATTGCTGCCGTTCATCTTCGAGCACCGCCCGGTGCTCGTCGTCGTCGCCGTGCTGAGTGTCATCGGTGCGCTCGCGAGCCTCGTGCAACCGCTGCTCGTGAGCCAGGTCATCACGATCGTCGAGGCCGGCGATCCGCTCGGCTGGCTCGTCTGGGCACTCATCGCGCTCGTCGTCGTGAGCGGCATCATCACCGGCTACCAGCACTACCTGCTGCAGCGCACCGGCGAGGGCGTCGTGCTGTCGAGCCGCAAGCGCCTCGTCGGCAAGCTCCTGCGGCTGCCCGTCGCGGAGTTCGACACGCGCCGCACGGGCGACCTCGTCTCGCGGGTCGGCAGCGACACGACGATGCTGCGGGCGGTGCTCACGCAAGGGCTCGTCGAGGCCGTCGGCGGCGTCGTCACGTTCGTGGGCGCGCTCATCGCGATGCTCATCATCGACCCCGTGCTGCTCGGCCTCACCGTGCTCGTGATCGCCGTGGCCATCACGACCGTGACGCTGCTCTCGTCGCGCGTGCGCGAGGCGTCACACCAGGCACAGGAGAAGATCGGCGACGTCGCGGCATCCGTCGAACGAGCCATCGGAGCCGTGCGCACCATCCGCGCCTCTGGGGCGACCGAACGCGAGATCCGCGACGTCGAGGGCGAGGCCGAGGGCGCATGGAAGATGGGCGTCAAGGTCGCGAAGATCTCGGCGCTCATCGTGCCCGTCGCGGGCATCGCCATGCAGGTGTCGTTTCTCGTCGTGCTCGGCGTCGGCGGCTTCCGCGTCGCGAGCGGGGCGATCACCGTGGCGAATCTCGTCGCGTTCATCCTCTTCCTCTTCATGATGATCCTGCCGCTCGGCCAGGCCTTCGGCGCCATCACGTCGGTCAACCAGGCGCTCGGCGCGCTCGGCCGCATCCAGGAGATCCTCGACCTGCCAGACGAAGACGCGCACGACCGCGAGATCGCTCCCCTCGCGATCATGGTCGGGCACGCGAATGCGGGTCTCCTGCCGCATGCCCCGGCCATCGAGTTCGATTCCGTGCACTTCGCCTACGCGGCCACGCGCTCCGATTCGGCCGATCCCGGCAACGAGTCGCCCGACGAGCACCTTCCCGAACCCGACGTGACGCAGCGGCAGCCCGTGCTGCGCGGCGTCTCATTTGAGGTCCCGCGCGGGCAGCGCATCGCCCTTGTCGGTCCGTCGGGCGCCGGCAAGTCGACGATCCTCGCGCTGATCGAGCGCTTCTACGACCCGAGCGTCGGCACCGTGCGGATGGGCGGGCTCGACGTGCGTTCGATCGACCGCACCGACCTGCGCGCGCAGATCGGCTACGTCGAGCAGGACGCCCCGGTGCTGGCCGGCAGCATCCGTGACAACCTGAAGCTCGGCAGCCCCGACGCGACCGACGCCGACTGCGAGGCGGTGCTCCGCGCCGTGAACCTCGGCGGCGTGCTCGATCGCGATCCCGCCGGGCTCGACGCAGCGGTCGGCGACGACGGCATCATGCTCTCGGGCGGCGAACGCCAGCGCCTCGCGATCGCCCGCGCTCTGCTCGCCGCGCCGCCGATCCTGCTGCTCGACGAGTCGACGTCCTCGCTCGACGGCGTGAACGAGCGGCTCATGCGCGAGGCGATCGACGCCGTCGCCACCGGACGCACGCTCGTCGTCATCGCGCACCGGTTGTCGACCGTGATCGACTCCGATCGCATCGTCGTGCTCGACGGCGGCCGCGTGATCGGCGAGGGCACGCACTCTGAGCTGGTCGAGTCAGTTCCGCTCTACCGCGAGCTTGCAGAACACCAGTTGCTCGTCTGACTCAATAGGGGTAAACCTGAGACAGACTCAGTGCTGACTCGGATGGGGCGGTACGGCGGTCTCCATATCGTGGGCGGTGCATCCCCGACGACGGATGCCGCAACCGCCACGCCCGACCGAAGGACCATCATGACCATCGCGACCGTTCCCCGCGAGCAGCAGCTCTCTCCCGCCCCTCCCGGCGAGCTGCCGCTCGACCTCATCGAGAACCTCCCGGGCGGCGACGCCGCCGGACCCGACGCCACGGACGCCGACCTCCTCGGCCCCGGCTTCGCCGAGATCCAGGCGAACCTCCAGGCGTGGCTCCGCCATTGGGCGCCGCAGCGCATCCCCGCATTCACCTCGGTGCGCGACGTCATACCCGCGGGCTCGCGCGGTCGCAGCGCCCTGCAGTCCGCTCCGACCCAGCCCGACGGCGCCGTGCGGATCACCGCGAGCGTCTACGACCCGCCGAACCGCGACGGCGCACCGCTCAGCTGGTCGCGCAACTGGGCGAGTCTCGTCGAGCTGCCGTCGGCTCCCGAGACCGGTCGCCTCTACTACCGCTTCCGAGTCTCGAGCCGGCTCGTGCTCGACGGCGCTGCCGCACTCAGCCTCGTCTCGACGAGCCTCAACTTCGGGATCGTCGCCGACTCGTCCACCTCGAGCCCGTTCGTGGTGCCGGGCTTCGCGACTCCGCTCGTGCGCCCGCTCGTCGGCGTGCAGTGCCGGCCCGACACCGAGACGGATGCCTCCCAGGTCATCGAGGGCTCGATCGCCGTGCGCAAGGGCGAGACCCCGGCGATGGCGTTCGTGATCGGCACCGACGTGCTCTTCAGCAACGGCTGGATCCGCGTACATGAGGGAAGCAGCACCTGGATCGGCCCCGCCGACCCGGGCGGGAGCGGCATCGTCGAGTACCGCTTCGCTCCGGCCGCGATGCTCCGGCTCTTCGACGGCGTCCGCAGCTGAGCCTGCCGCAGCAGCACCGCGTGCCGCCGCAGCACCGTCAGGCGTCGACCTGATCGACCGAGCGCGCCCCCGATAGACTCACGGGATGGCGCGCTTCGTCGTCGTACTGCCGCTCGTGCCGCTCACCGCGGGTGCCGAGTTCACCGTGGCCGAGTGGCCCCTGCACGTCACCCTCGTCGAGCCGTTCTCGACCGATCTTCCCGAGCCGGCCGTCGCAGCGATCATCGGCCGCATCGCCGAGCAGGCGGCGGCCGTCCGCGCGAGCGGCGGCGAAGATGCGGCATTCGGCCGGCGACACGACGTGCCGGTCACGCTCGTGCGCGACGGCGGTGAGCTCGCGGCGCTCCGATCGCGTGCCATCGATGCGCTCCGCGAGGCGGGCGTCGACGTCGACCACGTGCGCGAGGACTACCGGCCGCACGTGAGCCACAAGCAGGACCGGCGCCTCCGATGGGGCGAGCGCGTCGAGCTCGGAACGATCGCCCTCATCGACATGCGCCCGAACGCCGGTTCCCACCACCGGAGCGTCGTCGCGGCCTGGCAGCTCGGCGCCGCGGCATCCGTCGCCCCCGAATGACGACGAGACGACCCGCGCTGCGCTTCAGGCCACGTCGGCGGTCGCCGGCTCCTCGATCGGCTCCTCGCGCTTGTGCCACGGCCAGCGCCCCGAGATCTCGAGCTCGAGCGACCAGCTGAGGAATGTTCGGATCAGCACGATGACCGCGAGCACCGCCACGGAGTCGAGGGTCGGCGTGACGGCGACGGTCTTGATGATGTCGGCCGCGACGAGCAGCTCGAGACCGAGGAGGATCGCGCGCCCGAGCACGCGGCGGAACCGCGTGTAGACGGGGCTCACCCGCCGGAGCCCGCGCACAGCGGCATCGACGATCGCGTACAGCACGCCGATGACGATCGCGACGACGCCGAGCACGTCGACAGCTTCGCCGACCATTTCGATGATCGAACCGAGCTCCATGCCGCCTCCTCACTCTGCGGCACACGCTAGCGCCGGCGCGGCGATCGGTGGGCGCGACGTGCCGAGGGTGCGACAGGCGAAGAGTGAGGGCGGATGCCGCAGCATCCGCCCTCACTCGTGCAATCGTCGGTCTACGCCGCCTGGTCACCCAGGTGGTAGCGCAGGCTCGCGAGCTCGGCCCGGAGCGCGGCGGGCACCCGATCGCCGAACTGCGCGAAGTACTCCTCGGTGAGGTCGCACTCGGCGAGCCACGAGTCACGATCGACGTCGAAGAGCTGCTCCACCGCGTCATCCGCGATGTCGAGGCCGTCGAGGTCGAGGGACCCGGATCCCGGGAGGAGGCCGATCGGCGTCTCGGTGACGTCGGCCGTGCCTTCGATGCGGCCGACGATCCACTCGAGCACGCGCGAGTTCTCGCCGAAGCCCGGCCACAGGAACGACCCGTCGGCTCCCTTGCGGAACCAGTTGACCTGGAAGATCTTCGGCGCCTTCGTGCCGAGGATGCGACCCATCTTCACCCAGTGGCCCCAGTAGTCGGCCATGTTGTAGCCGCAGAAGGGAAGCATCGCGAACGGGTCGCGACGAAGCTCGCCGACGGTGCCCTCGGCGGCCGCGGTCTGCTCGGACGAGATCGTCGCGCCCATGAACACGCCGTGCTTCCACGAGCGCGCCTCGGCCACGAGCGGGACGTTCGTGGCCCGGCGCCCGCCGAACAGGATCGCGTCGATCGGCACGCCGTCGTGGGCGTCCCAGTCGTCGGAGATCTGCGGGCACTGGGCGGCCCCGACCGTGAAGCGCGAGTTCGGGTGCGCGGCCGGCTTG
This sequence comes from Agromyces albus, assembly GCF_030815405.1. NCBI lineage: Bacteria > Bacillati > Actinomycetota > Actinomycetes > Micrococcales > Microbacteriaceae > Agromyces > Agromyces albus. The sequence continues at coordinate 909,330 of NZ_JAUSWX010000001.1, read as the reverse complement.
TCGGATGCCGGGGTCCAGTCGTTGCCCTCCCAGTCGATGAGGTGCGCGGGCGGCGTGTCGGTGAGGCCTTCCCACCACACGTCGCCGTCGTCGCGGAGCGCCACGTTCGTGAAGATCGTGTTGCCCCAGAGCGTCTGCACGGCCGTGGGATTCGTGGACTCGCCGGTGCCCGGCGCGACGCCGAAGAAGCCGAACTCGGGGTTGATCGCGTAGAGGCGACCGTCGTCACCCGGACGCATCCAGGCGATGTCGTCGCCGATCGTCTCGACCTTCCAGCCGGGGATCGTCGGCCGCAGCATCGCGAGGTTGGTCTTGCCGCACGCCGACGGGAACGCCGCGGCGACGTGGTAGGCCTTGCCCTGGGGCGAGGTGATCTTGATGAGCAGCATGTGCTCGGCGAGCCAGCCCTCGTCGCGCGCCATCACCGAGGCGATGCGCAGCGCGAAGCACTTCTTCGCGAGCAGGGCGTTGCCGCCGTAGCCCGACCCGTACGACCAGATCTCGCGGGAGTCGGGGAACTGCACGATGTACTTGGTGTCGTTGCACGGCCAGTCGACCTCGTCGCGACGGTGCCCGACGCCGTCGACGAGCGGGTAGCCCACGGAGTGCACCGTGCGCACCCAGGGCTCGCCCGCCTCGATGAGCCGGTAGACCGCGTTGCCCATCCGCGTCATGATCCCCATGGAGAGCACGACGTAGGGCGAGTCCGTGATCTCGACGCCGAGCTGCGAGATGGGGCCGCCGAGCGGGCCCATCGAGAACGGCACGACGTACATCGTGCGCCCCTTCATCGAACCGTCGAAGACGTGCGTGAGCTCCTCGCGCATCTCACGCGGGTCGCGCCAGTTGTTGGTGGGGCCGGCATCCTCCTCGTAAGTGGAGCAAATGAAGGTGCGGTCCTCGACTCGGGCGACATCACCCGGGGCGGTGCGCGCAAGGTAGCTGTTGGGGCGCCATTCGGGGTTCAGCTTGATGAGCTTGCCCTCGGCGACGAGTTGCTTGGTGAGCTGGTCGGCCTCGTGGAGCGAGCCGTCGCACCAGACGATCTCGTCGGGTTTCGTGAGCGCGGCGATCTCATCGACCCATGCGCGGAGGGCCGTGTCGCTCGTGCCGCCCTGGGCGCGGCCGGTGGTCTCGGTGCCGACCGAGAACTCGGAGATCGTCATCGTCGTCCCTTTCAGTGGTGCCCGGCCGTGACGCCGGAAAGCAGTTCGTACTTCAAGAATGCGCCCACTTCCCGCATCTCAACCGGCGAATGTGTGCTTAAGAACTGCAGATCTTTCGCTATTCTTAAGCGATGAAGGCAGGCTCTCCAGACCTCGCAACGCTCGGCCACCGCATCCGCCATTTCCGGGGCGAGCGTGGCATGACCCTCGACCAGCTCGGCGCGGCGGTCGGGCTCGCCGGCAGCCAGCTCTCGCTCATCGAGAACGGCAAACGCGAACCGAAGCTCTCCACACTCGACGCCCTCGCCGCGGCGCTCGAGGTCGACCTGGCCGCCCTCCTCGCCCGCGAGGCACCGAGCCGGCGGGCCGCCCTCGAGCTCGAACTCGGCCGTGCGCAATCGAGCCCGCTCTACGCGAGCCTCGGAATTCCCTCGATCAAGCCGGGCCGCGGCATCACCGACGAGGCACTCGAGGCGATCGTCGGGCTCCACCGCGAACTGCAGCGCCGTGCGAGCGAGGCGATCGCCACGCCCGAGGAGGCCCGCCGAGCCAACACCGAACTGCGCGAGCTGATGCGCGAACGCGACAACTCGCTGCCCGAGATCGAGCAGCTCGCCGAGGAGCGCGTGCGCGCCTCCGGCCATCGCACCGGAGCGCTCACGCACCGCGAGGTGAGCGTCATGGCCGAGCAGCTCGGCTTCCAGCTCATCTACGTGAACGACCTGCCCGATTCCACCCGATCGATCACCGACATCGCGAACGGGCGAATCTATCTGCCGCCGGCGTCGATCCCAGGTGGCCACGGCCTGCGCTCGATGGCGCTCCAGGCGATGGCGCACCGGCTGCTCGGGCACGAGCGGCCGAACAGCTATGCCGAGTTCCTGTGGCAGCGGCTCGAGATCAACTACTTCGCGGCCGCGTGCCTGATGCCGCGCGAGGCATCCGTCACCTTCCTCTCCGCCGCGAAGAAGGAGAAGCGACTCGCGATCGAGGACTTCCGCGACGCGTTCGGCGTGACCCACGAGGCCGCGGCGCTGCGCTTCACGAACCTCGCGACCACGCATCTCGACATGACGCTGCACTTCTTGCGCGTCGCCGGCGACGGAGCGCTGCTGAAGGGCTACGAGAACGACGGCCTGCCGTTGCCGACCGACGTCACCGGGTCGATCGAGGGCCAGTGGGTGTGCAAGAAGTGGAGTGCGCGAACCTCGTTCGAGCACACCAACCGCACGACCGAGAACTACCAGTACACCGACACGCCGGCCGGCACCTTCTGGTGTGCCACGCAGACCGGGCGGACGGATGCCGCGGAGTTCTCGATCACGGTCGGCGTGCCGTTCAACCAGGCCAAGTGGTTCCGCGGGCGCGAGACCACGGTGCGTGCGACGTCGACGTGCCCCGACGACGCGTGCTGCCGGCGCGCGCCCGACGGGCTCGCCGAACGCTGGGTGGGCCGCGCCTGGCCGAGCGCCCGGTTGCACGCGCACGTACTCTCGCCGCTCCCGTCGGGCACGTTCCCCGGCGTCGACGACGCCGAGGTCTACGAGTTCCTCGAGACGCACGCCGAGCAGTAGCGGGCAGCGTCAGCCGCATCCGCCGCGCCCCGTTCAGAATTCAGGAGCGCGCGGCGCGGCGGCTCGGTCAGCGCGGCGTTTTGCCGCCGCGCGCCCCCTCGCGCGCGACCTGTTCCTGAATTCTGCAGAGACAACCGCCGGGCATCTGCTACTTCGGCTGCATCCGGATGCCGCCGTCGAGCCGAATCGTCTCGCCGTTCAGCATCGGGTTCGCGATGATCGACAGCACGAGGGCCGCGTACTCGCTCGGGTGCCCGAGCCGCGACGGATGCGGCACCTGGGCTTCGAGCGACTCGCGCACCTCGGCGGGCATGCCGGCCATCATTGGCGTCTCGAAGATGCCGGGAGCGATCGTCATGACCCGGATGAGAAGCTTCGACAGGTCACGGGCGAGCGGCAGCGTCATTGCGGCGACGCCGCCCTTCGAAGCGGAGTAGGCGGCCTGGCCGATCTGCCCGTCGAACGCCGCGACCGAGGCCGTGTTCACGATGACGCCTCGCTCGGGCGTCTCGGGACCGCCGGTCGCCTGCCCAATCGAGGGCTCGTTCGCGGACATCGCCGCGGCGGCGAGACGCGTCACGTTGAATGTGCCGATGAGGTTCACCCGGATGGTCCGCTCGAAGACGTCGAGCGGCGCTGGCCCTTCGCGTCCGACGGTTCGGTTCGCGCTGACGATGCCGGCGCAGTTCACGGCGACGCGCAGCGGGGCGAGGCCTGCGGCCACCTCGATCGCCGCCTGCACCTCGGCTTCGCTCGTGACATCCGCCGCGACGAAGCGGGCACGATCGCCGAGCTCTCCCGCGACCTCGTCGCCGCGCGGGCCCGGAAGATCGACGAGCACGACGGATGCCCCGCCGTCGACGAGCGCTTGCGCCGTCGCTCGCCCGAGCCCGGATGCGCCGCCCGTGACGATCGCCGATGCGCCCTCGAGTTCCATGTGGTGTCCTTTCGTCGCGTGCAGCGGAAGGCCGGATGAAGTTCAGGAACCCGTCAGACGCGTTCGATGATCGTGGCGTTCGCCATGCCGCCGCCCTCGCACATCGTCTGGAGGCCGTAGCGTCCGCCGCTCGCCTCGAGCTGGTTGACGAGGGTCGTGAGCAGTCGCGTTCCCGACGAGCCGAGCGCGTGGCCGAGGGCGATCGCGCCGCCGCGCGGATTGAGCTTTGCGGCATCCGCACCGGTCTCGCGCAGCCAGGCGAGCGGCACCGAGGCGAACGCCTCGTTCACCTCGTAGACGTCGATGTCGTCGTGCGTGAGGCCGGCCCGTTCGAGCACGCGAGCCGTCGCGGGGATCACGCCCGTGAGCATGAGCAGGGGATCGCTGCCGACCACGGAGAACGAGCGGAACCTGGCTCGCGGCGTGAACCCGAGCTGCTCGGCGCGCTCGGCGCTCATGATGAGGGCGCCCGAGGCGCCGTCGGTGAGCGGCGAGGAGTTGCCCGCGGTGATGCGCCACTCGACGTCGGGGAACCGCTCGGCGAGCTCGTCGGTGCGGAACGCGGGCTTGAGTCCGGCGAGCGAGTCGACGGAGGTGTCGGGCCGCACGGTCTCATCGGTGAGGGTGTCGACTCCGGCGACCGGCACGACTTCGCTCGCGAACGCACCTGTGGACTGCGCGACGGCGGCGAGCGTGTGCGAATGTGCCGCGAAATCATCGAGCTCGGCGCGCGAAAGCTCCCACTTCGCCGCGATGAGCTCGGCCGAGACGCCCTGGTTCACAAGGCCGTCGGGATAGCGGGAGCGAACGCGGTCGCTGTAGGGATCGGCGCCGGCGGTGCTCGAGCCGAGGCGCACGCGACTCATCGACTCGACGCCGCACGCGATGACGATGTCGGCCTGGCCGGCGAGCACGGCCTGCGCGGCGAACGCGGCGGCCTGCTGGCTCGACCCGCACTGCCGGTCGATCGTCGTGCCCGGCACCGTGTCGGGGAAGCCCGCGGCGAGCAGCGCGTTGCGGGTGACGTTGTAACTCTGCTCGCCGATCTGGCTGACGCATCCGCCGATCACGTCGTCGACGAGGGCTGGGTCGAGATCGTTGCGCGAGATGAGGGCGTCGAGCACGTCGGCGAGGAGGTCGACGGGGTGGATGCCGGAGAGGATGCCTCCGGGCTTGCCCCGCCCCACTGGCGTGCGAACGACGTCGACGATGACGGCTTCGGTGCTCATGGGTCAAGACTACGTCGGGGGTGGCGATGACGGGATGCACCGGCCCGACGCCCGCTTGAAAGCGGGCTCAGGCTGCGATGCCGGGCGCGTCGTCGACGAAGCTGATGTCATAGACCGCGACGCGCTGCGGCAGGCCGGCGAACACCGCGGCGCGCGGCTCCGATGCCATGTACTCCGCCTCGACGCGCAGGAACTCGTCGCGATCGCCCGGAGTGCTGACCGCCCAGACGAATTCGTTCGACTCGCGGATGCCGTAGGCGAACTCGATCGTGAACCCGGCGGCCGGCCTCACGACGGGCATGGCCCCCTGCCACCACTCGACGAAGTCGTCGTACTCTCCGTCGACGAGCGTGTACCGGCGCAATTGGATCGTCTTCACCCGGCCCATTCTGCCGTGCGTCAGCGGCGGTCGTCGACGATGGGGTCGAGCTCGACGTCGACGACGACGGCGAAGTGGTCGGACGCCCACACGCCATCGACCGGCCGGTCGAGCACGGTCGCCGTGTGAGGGCGCAGTCGGTCACCGCCCCGGCCCCGCCCCGCCACCACGTGATCGATGCGGCGGTCGATCTGCCGCACGGCCTCGAGCGGGGCGAAGGGCACGGCCCGACTGAGGGTCACGGCGTCGGCCGCTCCGCCCGCCGCGGCGAACAGGTCGGTGCACCCCGAGAGTCCGGCGAGCTCCTCGCTCCCCCATTCGGCGTTGAGGTCGGCGAGCAGGATCGCGGGCCGCACGTCGCCGGGCCCGGGCTCGAGCAGTGCGGCCAGGGCGACGGCCTGGGCCTCGTGGTCGTCGCGGAACGCCGGCTCCCACTCGGTGGTCGCCACCACGACGCGCAGCGGTCCGAGCGGATGCGCGACCTCGGCCATGAGGGCGACCGGTGGCACGTGGTGCGCTGCGGGGAGCGGGCGCACGCTGCTCGAGGTGATGGGCCAGCGGCTGAGGAGCCCGACGCCCACGTCGACGCCGAGCTGATCCGGATCCTCCACCGGCTCGGGGGGCGGCGGGTACGAGCCCCTGCCGAATGCCGAGTGCATTCCGAGGCGGCTCGCGAGCTCAGCGGCCTGGTCGGTGTCGGCAGTCGCCCACGCCTCCTGCAATCCGACGAGGTCGGGCTCGCTCGCAGCGAGCGTCGCCTCGATCGCTTCGGCACGGAGTTGCCACTCGCCGCCGAAGCGCCACCAGACGTTCCACGTCATGAGTCGCACGATCCGACACGATACGACGGAGTGGCGAGAAGCGCACCCCCTTGCCCAGATATGGTCGGGGGGCGTAATTGTTGGTCATGAAGGAGCCGATGAGTTGGGCGGAGTATCGCGAGTCGCACTGGGTCACCGATGCTGACGAGCCGGCCGCGTTCGCGGCATACATGAATTCCCTCTCCGGCGGCGCCCAGGACGGCGCTGCCCCGTCCCGAATCGGCGGGGATGAATCCCCCGCGCATGACTCGGAAAGCGGACCCGATGCGTGATGCTGATCGCTCGTGAGGTGGCCACGGTTCACCAAGATGACGGCCGTTGATTGAGACCGCCCCCCGCCGCGTCGGCGCGCGTGCTCAGCTGAAGGTCGTCCCCACCGCGAGCACGACGAGGACCGTTGTCAGAAAGGCCAACAGCAGTCCGCCGGCCGCTCGATCGCTGAGTTCCTCTGTGAAATCCACCGGGTGCGATTCAGTCCGTTCGTTCATGGTCATCCCCTCCGGCGCCATCATCGACGCGTGTCGTCACGAACGCTTGGTGTCACGCACACGGTACGCGGCAATCGGCCGAACGGCGGCGGGGTTGACGTTCCGGGAGTCATTTCGTTAAAGGGGAAGTAGACGCTGCGGCTGAGGTTCCCACGCACTGCTCGCAAGCGCTGGGACGTATCGTATACGATGTCGAATACTCAGGCTCACCTCGGTTCCCGCACATCGCCCTGAGTCTCGACAACGAAGTGGAGCATCCGTGCTTGACCCCTCGCAGATCGCGGCGATCGCCGACGAGCTCCTCGCCGCCGATCGGGATCGCACGACCGTGCCGCTCCTGACGGCTCGCAACCCCGGCATGACGGTCGACGACGCGTATGCCGTACAGCATCTCTGGGCGGAGCGCCGAGCGGCCGCCGGGCGACGCATCGTGGGCCGGAAGATCGGCTTGACGTCGAAGGTCATGCAAGTGGCGACCGGCATCACCGAACCCGACTACGGCGTGATCTTCGATGACATGGTGATCGAGTCCGGGGCATCCGTCGAGTTCGACCGGTTCTCGAACGTGCGCATCGAGGTCGAGCTCGCGTTCGTGCTCTCGAAGTCGCTCGTAGGGCCGAACACGACGCTCGCCGACGTACTCGATGCCACGGCCTACGTGGTGCCGGCGCTCGAGATCCTCAACTCGCACATCGAGATGCAGGGCCGCACGATCGTCGACACGATCTCCGACAACGCCGCGATGGGCGCGATGGTCGTCGGTGATGGTCGCGCGAAGGTCGACGAGGTCGACTTGCGTTGGGTCTCGGCGCTGCTCTCCCGCAACGAGACGATCGAGGAGTCGGGCGTGGCAGCAGCGGTGCTCGGGCACCCGGCGATGGGCGTCGCGTGGCTCGCGAACAAGCTCGCGCAGCACGGGCAGTCGCTCGGCGAGGGCGAGATCATCCTCGCGGGCTCCTTCACCCGGCCGATGTGGGTCGAGCGAGGCGACACGGTGCACGCCGACTACCGCGAGTTGGGAGCAGTGACATGCCGGTTCGAATGACACTTCCGCCGACGCTCGCCGCGCGGATCGCGGCATCCGATCGCCCGCAGTTCGGCGTGTGGGTGTGCTCGGCGAGCGCGGTGAACGCCGAGATCGCCGCAGGCAGCGGACTCGACGTCGTACTCATCGATGCCGAGCACTCGCCGAACAGCCTCGAGTCGATCCTCGCGCAGCTGCAGGCGGTCGCCGCCTACCCGGTGACCCCGCTCGTGCGCCCGCCGTTCGGCGACCCGGTCGCCATCAAGCAGTACCTCGACCTCGGCGTGCAGAACCTGCTCATCCCCATGGTCGACTCGGCCGAGCAGGCTGAGGCCATGGTGCGCGCCGTGCGGTATCCCCCGCACGGGATCAGGGGTGTCGGCAGCGCGCTCGCTCGCGCCTCGCGGTGGAATCGCGTCGACGGCTACCTCGCGGATGCCGCGTCGACGATCTCGCTCTTCGTGCAGATCGAGTCGGCGGCGGCGGTCGAGCACGTCGAGGAGATCGCGGCCGTCGAGGGGGTCGACGGCATCCTGGTCGGCCCGGCCGACCTCGCGGCGTCGATGGGACTCATCGGGCAGCAGGAGCACCCCGACGTCGTGGCGGGCGTCATGCGATCGATCGCGGCGGCCCGGGCGGCCGGTAAGCCGGCTGGCGTCAACGCCTTCGCGCCGGCGGTCGCCGACCGATACGCCGAGGCGGGCGCCGCGCTCGTGCTGGTCGGCGCCGACGTGTCGCTGCTCGCCCGCTCGACGGAAGCGCTCGCCGACCGCTTCATCGGTGCGGCCGGCTCCTCCGATCGTATATGATTTCAGATATCGACAGACGAGGACGTCCATGACCATCGATGGCATCGCCACCCCCGGCAAGATCATCGCCGTGCACCTCAACTACCCGTCGAGGGCGGCCCAGCGCGGTCGCACGCCCTCCGCGCCGAGTTACTTCCTGAAGCCCGCCTCCTCCCTCGCTCCCTCGGGCGGCACCCTCGAGCGTCCCTCCGGCACCGAGCTCCTCGCCTTCGAGGGCGAGATCGCGCTCGTGATCGGCGAGCCCGCACGCCGGGTCTCCCCCGCCGACGGGTGGAGCCACGTCGCATCCGTCACCGCGGCGAACGACTTCGGCCTCTACGACCTGCGCGCCGCAGACAAGGGATCGAACGTGCGCTCGAAGGGCGGCGACGGCTTCACGCCGCTCGGCCCCGAACTCATCCCCGCGGCATCCGTCGATCCCGCAGGTCTTCGCGTGCGCACGTGGGTGAACGGCGCCCTCGTGCAGGAGGACTCGAGCGACACGCTGCTGTTCCCGTTCGGGCAGCTCGTCGCCGACCTCTCTCAGCTGATGACCCTCGAGACCGGTGACGTCATCCTCACGGGCACGCCCGCCGGCTCGTCGGTCGTCGTGCCGGGCGACGTCGTCGAGGTCGAGGTCGATGCCCCGGATGCCGCGGGCGCCCCCACCTCGGGCCACCTCGTCACGACGATCACCGCGGGCACGGCGCCCTTCGGCGACTTCGGCACGAAGCCGACGACCGACGACCTGCAGCGCATCGAGGCGTGGGGCGATCGCGAGCGCGCGGGCCTGCCTGAACTCGAGCCCGAACCCGAACCCGAATCCGCGCCCGAGCCAGGCCCCGCCTTCGAACTGACCCTGGCCCTCCGCGAGCGCCTCTCGAGCGTCGGCGTCGCGACCCTCTCGGTGGCGCTCCGCAACTGCGGCTACCACGACGTCTTCATCGAGGGCGTGCACTCGAACCAGCCCGGCCGCCGCCTCGTCGGGCGCGCGAAGACCGTGCGCTTCGTCGCGTTCCGTCCCGACCTCTTCGAACGCCACGGCAGCGGGTTCAACGCGCAGAAGCGGGCGTTCGACACGGTCGAGCCCGGCGAAGTGCTCGTGATCGAGGCCCGCGGCGAGCGCGGCACGGGCACCGTGGGGGACGTGCTGGCCCTGCGTGCCCAGGTGCGCGGCGCGGCCGGCATCGTCACCGACGGCGGCGTGCGCGACGCCGAGGCCGTCGCTGGATTCGAGATCCCGGTGTTCTCGCAGGGCCCGCACCCGTCGGTGCTCGGACGCAAGCACGTGCCATGGGAGACGGATGTCACGATCACGTGCGGCGGCGCGGCCGTGCAGCCCGGCGACGTCATCGTGGGCGACGGCGACGGGGTCATCGTGATCCCGCCGCACCTCGTCGAGGAGGTCGTGGCCGAGGCGGTCGCGCAGGAGCAGGAGGACGCGTACGTCGCCGAGCAGGTGGCGGCCGGGGCATCCGTCGACGGGCTCTTCCCCATGAACGCCGAGTGGAAGGCGCGCTACCGCGCCGAGGTGGAGGGCCGATGAGCGCCGAGCGGCTGCGTCCCATCGAGAGCAAGGCCCAGCAGGCCTACCGCTTCATCCGCGCGCGCATCGACGACGGCCGGTACGTGCCGGGCTTCCGGCTCGTGCTCGGCCAGATCGCGCGCGAGCTCGACGTGAGCGTCGTTCCGGTGCGCGAGGCGATCCGGCTGCTCGAGGCCGAGGGGCTCGTCACGTTCGAGCGCAACGTCGGCGCGCAGGTCGCCCTCATCAAGGAGGCCGAGTACCTGCACACGATGCAGACGCTCTCGATCGTGGAGGGCGCCGCCACCTCGATGTCGGCGCCGTATCTCACCCCAGAGCATCTGCGGCGAGCGCGCGAGATCAATGAGCGGATGCGGCGGACGCTTGCCGACTTCGACCCGCACCGCTTCACCGCGCTGAACCTCGAGTTCCACGCCGTGCTCTTCGAGGAGTGCCCGAACCCGCACATCCTCGACCTCGTGCACCGCGGCTGGAATCGCATGAAGATGCTGCGCGACTCCTCGTTCAGCTTCGTGCCGGGGCGCGCACACGACTCGGTCGACGAGCACGAACGCCTCGTCGAACTCATCGAGTCGGGGGCCGATCCGCTCGAGATCGAGCTCGCAGCCCGGCAGCATCGCGCCGCGACCCTCGACGCGGTGCTCGCCTACCAGGCCGCACACAAGCTCGCGACCGGGCAAGCCGTCGCATCCGCAGCCGCAGACGCTGCAGCCGCAGCCGCAGCCGCCGACCCAGATCACGCACTCACCGCGTCGAACGACTAGGACCAGACATGACCCACCACATCCCCGAGGGACTGCCCGACCGCATCCGCCACTACATCGACGGCGAGTTCGTCGACTCGGTCGGCGGCGAGACCTTCGACGTGCTCGACCCGGTCTCGAACGAGACCTACGTGCAGGCCGCCGCCGGCCAGCGGGCCGACATCGACCTCGCCGTCGCCGCCGCTCGCCGCGCGTTCACCGACGGACCGTGGCCCCGGATGCTGCCGCGCCAGCGCGCCCGCGTGCTGCACCGCATCGCCGACCTCGTCGAGGCGAGCGACGCGCGGCTCGCCGAGCTCGAGACCTTCGACACCGGACTGCCGATCACCCAGGCCCTCGGCCAGGCGCAGCGCGCCGCCGAGAACTTCCGCTTCTTCGCCGACCTCATCGTCGCCCAGCGCGACGACACCTACAAGGTGCCCGGTCGCCAGGTGAACTACGTGAATCGCAAGCCCATCGGCGTCGCCGGGCTCATCACGCCGTGGAACACGCCGTTCATGCTCGAGTCGTGGAAGCTCGCCCCCGCTCTCGCCACGGGCAACACGGTCGTGTTGAAGCCCGCCGAGTTCACGCCGCTCTCGGCGAGCCTCTGGGCCGACATCTTCCGCGAGGCGGGAGTTCCCGACGGCGTGTTCAACCTCGTCAACGGGCTCGGTGAAGAGGCGGGCGACGCGCTCGTGAAGCATCCGGATGTCCCGCTCATCTCCTTCACCGGCGAGAGCCGCACCGGGCAGCTGATCTTCGCGAACGCCGCGCCGTTCCTGAAGGGCCTCTCGATGGAGCTCGGCGGCAAGTCGCCCGCCGTGGTCTTCGCCGACGCCGACCTCGAGGCAGCGCTCGACGCGACCGTCTTCGGCGTGTTCTCGCTCAACGGCGAACGCTGCACGGCGGGCTCGCGAATTCTCGTCGAGCGCTCGATCTACGACGACTTCGTGTCGCGGTACGCCGAACGGGCCGAGAACATCGTCGTCGGCGATCCGCACGATCCGGCGACCGAGGTGGGGGCGCTCGTGCACCCCGAGCACTACGAGAAGGTCATGTCCTACGTCGAGATCGGCAAGGGCGAGGGGCGGCTCGTCGCGGGCGGCGGTCGCCCAGAGGGGTTGCCGACGGGCAACTACGTCGCGCCGACGGTGTTCGCGGATGTCGCGCCCGACGCGCGCATCTTCCAGGAGGAGATCTTCGGCCCGGTCGTCGCGATCACGCCGTTCGACTCCGACGAGGAGGCCCTCGCCCTCGCGAACGGCGTGAAATACGGCCTCGCCGCCTACATCTGGACCAACAACCTGCAGCGGGCCCACAACTTCTCGCAGTCCGTCGAGGCGGGCATGGTGTGGCTCAACTCCAACAACGTGCGCGACCTCCGCACCCCGTTCGGCGGCGTGAAGGCCTCGGGGCTCGGCCACGAGGGCGGTTACCGCTCGATCGACTTCTACACCGACCAACAGGCCGTGCACATCACGCTCAACGAAGCGCACTCGCCGCGCTTCGGCACGCGACAGGGCACCGCGCCCGTCGCCACCGCGAACCCCTGAGCGGATGCCGCAGCACGCGGCATCCGACCCCATTCCGACTCCCTCCCGACCACTCCCGACCACTCCCAGCAAGGACGCTGACATGGAACTCCCCGAACCGATCGTGACCGCCGGCGACCCGATCCCGGCACCGGCCGACCGCATCCCCACTCCGACCGCGCCGGCGCCCGACGTCGTTCGCGCCGCCTACATGGAACTCGTCGTCACCGACCTCGCCGCCTCGCGCGCCTTCTACGTCGACGTGCTCGGGCTCGTCGTGACCGAGGAGGACGACGACACGGTGTACCTGCGCTCGCTCGAGGAGTTCATCCACCACAACCTCGTGCTGCGCGAGGGCCCGGTGGCCGCGGCCGCGGCCCTCGCCTACCGGGTGCGCACCCCCGAAGACCTCGACCGTGCCGTCGCGTTCTACACGGAGCTCGGATGCCGCGTCGAGCGCCGGCCCGACGGCTTCACGAAGGGCATCGGCGATTCGGTGCGCGTCGAGGACCCGCTCGGCTTCCCCTATGAGTTCTTCCACGACGTGCAGCACGTCGAGCGGCTTGCATGGCGCTTCGACCTCCACACGCCGGGCGCGATCGTGCGGCTCGACCACTTCAACCAGGTCACGCCCGACGTCCCACGCGCCGTCAAGTACATGGAGGACCTCGGCTTCCGCGTCACGGAGGACATCCAAGACGAGGCCGGCACGACCTACGCGGCGTGGATGCGCCGCAAGCCGACCGTGCACGACACCGCGATGACGGGCGGCGACGGCCCGCGCATGCACCACATCGCGTTCTCGACGCACGAGAAGCACAACATCATCGCGATCTGCGACAAGCTCGGCGCACTGCGGATGTCGGACGTCATCGAGCGCGGACCCGGCCGTCACGGCGTCTCGAACGCGTTCTACCTGTACCTGCGCGACCCCGACGGGCATCGCGTCGAGATCTACACGCAGGACTACTACACAGGCGACCCCGACAACCCCGTCGTCACGTGGGACGTGCACGACAACCAGCGCCGCGACTGGTGGGGCAACCCCGTCGTGCCGAGCTGGTACACGGATGCCTCGCTCGTGCTCGACCTCGACGGCGAGCCGCAGCCCGTGGTGGCGCGCACCGACGAGTCCGAGATGGAGGTCACGATCGGCGCCGACGGCTTCTCGTACACCCGCAAAGACGACGAGCAGCGCGGCTTCAAGCTCGGCAACACCCTGTAGCGCTCACGGCGCGCTGCCGTCGCATCCGCCGCCCCACCCGCGACTGCCTCTGTCACCGGATTCGGGGATTTGCGACAACACGCCGCCCGCGCAGCCGCCGCACCGGCGTGTCGTCGCAAATCCCCGAATCCGGTGACAGTATGCGCGCTGGTCGTGGCGAACGCTCCGATCAGGCGGCCAGGTGCGCGCCGCGGCGCATCACGAGGAGCACCGTGCTGAGAACACTCGGCCAGTCCTCCACGATCTGCTTGTGACTGAAGTTCAGCACGAGGTATCCGCATGCCCGGAGCCATGCCATCCGTTCGCGATCCGCGTGGAATGCGTCAGAACCCGAATGCGCGTCCATGCCCTCGCATTCGAAGATCAGGCGATCGCCGATGAGGAGGTCAGCGCGATAGCCACCGGGCAGTACAACCTGGGGTCGAGCGTGGATACCTGCCTCCCTGAAGCGCTCGCGAGCAATAGTCTCCCCGATCGCTTGGCTGAGCGACGATGACCTGACCGCGAGCGTCCGTTGCCCGGGTGGGAGACATTCAAGCAACTCGGAGAATCCGGCATCGTTCAAAGCCGGCGGCTTCCACGCCGACGGTATGCACTCCCGGGCGGAGTCCAGAATGCAGAGCGCGTCGAGTGCGGGCAGGCATCCGACGACCTCGACGAGCACATCGAGGAGCGGCGGCATCGCGTCGCCGGAATGGCAGACGCCTCGCCAATGGAATCGGACTTGCGGATGCTCCGAGATACGCTGCAGCTTCGGACGCAAGCGCTTGGTCGGGTCGCCCGGGCGCCGAAACCGCGAATCGTGTTCTGCGACCTCGATGTGCAGGCAGTGTGGCTCCTTGAGCACGCGGAGGCCCATCGCCTGCGCTGCGCTCACACACGTGAGCCTTCCACCGACACGTATCGCGCGCTTCACGGTGGCCGGGAGCTCGGGAGCGACGAAATGCCCGATGCGAGCACGCTCGATGCATCCGGATGCCACCGCTGCGGCGACCGCGCGCGCGTCGAACCCCGCCGCGCGCAGGTCCCTGGTGCGACACGCGCCGCCGTGTTCGCGGACCACGCTGATCGCCGACCTCATGTAACCAGAATCAAACGGAAAGAGAGCAGCAGACCGCGGCATCCGGGACTCTGTGGTGGCATTCCCCGCCGAAGGCGCGGTGGAGGACGACTCGCCTGCTACCGGATTCGGGGATTCTTCCCGGCACGCGGCAGCAGGGTGCCGGCCGCCCGGCGCGTCGCGAGAATCCCCGAATCCGGTAACAGGACAGCGCGCGGGCGGGACGGGTGCCGCGGCAGCTCAGGCGAGGAACTCGATCGCGGCGTCCTTGAACGCCCGCGCCGTGAGGGTCGACACGTGGTCGCGCCCGGGGATCGACACATAATCGGCGTCCCAGTCGAGCGCGAGCTCGCGTGCGCCTTCGGGCACCGGATCGTTCTCACCGGCGACGAACAGCGTCGGGATGTCGCCCGGGATCGAGAGCGGCGCTCCCTGCACGCCTTCGATGCAGGCGAGGAGCGCCTCGCGGTCGGCGCCCGCGGCGATCGCGGGCCGGAGCAGCTGGTCGATGAGGGGATTCCTCGACGGCTCGTCGCGCAGCAGCACGGCGCGCGCCTCCTCGAGATCCCATGAGGCGAAGAGCTCGTGCGGCCCCGCTCCGCCGATGACGACCCGACGAATGCGCTCGGGGGCGACGGAGGCGAAGGCCGACACCACCCGATTGCCCATCGAGTAGCCGATCAGGTCCACCTGGTCGGCGCCGACGGAATCGACCACGGCGAGCAGGTCGGCGCCGAGCAGCTCGGGCGAATAGGAGTCGCCGTCGACCGGCTTGTCGCTCTCGCCGTGTCCGCGCAGGTCGAGCGTGATCACGGCGCGCCCCGCCGCACGAAGCGCCTGCACCCACCCCGTGCCATCCCAGGTCACGGCCGAGTTCGATGCGAACCCGTGCACGAGGAGCACGGGCGGCAGCGCGGCATCCGCTTCACCGGACCCATGCATGCGATATGCGATGAGCACGCCGTCGGATGACTCGGCGTAGAGGCTGGGCACCGGTGCCGTGTCGGCTCGCCTCACGAGGCGGCCTTGTTGAGCGCGGTCGACTCGGTGATGTCGGCGCCCGCATGGCCCAGTTCGGCGAGTGCGAGCTCGGAGGTCGAGGCGGCGACGCCGGCGATGAGGTCGGTGAAGACGCGTACGTGCTGGCCGTGCTCGAGTGCGTCGAGCACGCTCGCCCGCACGCAATAGTCGGTCGCGATGCCGACGACGTCGACGTCGGTGACACCTCGGCTGGTGAGCACGTCGCTCATCGAGGCGCCGTCGTCATCGGTGCCCTCGAAGATCGAGTAGGCCGGCACTCCCTGACCCTTGCGGATGTGCACATCGACCTGATCGATCGAGAGCGCCGGGTGGTATTCGGCACCCTCTGTTTCCGCGACGCAGTGCACGGGCCAGGTCTCGACGAAGTCGGGCTCGCTCTCGACGGCGAAATGACCGCCGTTGTCTCCCTCGGCGGAATGCCAGTCGCGGGATGCCACGACCACGTCGTATTCGCCGCGGTGCCGTTCGAGCAGCTCGGTCACGCCGGCGGCGACGGCGGCGCCGCCCTCGACTCCGAGCGCGCCCCCCTCGGTGAAGTCATTCTGCACGTCGATGATGAACAGGGCCCGGGTCATCGGCTCGCTCCTTCGCTCGTCCTGCATGCGACCGATCCGGCCGCACCTCCATTCTTCCAGTCAGCGCGGCCGGCTGGACGGTGGCGGCACTACTGGTTGGAGAGGTTGTCGCCGCAGAGGTAGAAGCCGGTGGTGAGGGTGTCGATCGCCTGCTTCGCCTCATCGGTCACGTCACCGAGGGCGTAGATCGCGAACGTGAGCGTCGAGCCGTCTTGCGCACGGATGACGCCCGAGAGCGTGTACCCGCTCTCGATCCATCCCGTCTTGGCCGAGACTGCCCCGGCGGCCACCGCGTTCTCCCCCTGGAACCGGTCGCTGTAGGAGAGCGACCCGCGCTGTCCCGCGACGGGCAACCCGTCCATGAGGATGCCGAGGTTGCCCTCTCGCGCGTTGATCTTCACGAAGAGCTGGGTGAGGTAGGCGGGAGGCACGGCGTTGTCGTCGCTGAGTCCGGAGCCGTCGACGACGTTGATGCCCGTCGTGTCGAGCCCGTAGTCCGCGAGCCCCTCGAGCACCCCGGCGTTGATCGCGCTGAAATCGTTGCCGGCGCCCGTCTCGATCGCGACGAGGCGAGCGAGCATCTCGGCGACGGAGTTGTCGGAGACGACGAGCGCCTTGTCGACGAGTTCGGCGACGGTCGGCGAGAGCACCTGGCCGAGTTGCGCGGCGCCGGCCGGGGCCGTGCCGCGCTCGATGACCGAGATGCCGCCGAGCTCCGATGCGAAGGCGTCGCCTGCGCGTGCGATCGGGTCGGGGCTGCGCCACGAGGTGTTGCTCGACGGGGTGTCGCGGTCGCCGTCCACCTGCAGCGCCGTGATGTTCGACATGTAGCCGTCTTCGCGCTCGATGAGGTCCCAGGTCGAATGCCACTCGTCGCCGCCGAAGAAGCTCGCGTCGAGCACGAGCTTCGTGAGCGGCGGGTTCGAGGGGTCGGCCGACCAGGCGCTTCGGACCTGCTGCGCGAGCTCGTCGAGGTGCGCCGCGCCCGGGTACACCGTGGTCGTGCCACTCGGGGTGCGCGAGAGGGTCACGTCTCCGCCGCCGACGAGCACGACAGAACCGGGCTCGGCGCCCTTCACGACGGTCGTGGCCGCGCGGTGGTCTGGGCCGAGTACCGACAGCGCCGCCGCCGCCGTGAGCACCTTCATGACGCTCGCCGTTCGTGAGGGCGTCGCGGCGCCCCGGTCATAGAGCGACTCGCCCGTGGCGGCGTTCCTGACGTGCGCCTGCAGGTTCGCGAGTCGGCCGTCGGCTGCGCGGTCGGCGACGGAGCAGGTGCGGATGCGGCTCGCGGGTGCCGCTGCCGCGGGCACCGGCCGGGCGGCATCCGGCGTCGGGGTGGGGGTCGACGTCGTTGCGACGGCGACCTCCTCGCTCGCATCCATGGCGGCGCCGGCGAACACGGCTCCAGTGCCGAGCAGCGCGAATGCGAGCACTCCGCCGGTGATCGAGAGGGTGAGCCGGTGCTTGCGCACGAAGGCGCCGAACCGTGCCGACGCCGCGCCCGCGGTCACTGCCGTCTCCGTCTGGGCGGGTTCGGGCGTCGGGTCATCCTTCCGGTCATCCACCCCGGCATTGTACGTGCCGGTTTCGGCAAGGTGCTCCGAAGGTCACTCCCCCGGGTAGCGCAAACCGATCTGCTCGCGGATCACGTCGAGCGTTCCCAGGATCGCGACCGTTTCATCGATGGGCAGCACGTCGCCGCCCAGGGTGCCGGCTGCGACGAGCCGTTCGACGGCTTCGGCCTGGCAGTGCATGCCTCGCCCGTTGACCTCGATCGGGCGGAACTCCTCGATGACCGTGCCATCGGGGGCGACCACGCGGAAGCTCGCCGGCGTGTACCAGACCCGGTCGATGTCGATACGAGCCTCGGTACCGAGCACCACAGCGGTGTTCGGCCCGCTCGAGTCACTCGCCGAGAGTGTCGTGGCGACTCGCCCGCCCTCGTAGCCGAAGATCGTGGCGATCTGGGCATCGGCGCCCGTGCTCTTGAACGTCGCCGTGGACTGGATCGTGAGGGGCGCACCGAAGAGGTCCCATGCGAAGGAGATCGGGTAGATCCCGAGGTCGAGGAGGGCGCCGCCGCCCAGCTCGAGCGCGTTGATGCGGTGCGCCGGGTCGTCGGAGAGCTTCTGCGTGTGATCGGCCATGAGCGCGCGCACCTCGCCGAGTGTTCCCTCGGCGATGATCTCGCGGATGCGTGCCATGTGGGGCAGGTAGCGGGTCCACATCGCCTCGAGGGCGAGGAGCCCCTTCGCCGCCGCGAGGTCGGCGATCGCCTGGGCCTCACGGGCGTTGACCGCGAACGGCTTCTCGACGAGCACGTGCTTGCCGGCCTCGAGTGCGAGCATCGCATTCGAGGCGTGCAGCGGATGCGGCGTGGAGACGTAGATCACGTCGACCTCGGGGTCGGCGACGAGCGCCTCGTAGCTC
The DNA here is from genome assembly GCF_030815405.1 of Agromyces albus. Classification (NCBI taxonomy): domain Bacteria; kingdom Bacillati; phylum Actinomycetota; class Actinomycetes; order Micrococcales; family Microbacteriaceae; genus Agromyces; species Agromyces albus. The sequence continues at coordinate 890,766 of NZ_JAUSWX010000001.1, read as the reverse complement.
CCGTGCGCATTCGGGATCTCGAACTCGGCAGCGAAGGCCTCGGCGGCCGCACTCGACCTCGAGCCCACGGCCTGCACGGTGAAGCCGTTGATCTTCAGGTCGCTCGTGAAGGCGCGGGCGATGCCGCCCGTCGCGAGGATGCCCCAGCGCAGTCGTTCAGTCATGGCGACAGCCTAACGGCGGGCGGCCACCCTCCCGAGTCGGGAAGCTGCACCGGTACGAGGCGCAGACTGTCCCGAATCGGAGGTCGCGGCGAGCTCCGATCTGCTCTACCCTCCCGCCATGACAATGTCGTCTCGAACCCGCCGCCCGATGAGCATCCTCGGCGCCACCCTCCTCACGCTCGCGATCGCTCTCGTCGGCGCCGTTCCCGCGCAAGCGGTGCCCGGTGGACCGACGCAGACTGCCGCGACATCGAAAGTCGCCTACGCGGCCCTCGGCGACTCGTATGCCGCTGGTGTCGGCGGCGGCGGCTATCTCGACACGTGCTTGACGAGCCCGGCCGGGTATCCGAGCCTGCTCAGCGCCGATCCCGGCGTGAACCATGAGGCGCTCCTCGCTTGCACGGGCGCGACCACGGCCGACGTCACGACCCAGCTCTCGGCCCTCACCCGGCAGACGAAGCTCGTCACCGTGACGGTCGGGGCGAACGACCTCGGACTCGACGTGCTCGCCACGGCGTGCCTGACGCGGACGATCGAGGAGTGCCTTGCGGCCGTTGCCGTGGCACAGGCGAGATTCCCGCAGCTCGCGGTCGACCTCGCTACGACGTTTGCGTCGATCCGGGCCGCGGCACCGAAGGCGACCGTCGTCGTCACTGGTTATCCGCTGCTGTTCGAGTCGCCGACTGATCCGAGGAAGCTCGCGGTGAACCAGGGTATCGCGCTGCTCAACGATCTCATCGAGGCGAGTGCCGCCGCCGCAGGATTCCTCTTCGTCGATGTCGAGTCGGCGTTCGCCGGCCACGGGCTTGACAGCGCGGATCCGTGGATCCACGACATCTTCTCCGCCGAGGCGTTCCACCCTACGATCGCCGGCTACCAGGCGTATGCCGAAGCGATTCGTGCGGCGATCGGCTGAGTCGACGTCCTCGTCCAAGTGGGACTGCTCCACGAGCCGAGCGCAAGGGATTGTCGGCAGGCTTGCATTCCGATAATCGTGGAGTATGGACCGCATTCACTATGCAGGTGGAGAACTGCTGACCGGAAGCAACATCGCTCGGTCGCTGCTCGCATATGCGGAAGCGCTGGCGCAACGTGACTCGGCGGCATCCGTCGAGATCCCCGTGCGCCACAGCGATGGCACGGTCGGGCGGGCGAGTATCCTGATCGGTCCCGCGAGCCAACTCGTCTCGGAGTCCGAGACGCTCGGCGGGGAGGAGCTCGTCGACGATGCCCTCGTGGCCGAGCTGGATCGGCGCACGGCCGGTCTCGCGACGATGCGCCCGGTGACCGGCATTCCCGCGAACGCGAACGTCACCGACGATCCGATCGACTTCGACTGGGACGCGAACGAGGACGACTGATATGGCCCGATCACGCGAAGGCCCTGTGCGACCGTCTCCGCATGCCAACTCCGCCGACATGCGGAGCGGCCGTGTCTTGGGCCGGACGCACGAACGGCCCGGATTCATCCGGGCCGTTCGAGTGATGGAGCCGCCTGTGGGAATCGAACCCACGACCTTCTCATTACGAGTGAGACGCTCTGCCGACTGAGCTAAGGCGGCATGGCATCCGCTGCGCCGAGGCGCACCGGTTGGCACGAGAATCTATGTTAGCGGGTTTCGAAGGCGCCGTTGAACACCCTTGCGTGCCACGCACGTCGGCCTGTCGGCCGATCAGCATTGCGGATCGCTCGCGGGAACCGTGCCGTCGATGAAGAAGGACTCGACGGCGTCGTTCACGCACGAGTTCGACTTGTTGTACGCCGTGTGCCCCTCGCCCTCGTAGCTGACGAGCGCGCCGCTCTCGAGCTGCTCGGCGAGCGCGACCGCCCACTCGTACGGCGTCGCCGGGTCGCCCGTGGTGCCGATCACGAGGATCGGCTCCGCGCCTTCGGCGTGGATCTCTTCGCGATCGCGGTCGCTCGTGTGCGGCCAGTTCACGCACGTGAGGTCGCCGAAGCCGAAGTAGCGACCGATCGTCGGCGCGATCGCGGCGATCTCCGCGGCCTTGTCACGCATCACCGAGACATCGGACTGATACGAGTAGTCGAGGCAGTTGATCGCTCGGAACGCCTCGGTCGAGTTGTCGAGGTAGGTGCCGTCGGCGTTGCGCCCGTTGTAGCCGTCGGCGAAGCTCAAGGCGGTGTCGGCGTCGCCGAGCATCACCGATTCGAGCATCTGGCTGAGGTACGGCCACGAGTCGGCGCTGTAGAGCGGGTAGATGATGGCGGTGAGCAGGGTGTCGGCGCCGACGAGGCGGCCGTCGGTCCCGCGAAGCGGGCTCTGTTCGACGGATGCCAGGAGCCGGCCGATCTCGGCTATCGCCTCGTCGGCTGAGCCGCGGAACGGGCATTCGCTGCCGGCGAGGCAGTTCTCGACGTAGGCGCGGAGCGCCTTCTCGAAGCCCACCGCTTGCGCCTTCGTGACCTCGAAGTCGCTCGCCGAGGGGTCGATCGCGCCGTCGAGCACGAGCCGGCCCACCTTGTCGGGGTAGAGCTCGGCGAACGTCGCGCCGAGGAAGGTGCCGTACGAGTAGCCGAGATAGTTCAGCTGCTCGTCGCCGAGCACCGCGCGCAGCAGGTCGAGGTCGCGAGCAGCGCTCACCGTGTCGACGTTTGCGAGCAGGTCGCCCGACTTCTCGGCGCACGCTGTGCCGAAGTCCTTCGCCGATGTCTCGACCGCGGCGACCCATTCATCGCTGCCGCGCTCGGCGGGGATGATTCCGTAGAGGTACTCGTCCATCTGGGCAGGGTCGTAGCAGGCGACCGCACTCGAGCGGCCGACCCCACGCGGGTCGAATCCGACGATGTCGAAGCGCTCGCGCAGCGGCTCGCCGACGGCGTAGCTCAGGGAGTCGGCCACGAAGTCGTAGCCGGAGCCACCGGGGCCGCCGGGGTTCACGAGCAGCGAGCCGATGCGGTCGCCGGTGGCGACGTGACGCACGAGGGCGAGCTCGATCTCGCCCGACCCGGGGTCGTCCCAGTCGAGGGGTGCCTTGGCCGTGCTGCAGCCGAGCTCCTCTCCGCATCGCTCCCACTCGAGCACCTGCTCGTAGAACGGCTGCAGGTCGGCCTCGACCTCCTCGCCCGTCGGCGTCGACTGGGGCTTCGGCGGGTTCAGGAAGGTGGGCATGCAAGCGCTGAGCGCGAGCGCCGACACGAGCGCGACCGCCGCCAATGCCATGCGCCGCGCGCGCGGCATCCGTCGTTCGCGGTTCGGTTCGCGTGTGCCGTTCATGCGGCCCCCCGTTCGGTGGTCGGTCTGCGGATCGCCGAGACGAGCATCGCCTCCAGCGCGAGCGCCGGTTGCACGTTGCCGTCGATGCGATCGCGAGCCGCCTGGATGGCATCGAGCGTCGCGAGGGTGCGCGCAGGCGAAGCGGATGCCGCGGCGTGCTCCAGGCGCTCGAGCAGCTCTCGGTTCACGAGCTCGACGTCGGCGCCGAGCTGGATCAGCAGGATGTCGCGGTAGAGCGACGCGAGATCGACGAGGATGCGGTCGATGCCGTCGCGAAGGCTCCGCGTCGCGCGGCGCTTCTGGTCGTCTTCGAGCGCCTTGAGCTGCGGGCGGAGCGCATTGGGCACCGCCTGGCCGGGCGCGACGCCGAGCGAGTGCAGCGCGTGCGCCCGCTCTTCGGCATCGCGCAGCTCGGTGATCGCCTTCGCGTCGTCGCCCGCGATCTCGAGGAAGCGCGCCGCCGTCGCGACGGCGGTCGCCGCCGAGCGCACCTCGAGGGCGAGCCTGAGCGTCTCGGCGCGACGACTCCGCGCCTCGTCGCTCGTCGCGAGCCGATGCGCCATGCCGATGTGGCTCTGCGCCTCACGCGCCGCGCGCTCGGCGAGCACGGGGTCGACGCCATCGCGGCGAACGAGGAGCGCCGCGACATCAGCGATGCTCGGAACCTGGAGGCGCACGGAGCGAACACGGGAGCGGATGGTCGGGATGAGGTCGGCCTCGCTCGGCGCGCACAGGATCCACACGGTGCGCTCGGGCGGCTCCTCGAGCTCTTTCAGCAGGAAGTTCGACGTCTGCTCGGTCATGCGGTCGGCGTCTTCGACGATGATCACGCGGTGACGCCCGACGGAGGGCGAGTAGTGCGAGCGGCGCACGATCTCGCGCACGTCGTCGCGCTTGATGATGACGCCCTCGGTGGCGAGCACGTGCAGGTCGGGATGGCTGCGCGCCTCGACCTGGATGCGGGTCGGCTCGTCGCCGTCGGGGTCGCCCGAGATGAGCGCGGTGGCGAAGGCGTAGGCGAGGTTCGAGCGGCCCGACCCGGGAGGGCCGGTGATGAGCCACGAGTGGGTCATCTGCTGGGCGCTGCTGGCGATGCCGGCGGTGCTCGCGGCGCCGCGGAACACGGCGATCGCCTGATCCTGCCCGGTCAGCTCGCTCCACACGCTCACGGTTCCACGCTACCTTCCGCCGCCGACCGTGGCCCGCTCGATCTCAGAGGAGTTCGGCGACGCGCGGGCGGATGGATGCGGCGATCTCGTCGGCGGCCAGCGCCGCGTCGACCACGAGGAAGCGGTCGGGCTCGGCTGCGGCGATCGCGAGGTAGGCGTTGCGTACGCGGTCGTGGAACTCGGATGCCTCGGCCTCGAGCCGGTCGTACCTTGTGCGCGCCTCGTCGAGACGTCCTCGCGCTGCACCGGCGTCGAGGTCGAGCAGGATCGTGAGGTCGGGTCGGAGCCCTTCGGTGGCCCATTCGGAGAGGCCGCGGATCGCGTCGGGGTCGAGCACCCGGCCGACGCCCTGGTAGGCAACCGACGAGTCGATGTAGCGATCCTGGATGACCACATCGCCGCGTTCGAGCGCCGGACGCACGACGGTGGCGACGTGATGGGCGCGGTCGGCCGCGTAGAGCAGCGCCTCGGCCCGGGGCGTGATGTCGCCGCGGTGGTGCAGCACGATCTCGCGAACCTCGACGCCGACCTCGGTGCCGCCGGGTTCGCGAGTGCGCAGCACTGTGCGACCCTGCTCGGAGAGCCAGCGGTCGAGCAGTTCTGCCTGCGTGGTCTTGCCGGAGCCGTCGCCGCCCTCGAGGGTGATGAAGACGCCCGAGCTCACGACGTGCTCTTCTTGGCCGGCGCCTTCTTCGCGGGTGCCTTCTTGGCGGTGGTCGTGCGCGCGGTGGTCGTTCGCTTCGCACGCGGCGCGGCGGGGCCCTTGTCGCGCTTGATCTGCAGCAGCTCGACGGCTCGCTCGAAGGTGATCTCCTCGACCGACTCGGCCCGCGGGATCGTGGCGTTGGTCGTGCCGTCCGTGACGTAGGGACCGAATCGGCCGTCTTTCACCTTGATCGGCTTGCCGCTCACCGGGTCGTTCTCGAACTCCTTGAGTGCGCTCGACGCGCTGCGGGCACCGTACTTCGGCTGTGCATAGAGCGCGAGTGCACCGTCGAGGTCGATCTCGAAGATCGCGTCCTCGCTCGGCAGGGTGCGCGTGTCGGCGCCCTTCTTCAGATACGGACCGTAGCGGCCGTTCTGCGCGGTGATCTCGTCGCCCGACTCGGGGTCGGCGCCGACGACGCGCGGCAGGTCGAGCAGTTTCAGCGCCGTCTCGAGGTCGAGTTCCGCCGGCTCCATGCTCTTGAACAGCGAGGCCGTGCGCGGCTTGGCCGCTGCGACCTTCTTCGCGGCGCGTTTCGGCTTTGCCGGCTCGATGACCTCGCCGGTCGCTGCATCGACGGATGCCTCAGGCGCGGCCTCGGGCTCGGGCTCGACTTCGGTCACATACGGGCCGAACCGCCCGTCTTTCAAGACGACCTGCTTGCCGTTCTCGGGGTTCTCGCCGAGCACCCGGTCGCCCTGCACCGGCGCCTCGATGAGCTCGCGGGCCTTGGCCTCGGTGAGCTCGTCGGGGGCGAGTTCGGTGGGGAGGTTGACGCGGCGCGGCGGTGCGTCGGCCTCGGCATCCGGATCCACCGTCTCGAGGTAGGGGCCGTACTTGCCGATGCGCAGGGTGATGTCGGGGGCGATCACGACCGAGTTGATCTCGCGCGCGTCGATGTCGCCGAGGTTGTCGACGACCTGGCGGAGCCCGCGGTGCGTCTCTGAGCCGAAGTAGAAGCCGTTCAGCCAGTCGACCCGGTCGGCCTCGCCCGAGGCGATCCGGTCGAGGTCGTCTTCCATCTCGGCGGTGAAGTCGTATTCGACGAGGTCGCCGAAATGCTCCTCGAGCAGGCGCACGACCGAGAAGGCGATCCAGCTCGGCACGAGTGCCTGGCCGCGCTGCGTGACGTAGCCGCGGTCGAGGATCGTCGAGATGATCGACGCGAAGGTGGAGGGACGGCCGATGCCGAGCTCCTCGAGCCGCTTCACGAGGCTCGCCTCGGTGTAGCGCGGGGGCGGGCTGGTCTCGTGGCCCTTCGCCTCGAGCTCGGCGAGCGCGAGCGCCTGGCCCTCGGTGAGCGGCGGCAGCTTCGCCTCGCCCGGCGTCTCGTCGGCGTTGCGCTCCTCGTCGCGGCTCTCCTCATAGGCCGCGAGGAAGCCGCGGAAGGTGATGACGGTGCCGCTCGCGGTGAACTCGGCGATGGCGCCGGCGATGGGCACGGATGCCTCGGCGGGGGCTGAAGCATCCGTCGCCGTGGGACCGACCTCGATCGTGACGGTCGCGGTCTGACCCTTCGCATCGGCCATCTGCGATGCGACGGTGCGCTTCCAGATGAGGTCGTAGAGCTTGAACTCGCTGCCGCGCAGCACGCTCTGCAGCTCGGACGGCGTGCGGAAAACCTCGCCCGAGGGGCGGATCGCCTCGTGCGCCTCTTGGGCGTTCTTGCTCTTGCCGGAGTAGACGCGCGGCTTGTCGGGAATCGAATCGGCTCCGTAGAGCGCGGTCGCCTGCGCGCGAGCCGCCGTGATCGCCTGCTGCGAGAGCGACACCGAGTCGGTTCGCATATAGGTGATGTAGCCGTTCTCGTAGAGCGACTGCGCGACGCGCATCGTGTCGCGCGCCGAGAGGCGGAGCTTGCGCGCCGACTCCTGCTGCAGCGTCGAGGTCGTGAACGGGGCAGCGGGCCGCCTGGAGTAGGGCTTCGATTCGACCTTCGAGACGGTGCGATTCACGCCCTCGGCACGCAGCGCGGTGACGAGCGCGTGCGCTGCCGGCTCGTTGAGCACGACGGCCGAGCTCTTGAGGCGGCCGGAGTCGTCGAAATCGCGGCCGGTGGCGACGCGCTGCCCGCCGAGGCGCACGAGCCGTGCTTCGAAGGCGGACGCCGCCTCACCGCTCGCGAAGCGTCCGATGAGATCCCAGTAGCCTGCGGCGACGAACGCGAGCCGTTCGCGTTCGCGATCGACGACAAGCCGGGTCGCAGCCGACTGCACGCGGCCGGCCGACAGGCCGGGGCCGACCTTGCGCCACAGCACCGGCGACACCTCGTAGCCGTAGAGACGGTCGAGGATGCGGCGGGTCTCCTGCGCGTCGACGAGGGCGGTGTCGAGCTCGCGGGTGTTGTCCTTCGCCTTCTCGATCGCGTCTTTCGTGATCTCGTGGAAGACCATTCGGCGAACCGGAACCTTGGGCTTCAGCTCCTGCAGGAGGTGCCACGCGATGGCTTCGCCCTCGCGGTCCTCATCAGTCGCGAGCAGGAGCTCGTCGGCGTTCTTCAGCGCGCGCTTCAAGTCGGCGACGGTCTTCTTCTTCGAGTCGGAGACGACGTAGTACGGCTCGAACCCGTGCTCGACGTCGACCGAGAACTTGCCGAGCGAGCCCTTCTTGAGCTCGGCGGGCAGGTTCTTCGGCTCGATCAGGTCGCGGATGTGCCCGACCGACGACAGCACTTCGTAGCCCTCACCCAGATACTGGGCGATCGACTTCATCTTGGTCGGCGACTCTACGATGACCAATTTCTTCGCGCCTGACACCAGACTCCTCTTATTCCAACATTTGAGACGGGAACGCACATGAATGCCGCGCCCCCGAGCGGTGTGTGCCATCGACCGGCGACTCGCTGCGCCGACAGCCACACCATACACACCCTCACCGTGAGTGCACCGATGCCCGTCGCCAAATGGCACACACCGTCGTCGCGCGTCGAGCCCTTGCGGATCGTGGCGGTCGGAGGAGAATTGCCCGCATGGATACGTCAACCACCGGCTCGTACACCGCAAAGCTGATCGACGGACCACTCGAGGGCAAGACGGTCGCAACGCCCTTCCTCGAATCGGGCGATCCACGTCCGCGGTTGGAGCTGGGCGCCGAGCACGGCAAGCACTACGTGTACTCGCGCGCCGCCGGCCTCGAGTTCAGCGCAGACGACGACGACAGGCCGACCGCGGTCGAGTACCGCTTCGTCGAGACCGTCTTCGTCTGAGCTCAGCCCGACCATTGCGGGGGCCCTGCCCTCGCTGAGGCGTCGAGCTCGAAGCCGAGCACGGAAACCGTCACGGTGACGGATGCCGCTGGCCCCCGAGCCTCGCACGCGCCTAGGGTGGCGCCGTTGCGCGCCGCCACGTGCCCCGCGAGCTGACAGGGCACGCCGGGCACGGCACCGGAGGTCGCGTCGGCAGCGGCGAGCGCCGCGGCATCCGCTGCGTTGGCGGCCCGCTGCGACGCCACGAACACCGTGAGCATGGGCACGACGGCGATGGTGAGCGCGACGATCGCGCCGACGATGCCGAGGGCGAGCACGGATGCCGCGCCGCCCTCGTCGCCGATCGATCGCCGCATCATCGCCCGCCCGTCACCGCGCACGATTCCGCGCGCAACTCGATCGCGGCGAGGAGCCCGTCGCCCGGCGTGCTGAGCGTTGCGCAGACGAACATCCCGTCGACGGCGACGCCGAGCGCGGCGCCTCCAGAGACCCGGTCGGCGATCGCGCCCGCCTCGGCGGCCGACTCCCCACGGCCGAGCGCACGGGCGGCGTCGGCCGCGGCATCCGTCAGCCGCACCTGCTGGGCGATGAGCTGGACCGACGCGAGGCACGCCGCGAGCACGAGTGCGATCGCAGGCAGCGCGACCGCGAACTCCGCGGTCACGCTGCCCCGGTCGCGGTCAGCCGACGGTGAGCGCATTCCGCACGAGGTCGGTGAGGATGCCGCGTACCTCGTCTCCGCGCAGGATGAGCACGAGGAGACCGGCGAAGCCGACCGCGGCCATCGTGGCCACCGCATATTCGGCCGTCGCTGCACCTCGTTCTCCGGCGAGGCGCCGTGCGACGGTGCGGAGCCCGGCGCGGATGCAGCGCCTCGGCGAGCGATGACCCGGTATCGCCGACGAGCTGTCGCGCTCGACGGCCTCGATCGGTGTGGCGAGTTCGTGCATGAGGTGTTCCTTCCTGTAGTGCCGAGGTTTCGGTGTGCCGAGGTCTCAGCGGGTGGCGGCACGAGCGTTGGCCGTCACCCGGCACCGCCGAGGGTGCCGGTGATGACGGAGATCATGAGGGGCGCGACGCCGAGCAGCACGAACGCCGGCAGCACGCACAGCCCGAGCGGGAGCATGAGCCGAACGCCGAGGGTCGCAGCGCGCGCCTCACCCGCTGCACGCGCCGAGCGCCGCAGACGGAAGGCTTCGGCGCGCAGCAGCTCGGCGACCGGCGCGCCGGCCCTCGCCGCGAGGCCGAGGACCGCTTCGACCTCCCGGCCATCGCCCGCGACCGGCACGTGCTCGGCCATCGCGTCGCGAGCGATGGCTCGAGCGCGCTCGATCGACGTGCCGCCCGACATCGCGATCGCGAGGAGTTCGAGTTCGAGTCCGGCATCGGCGCGCCCGCGCGAGGCACGCGACGCGAGGGCCGTGTTCCAGCGCCGACCCGTCCAGAGGAATCCGGCGCCGAGTGCCAGGCACGCGAGACCGAGCGGATTGCCGAAGAGCACTGCCAGCGTGTCGAATCCGAGTGCCGTGCCGAAGACGATCGCAATGAGCGGCAGCGCGGTGACGAGTCGGGCGCTGGCCGCAGGCCCGGCCAGCGCCACTCGCACCTCACGGCGCAACTGCGCCTCGTCGCGAAGGGAGCCCGCGAGACTCCGCAGGCTCGACGCGAGCGGCGCACCCGACTCGGCGGCCACCGACCACGCTGCCGCCAGTACCGACCAGGCTCCGGATGCCGCGGAGTGGGCCGCGCGCGCTTCGGCGATCGCCAGCGCCACCGGGTCGCCGCCCGACGCCGCCCTCGCCGCGGCCGCGAGCACCGCGGCGTCGGCGAGGGATGCCGCGGCGGGCACCGCACGGGCGTCGCCGCTCGTCTGCGCCGGCTCCCCCACATGGCTCCACGCCGTCGATGCCGAGACGCCCGCGGCGAGCAGCACGGCCAACCTCTCGGTGATCGCGGCGATCGCGTCGACCTCCGCGGCGGGATCGGGCCGGCGCCGGAGGGCGATCATGGCTGTGACGGCGCGAGCAGCGAGCCCGCGCATGCTCACAACGGCTCGACGGCGAGCCGGTCGCCGTCTTGCCGGAACCGGCCGAGCTGGGCGAGCCGGCGCTTGCCGCCTGCCCGCTCGAGGTGGAGCACGAGGTCGAAGGCGCTCACGGTCTGCCTCGCGACCGCGTCGGGCGAGAGCCCGGCGATGGAACCGAGTGCCTCGAGCCGTGCCGGAACGTCGGCGAGCGAGTTCGCGTGCAGCGTGCCGGCGCCGCCGTCGTGGCCCGTGTTGAGCGCGGCGAGCAGCTCGCGGAGCTCCGCACCACGACACTCGCCGACGACGAGCCGGTCGGGGCGCATGCGCAATGCCTCGCGAAGCAGGGCGTCGAGTCCGACTCGGCCACTGCCCTCGAGGTTCGCCTGACGCGCTTCGAGGGCGACGACGTGCGGGTGGCCGACCTGCAGCTCGGCGACGTCTTCGATCACGACGATGCGCTCACGCGCAGGCGCCTCGCCGAGCAGTGCCGAGAGCAGCGTGGTCTTCCCGGTGCCGCCGGCCCCCGTGACGAGCAGGTTCTCGCGCGCCGCGACCGCCTCGCGGAGCCTGGCCTCTTGCGCGACGTCGAGCATGCCCGCCCGGGCGAGCGCGGCGAGTGAGAAGCCGGCGGCCCGGGGCACGCGCACCGAGATGAGGGTTCCGCCGCTCGACACCGGCGGGAGCACGGCGTGAACGCGGATGCCATGCCCGAGGCGCACGTCGACGGCCGGGGTGGCCTCGTCGATGTGCCGGCCCCCACGAGCGATGAGCCGCACGGCGAGCGAGCGCACCTCGGCCTCGTCGGCCGACCACGCCGACGCCCGCTCAGCGCCCGCGCCGCGATCGATCCACAGGCCGAACGCGCCGTTGACGAAGAGGTCGGTGACCGGACCGGTCGCCGCGAACGGCTCGAGCGGTCCGAGCACCGAGAGGTCGGTCGCCGCGGCGCCCGGCGCTCCGTTGCGAGGGGTCGACGAGGCGGCATCGGATGCCGCGGCGGCGGCCCCCGGCCCGGTCTCCGCCGGCACTGCAGTGCGCACGGAGACACTCGGCGCGGACTCGGCCGGCTCGGGTTGCCACGACGGGGTGGCGACGAAGGGAATGCTCATGCGGCGAGCGTAGGCACGCGCATCGGCGCTGATGCATCCGTCGCCGGGCAGATACGGAAAGAGCCTCCCCCACACCGTTGTGGAGGAGGACTCGATCCGCCGGGACCACCGAAGCAGTGCCCGTTAACGAAAGGGGGCGGCACCCATTGGGGGGAACAGGTGCCGCCTCGGCAGCGCAAGGATTGGGGGGAATCACAAGCGCTGCAGGCCACGAAACGAGTGTTCGGGCGGTACTCAGCATACGGCCTGAGAACCAATGCGCAAGCATTTTTTGTCCCCATTTGTGCCGACACACAGAATTCTGTGAGCAAAGGCACAGGTAGCCCCCGTTCGGGTGGCATTGCTACAGCCTACGACGTCGGTGGAACGAGCGGTTACTGAACCCGCCGAAGCGGCGGGTAAGGTGCTGATTGGGGCAGGCGACCCAACCATGAATTCATTCGCGAAGGAGCGACCGGACAATCATGACCGTTCAGATCGATCACGCGCTCGAAGAGATCAGGCGATTCCGCCCGAGTCCCGAGTTCGCCGCCCAAGCCGTCGCCGACGAGCACCTCGCCGAAGCCGCCCGCGCCGACCGCCTCGGCTTCTGGGCCGACCAGGCCCGTGAGCTGCTCGAGTGGGAGAAGCCCTTCACCCGCACCCTCGACTGGTCGAACCCGCCCTTCGCGAAGTGGTTCGACGACGGCGAGCTCAACGTCGCGGTGAACTGCCTCGACCGGCATGTCGCGGCCGGCCTCGGCGACCGCGTCGCCATCCACTGGGAGGGCGAGCCCGGCGACAGCCGCGACATCACCTATGCCGAGCTCACCGCCGAGGTGAAGCAAGCAGCGAACGTGCTCACCCAGCTCGGCGTCGGAGAAGGCGACCGCGTCGCGATCTACCTGCCGATGATCCCAGAGGCGATCGTCTCGATGCTCGCCGTCGCGCGCATCGGCGCCATCCACTCGGTCGTGTTCGGCGGATTCAGCGCAGACAGCCTCGCGTCCCGCATCGACGACGCCGAGGCATCCCTCGTGATCACCGCCGACGGCGGCTACCGCAAGGGCAAGGTCTTCCCCCTGAAGCCCACCGTCGACGAGGCGATCGCGAAGACCGCCGGGAGCGTGCAGCACGTGCTCGTCGTGCGCCGCGGCGAGAACGAGGTGCCGTGGACCGACGGTCGCGACCTCTGGTGGCACGAGACGGTGGCGGATGCCTCACCCGAGCATGAGGCGCGGGGCTTCACGGCGGAGCATCCGTTGTTCATCCTCTACACGAGCGGCACCACCGGCAAGCCCAAGGGCATTCTGCACACGAGCGGCGGATACCTCACCCAGGTCGCGTTCACGCACAAGAACGTCTTCGACCTGCACCCCGAGACCGACGTCTACTGGTGCACCGCCGACGTCGGCTGGATCACCGGACACTCCTACGTCGTCTATGGTCCTCTCGCGAACGGCGCGACCCAGGTGGTCTACGAGGGAACGCCCGACACGCCGCATCCGGGCCGCTGGTGGGAGATCGTCGAGAAGTACAAGGTCTCGATCCTCTACACCGCGCCCACCGCCATCCGCTCGTTCATGAAGCTCGGGCGGCAGATCCCGCAGGCGTTCAACCTGCGCTCGCTCCGCCTCCTGGGCTCGGTCGGTGAGCCGATCAACCCCGAGGCCTGGATCTGGTACCGCCACGTCATCGGCGGCGGCTCCATTCCCGTGGTCGACACGTGGTGGCAGACCGAGACCGGCGCGATCATGATCTCGGCACTGCCCGGCATCACCGACCTGAAACCCGGCAGCGCGCAAGTGCCGATCCCCGGCATCTCGGTCGACATCCTGAGTGACGACGGCACTCCCGTCGAGGGCGAGGGCGGCGGGCTCCTCGTCGTCACCGAGCCGTGGCCGTCGATGCTCCGGGGCATCTGGGGCGATCCCGAGCGGTTCAAGGAGACCTACTGGGAGAAGTTCGGCACTGAGCCCGCAAAGGCGATGTACTTCGCCGGCGACGGAGCCCGCCGCGACGAGGACGGCGACATCTGGTTGCTCGGCCGCGTCGACGACGTCATGAACGTGTCGGGCCACCGGCTCTCGACCGCCGAGATCGAGTCGTCGCTGGTTGCACACCCGTGGACCGCCGAGGCCGCCGTCGTCGGCGCCTCAGACGAGACCACTGGGCAAGCGGTCGTCGCGTTCGTGATCCTGAAGGCGAGCCAGGCCGAGCGCATCAACGATCCCGCCGAGGCGAGCGAAGAGCTGCGCAGGCACGTCTCGGCCCAGATCGGCGCGATCGCCCGTCCGCGCCAGGTGTTCATCGTCAACGAGCTGCCGAAGACGCGCTCGGGCAAGATCATGCGCCGGCTCCTCCGCGACCTCGCCGAGGGCCGCGAGATCGGCGACACGACGACGCTCGCCGACACCTCGATCATGCAGGTCATCAGCGCGCAGGTCAGATAGCGCCAGGCCCTGAACGAACGGATGCCGCGGCCGGGAGTGATCCCGCCGCGGCATCCGCCGTCTGGCTGGTGCGGCTACGCGAACTCGACCACGAGGTCGAGCTCGACGGGCGAGTCGAGCGGGAGCACCGCGACACCCACGGCCGAGCGGGCATGGCGCCCGGCCTCGCCGAAGATCTCACCGAGCAGCTCGGAGGCGCCGTTGATGACGCCGGGCTGTCCGGTGAAGGCGGGATCGGATGCCACGAAGCCGACGAGCTTCACGATGCGCGTCACGCGATCGAGCGAGCCGATCTCGGCGCGCACCGCGGCGAGCGCGTTGAGCGCGCACGTGCGGGCGTAGCCCTTCGCGGCGGCGGCGGGCACGAGCCCCTCGCTGTCGCCGACCTTGCCGGTCGCGGGCAGGCCGCCGGCCGTGAACGGCAGCTGTCCGGAGGTGTACACGTAGCTGCCGGAGATGACGGCCGGGACGTAGGCGGCCACAGGCGGGGCGACCTCTGGCAGTTCGATGCCGAGCTGCGCGATGCGGGCTTCGTATGCCGCCACGCTCACTCCCCCTCGAACTGCTTGGCGGCCTGAGCGGCGGCGGCGGCGCCGGCGGATGCCGCGGACGACGACTCCCCGCCCACAGGGCGCTTCAGGTAGGCGACGAGGCCGCCCTCGGGGCCGGACACGATCTGCACGAGCTCCCACCCCTCGGAGCCCCAGTTGTTCAGGATCGCGGCGGTGTTGTGGATCAGCAGCGGTGTGGTGATGTACTCCCAGGCCGGCATGGGGATTCCTCGTCTCTGGTGTGGGGATGCGGGCGGAAACGGCGGGTCGCGCGGGATTCCGGCAGGCGCCGTGCATAGCGCGATTTGCCAGCCTTCTCCGTTAAGCTCCACTATATGTCTGCCCAAAAACGCACGATGAGCGACGTCGGCACCGGAATCCTCGGTTTTGTCGGCATGAGTGCGCTCGCTGGTGTACTCGTCACGGCAGCCGTGACGCCCGCGCTCGCCGTTACCGGCATGGCCGCGAACAACAGCATCTCGATGTTCGAGAACCTCCCCGGGTACCTCGAGATCGGCGAGCTGTCGGAGAAGACCGACATCTACGCGACCCAGCCCGACGGCTCGCCGGCGCACCTCGCCTCGTTCTTCGACGAGAACCGCGAGGAGGTCCCGTGGGAGGCGATCTCGCAGTACGTGAAAGACGCCGCGATCGCCGGTGAAGACCCCCGGTTCTACGAGCACGGCGGCATCGACATCCAGGGCACGATCCGTGCCGCGCTCAACGAGTACGTGATCGGCGGCGCCACGCAGGGTGGCTCCTCGATCACCCAGCAGTACGTGAAGAACGTGCTCATCAACAACGGCGTGCGCGAGGCGACGACCGAGGAGGAAAAGGAGGCCGCGTACGAGGCGGCCACCGAGACCTCGCCCGATCGCAAGCTCAAGGAGATGCGTTATGCGATCGCGCTCGAGAAGGAGTTCTCGAAAGACGAGATCCTCCGCGGCTACCTGAACATCGCGGCCTTCGGCGGCCGGGTCTACGGCATCGAGGCAGCGTCGAAGTACTACTTCGGCAACAAGCACGCTGCCGACCTCACACTCGCTGAGGCCGCGAGCCTCATCGCGATCGTGAACCACCCCGAGAAGTTCCGCCTCGACTACCCTGAGAGCGAGTCGAACGGCGTCAACTCCGTCAACGACAAGGGCGAGCCGACACCGTACGCCGCGAACAAGGAGCGGCGCGACTACATCCTCGAGCAGATGCTCAAGGAGCAGAAGATCACGCAAGAGGAGCACGACGCCGCCGTCGCAACTCCGGTAGCTCCCGTGATCACCGAGCCGAGCACGGGGTGCCAGACGGCTCAGGGCAGCGCGTACTTCTGCGACTACGTCACCTGGGTGATCAAGAACCAGTTCGATGACCCCGCGACCGAGGAAGACGAGGGCACCTTCCTGCTGCAGCAGGGCGGACTGCAGATCTACACCACGCTCGACCTCGAACTGCAGAACAAGGCCGAGACGGCGATCGCCGAGAACGTGCCGATGAGCGACCCCCGCTTCGACGTGGGCTCGGTCGCCGTGACGGTTCAGCCGGGAACCGGCAAGATCCTCGCGATGGCGCAGAACAAGAAGTACACGAACGACTCCGAGCTGGCCGCGTCCAGCGCTGAATACACCTCGGTCAACTACAGCACGGACTTCGACTACGGCGGCTCGAGCGGACTCCAGCCGGGATCGACGTTCAAGGTGTTCACTCTCGCCGAATGGCTGAACGAAGGCCATTCGCTGCGCGAGACCTTCAACGGCGCTCGCCGCACGTTCACCTCGTTCCCTGCAGAGTGCTACGGCGGATGGAGCGGGAGCTTCAATCCGAGGAACGACGACTCCATGTCGGCCAACAACGCGGTCGACGCGACGAAGTACTCGGTGAACTCCTCGTTCATGGCGATGGCCCAGCAACTCGACCTCTGCAAGATCCGTGACACTGCCCAGGCCTTCGGCGTGAAGCGCGCGAACGGGCTCGACCTCGGTGGGCGCTACAACGACGACGGCACTGTCGACGAGTCAGCGGTCTTCGGCCCGAGCGCCGTGCTCGGCACCGAGGAGGTCTCGCCGCTCGCCATGGCGACGGCATTCGCCGGCATCGCCAACAACGGCCTCACGTGCTCGCCGATCGCGATCGACCGGATCGTGAAGGCCGATGGCACCGAGGTGACGCCGCCCGCGTCGAACTGCGTGCAGTCGGTCCAGCCGAACGTTGCACACGCCATGGCCTACGCCATGCAGCAGACGTTCTCGGGAACCGCGAGCGCTTCGGACCCCGGCACCGGGATTCCGCACATCGGCAAGACCGGAACGACCGACGGTGCGAAAGACACGTGGATGATCGGTTCGAGCACCACGGCCGCCACCGCGGTATGGGTGGGCAACGTGGTCGGCGAAGCGAACCTCCGCGACATGAGCTTCGACAGCGGCCGGGCTGCTACGGCGCGCCACCGAATCTGGCCCATGATCATGGAGCTCGCCGACAACAAGTACGGCGGCGACGAGTTCCCCGAGCCCGACGCGTCGGCGTTCCGGCAGGTGCTCATCGACATTCCGCAGGTCTCCGGGCTCTCGCTCGACGCCGCGAAGCAGGCGATCGAGGCGGCCGGCTTCGTCTTCGAAGACGGCGGACAGCAGGACTCGAACCTCCCAGCAGGCACGGTCTCCGGCACCGACCCCACGGGTCAGGCGGGCCGCGGCAGCACGATCCGGGTCTTCACGAGCAACGGCCAGGGCACGACGGTCCCTGATCTCACCGGCATGAATGCGCAGCAGGCCAAGGCGGCACTCGACCAGGCCGGACTCAAGATGAAGTCATCGGGCAAACCCGGGGCCACCGACGTCGTCGCGAGTCAGGACCCGGCGCCCAACACCGCCCTCAAGCGCGGCAGCGAGGTCACCGTCACCTTCAGCAGCAGCGGGCCGGGCAACGGCATCGTGCCGCCGGGTGACGATTGAGTCGCTCCTCCCTTCCGCCGGCTGCGCGGATCGCCCTGGCGATCGGCGCAGCCGGCGCTGCCGCATTCGCGTGGGGCAGCCTCGTCGAGCGCACGAGGTGGACCCTTCGTCGAGCGGATGTCGCGGTGCTGCCGCCCGGCGCTGCGCCCATCAGGGTGCTGCACCTCTCCGACCTGCATATGGCGCCGTGGCAGCGTGACAAGCAGGAGTGGGTGCGCTCCCTCGCCGCACTCGAACCCGATCTCATCGTCGACACCGGCGACAACCTCGGGCACGAGCGCGGGCTCGAAGGCATCCGCCGGGCGTTCGAGCCGTTCCGGGGCATTCCTGGCGTCTTCGTGAACGGCTCGAACGACTACTTCGGGCCCACCGTCAAGAACCCGTTCGCGTACTTCGGCGGACCCTCCGGATACGTTCCGCGTGCGAAGCCGCTCGACATCGACGCCCTGCATTCGTACCTTGCCGACCTCGGTTGGAACGACCTCGACAACACCGCCGCGAGGCTCGACCTGCGCGGCACGCACTTCGAATTCTTCGGCGTCGACGACCCGCACAAGGGCTTCGACCGTCTCGACCTCATCACGGGCGCGATCGACGAGCTCCGAGCAGAAGACCCGCTCGGCGATGAGACGTGGCCCGACGCGGCATCCGTCTCCACTCGACGCCCCACCATCACGATCGGCGTGACCCACGCGCCCTACCAGCGGGTACTGAACTCGTTCGTGAACCACGGCGCCGAGCTGATCCTCGCCGGCCACACCCACGGCGGCCAGGTCTGTGTGCCCGGCTTCGGGGCGCTCGTCACGAACTGCGACATCCCCCGCTCACAGGTGAAGGGACTGAGCGTGTGGCGGCACGGGCTGCGCTCCGCGTTCCTCAACGTGTCGGCCGGGCTCGGCACGTCCATCTATGCTCCGGTGCGCTTCGCGTGCCCGCCCGAGGCGACCCTGCTCACGCTCCTGCCGACGGAGTAGCGATCGCCCGATCGGATGCCGCGACATCCGTTCGCCGTCGGTCGCGGAAACGGCCGGCGGTGGTCTGCCGGGCCTGAAATATCGGCTATCCTTGTGGAGGCCCGTGAGGGTCACCGGGGTGTGGCGCAGCTTGGTAGCGCGCGTCGTTCGGGACGACGAGGTCGCAGGTTCAAATCCTGTCACCCCGACCATGTGATGTGTCGGATATCCTTCCGGGATGTGTCGAGAGATCGTTCACGATTCCCCCTCCTTCGGGAGGGGGTTTTGTGGTTTCTGGCGTTGGAAGCCTCTCGGCCCGTTCCCCGCCAAGTCGTAGATCACGAGAGTGTTCTCACCGGCGACAGCCCCGAAGGTCCCGCCTGTACGAAGTTCACGTCAGACCACGCGTTGTTCGTAAGATCCTTCACCACGCCATTGAGCGTGACTTTGTCGATCTGTCCCTCGTCATGAACCTTGAAACTCGCCAGCGAGTAGGTGCCCATCGCCACCGACCGTGTAGGACGTGCCCTCCCCTGCGGACGCACCCGGCGGCGTGGCGTCGACAATGACAGCAAGGAACCGACTTGAGAGATGTGCCCGGAACATCTTCCACGGTGTACCTGATGGTGTAACTACCGTCGGAGTGGATGGCTGCGGTATGAAATGCGCTCGTCAGACCGTTGGCAGCCGACTCCGTGCTCTCGACGAGAGTGTCCCCTCGGTAGATGTCGGCCACGATCTTGCTCAGTCCGAGGTCATCCGTCGCATGGATGTTCAGGGAGAGGGCTTGAACACGGCCCAACGGTGGTCGGTGACACGGCGACTCCAACGACGAAAAAGCCCCCGGTCAGCATCCGAAGATGCAAGCCGGGGGCGTTGTCGTTGGAGCGTGAAGGCGACGCTCCAACTGAACTTTCTGTAGGGATTGCTGGGGCCGGGGTGGGCATCAGAGGCGCACGAATGGTGCAGTCAGCGTGACGCCGACGAAACGTGCGTCCGATAGAGTCTGGGGAGACATTCGACCAGCGATACAGGGGGTAACGTCTTGGCTCGGAAGCAAGTGGCGTTCACGCCCTCATGGGGTCGTCGAATCAACGGCATGGAAGGCCTCCGGGCCGTCGCCGCGGTGTCGGTGGTTGTTGGGCACGTGAAGGCCCACCTCTCCTTAGGTGTGGAATGGGGGCCGCTGACCTGGCCCATGTACTTCGCCCTCAACGGGCTCACGCTCTTCTTCGCGTTGTCCGGATTCCTCCTCTTCCGCCCGTTCGCGTCGGCTCTACTCACCGGTGAGCGGTTCCCAATCCTCGGCCGCTACGCCGTGAACCGGGTGCTGCGTATCTTCCCCGTCTACATCGTGATCGTGCTTCTCGTCTCGCTGGTGCTCGGCCTGGCATACACCGCACCGCAGGGCGCTGGGCAGGCCGAGAGCGGCGACATGGTCGGGTACATGACCGACCCGCTGCTTCTGCTGACGAACGTCACGATGCTGCAGACGCTGTTCCCATTCAGCATCAAGACCGGCCTCGGCGTGGCATGGAGCCTCACCGTCGAGCTGATCTTCTACATCGTCATGCCGCTGCTGGCGCTGCTCGCGATGTCGATCCGCCGGCGCGTGCAAGGCCGTCACTCCCCGATCCTCGCCCTTTCGCCGGCGATCGGGATCTTCCTGATCGGCATGGTCGGCAAGGTCGTGAAGTGGCGCATCTTCGAGGACATCGCCCCCGAGGATTGGTTCAACAGCAACTGGGGCGGGAACTGGATCGCGGTGTTCGCGCGCAGCTTCTTCGCGCACGCCGACCTGTTCGCGTTCGGAATGGTCGCCGCCGTGCTCGTCGCAGCATTCGAGACCGGCCGCATTCGCCACGAGCTCGCGTACCGGTTCCGCGTCATCGCCGCTGTCGTTGGCATTGGCGCGGCCGTTGGGTCGATCGTCGTGCCGAACTTCGTAGTGGCCTCCGCTTTCGCCGTGGCGTGCGGAGCGCTCATCTTCTTCGTCGCGATCCCCACACGATCGGCGCGGCCAGGCATCCTGGCCCGAGGGCTCGAGTTGCGCCCAGTGGTCTACATCGGTGTCATCTCGTACAGCCTCTACCTCTGGCATGTGCCCGTGATCTGGCTCGTCGAACGCGTCGGATGGGTTGGCCCACAGACGCCGCTCGGTCTGGTCATCAACATCGTGGTCGTCCTCGCCATCACGATCGCCTTCGCCAGCGTCACCTACTACGCCGTCGAGAAGCCGGCACTGTCGCTGAAGAAGCGCACCGACCGCCGAAATGCCGACAGCGCCCCCTCCCGCCCGGTCGGAGCAGAAGAGGGCGCTGAGGGTGCGAACAGGGTGGGCTAGGTAGCCCAGCCCCTTGAAGTCCTCGACTCGGCCGGTGGCGTTGGTGGAGAAGTCCCCGTGCCACCCGGCGAGCGTGGCCGTGTTCAGTGCGGCGTTGGTGACCATCTCGACCAGCACGTCGTTCACGAACCATGCGATGTCGTTGCCGATGAACTCGGCCCGCACAACGTCGCCGGAGATGGCCTGCTGCGCGTGGGTGCTCACGGTGGTCGTGGTGCCTGCGACGGTCTTCGTGAGGCCCATCGTGAGGTCGCCCGAACTGTGCCACGATTCGCCAGTAGTTGTTGGTGTCGACGTAGGGGAACAACAGCGACTGGTGCCGGTTTGCGACACTCGAGTTGAGGGTATGGAACATTATCTGCACCGCGCCGTCCGCGCCGAGCGTGAGACGGGCGAACGCGGCCCCCGCGCGAGATCGTTTTCGCGACCGTGCCCGACGAAATCCCCAGCACACCGGATGCGGTGGTTGTAGTCGGTGACGGTGTCGCCGCCGATGGGAGGTTCCCGGTCGAGTACGTGCGAGGTTGACAGTGTCAGCCCATACGGTGCCCCCAGCGCGAACCTGCACAGTGGCGGAGCGGCGATGAAGTCTCCCGCGAGCGTCTGCCCGATGAGGATGCTGTGGGCGCGCACGTCGGTGTTTGCGATGGTGAGGTCTGTGGCGGTCGATGAGGCGCCGCTCAGTGCGATGCCGTGGCCACCATTGCTTCGTTCGCGGACGTTCAGCGTCAGGTCGTGGCTGGACCTGTCGAGTGCGACGTCGTCCGTCCCGCAGCCGCTGACATCGAGGTCGAGGGTGAGGCGCTCGGGGATCGTTGCACCGGCCTTGTCGGGAGACGCCCGCACCGGCCATGCCCCGCACGAACCCTCGGATCGTGTACGCACCCCGGTTGGAGGCGTTGCCGATAACAACACCGTCGCCGAGGCCGTCTGAGGCGTCGAGCCGAATGGTGCCGTTGATGCCCATGACGTCGCCGCGAAGGCGATCACGCCCGAGGACATCCACGCGCTCCGCCGGCTTCTCCGGCTACTACGAGACGCACACCTCCGGCGGACATCCCGCCCTCGATCACGGCGTGGACGATGACCCGGCTCCGATTCGTAGCGGCATCCCCCATCGTCCGGCCTGTCAACGATGTCTCGACACATCCGGCCTGTCAACGATGTCCCGACACACCTGTCAACGATGTCCTGAAACCAAACACTGTCACCCCGACCATCGCCGCAAGGCACCAGAGCCCCGCCCTCGGGCGGGGTTCTTCTCGATCAGCAGTCCCGCGGCTCAATGCGCCGGCGCCATCCGTCGCGAACTGCGTGCGATGCTCGCTCGGGCGTGCTCGGCCACGATGCCGCGGGCATGTGCGATGGCGTCGGCCGCCCGCACGAGCGCGAGGTGCGAGAGCGCCTGCGGCGTGTTGCCCGCGTGCCGCCGATGCCGCACGTCGAACTCCTCGGAGAGCAGGCCGAGCTCGTTGCGGAAGCCGAGGAGGCGCTCCATGAGCGACTCGGCCTCGGGAAGGCGCCCGCTGTGCGCGTACTGCTCCACGAGCCAGAACGAGCATGCGAGGAACGCGTTCTCATCGCCGGGCACGCCGTCGACGTCGCCCTCAGTGCGATAGCGACGCACGAGTCCGTCGCGCAGCAGGGTCTGCTCGATGCGGGCGACCGTGCCGAGCATGCGCGGGTCGTCGTAGGCGACGTAGCCGATCTGCGCGAGCTGCAGCAGCGCTGCGTCGACTTCGCGAGTGCCGGCGAACTGCACGTAGCTGCCGAGCTCGGCGTCGAACCCGGTCTGCTCGATCTCCGTGGCGAGCCGATCTCGCAGCTTCCGCCAGCGCTCGGCCGGACCGGGCCGGCCCTCGTACTCGACGGCGCAGACGCCGCGGTCGAACGCGGCCCACAGCATGGCCCGCGAGTGCGTGAAGTGCCGCTCGTCGCCGCGGATCTCCCAGATGCCGCTGTCGGGCCGGTCGAGGCTGTGCTCGACCTCTCCGAGCAGCGCCACCTGCAACGACCACGAGAAGTCGTCGTCGTCGAGCCCGACGTGACGAGCCGCGTCGAGCGCGATCATCACCTCGCCGAACACGTCGGCCTGGTACTGCTCGGATGCCGCGTTGCCGGCCCGCACCGGCGAGCTGCCGCCATACCCGGGAAGCGACGGCACCTCCCACTCGGGCAGGCGCCGCTCCCCCGCGAGGCCGTACATGATCTGCACGTCGGCGGGGTCGCCCGCGATGGCCCGCAGCAGCCACTGGCGCCACGCCTGCGCCTCTCGCGTGTAGCCATGGTGCATGAGCGCCTCGAGGGTGAGCGCCGCGTCACGGAGCCACACGTAGCGGTAGTCCCAGTTGCGTGAGCCGCCGAACTCCTCGGGCAGGCTCGTCGTCGCGGCGGCGACGATTCCGCCGGTATCCTCGTGGGTGAGCAAGCGCAGCACAAGCAGCGAGCGGCGCACGGCGTCGTCGTAGGCGCCGGGCTCCAGGCATCCGCTCACCCAGGAACGCCACCAGCGCTCGGTGCCGGCGATCGCCCCGTCGACGTCGAGCGGCGCCGGCATCTGCTCGTGCGGGGCGAACCACGAGAGCTGGAGGTCGAGGGTCTCGCCGGCATCGAGTGTGAAATCGGCGATGTGGCTGTGCCCGTGCGCCTCGAGCTCGGCCCCGCGCACGACGAGGGCATCGGGGCCGGCCACGGCGAGCAGGGCGGGCGCGTCGGCGGTGCCGACCTGCCGCATCCACGGCAGCGACGCCGCGTAGTCGAAGCGCACCCGAAGGGTCTGCCGCATCGGCACGCGACCCTGGATGCCGCGGATACGGCGGATCACGTCGCTTCGCCCGTCGGTGCGCGGCATGAGGTCGGTGACCTCCACCTCGCCGTCGGGTGTCGTCCAGCGGGTCACGAGCGTGAACGTGTCAGGTGCATACGCCCGCGTCATCGTGGCTGCGGCATCCGTGGGCCTCAGGATCCAGCCGCCCTGGTCTGCTCCGCCGAGGATCGCGCCGAAGACCGAAGCCGAGTCGAAGCGAGGCAGGCACAGCCAATCGATGCCGCCTTCGACGCCCACGAGCGCGGCCGTGCGGCAGTCGCCGATGACGGCGTACCCCTCGATCGGCTGTGGCATCGGCTGGGGCATCGACTCAGGGACGCCCGAGACCCCGGTAGGTCCAGCCGGCCGCTCGCCATGCGGCAGGATCGAGCACGTTCCGGCCGTCGATGATGTGCGGGTTGCCGGCGAGCCGGGCAGTCTCGACGGGATCGAGCGAGCGGTACTCGCGCCACTCGGTCGCGAGCACGACGAGGTCGGCGCCGCGCAGCGCCTCGCGGGTCGACTCGACGTACGTGAGCTGCGGATGCCGCGCGCGGGCGTTCTCGATTCCCTCGGGATCGGTTGCGACCACCTCTGCCCCGAGGCCCTTGAGCTGCACGGCGACATCGAGCGCAGGCGAGTCGCGCACATCGTCGGACTCGGGCTTGAACGTGACGCCGAGCACGACGATCTTCGAGCGATGCACCGATCCCCCGAGCGCGGCGACGGCCAGGTCGACCACTCGCCGTCGCTGCCTGAGGTTGATCGTGTCGACCTCCTTCAGGAACTCGAGCGAATCGCCGCGACCGAGCTCTTCGGCGCGGGCCGTGAACGCCCGGATGTCCTTGGGCAGGCAGCCGCCCCCGAACCCGATGCCCGCGTTGAGGAAGCGCCGGCCGATGCGCGCATCGTGCCCGATCCCGTCGGCGAGGGCCGTGACATCCGCTCCGGTGGCGTCGGCGATCTCGGACATGGCGTTGATGAAGCTGATCTTGGTAGCGAGGAAGGCGTTCGCCGCGACCTTCACGAGCTCCGCGGTCGCGTAGTCGGTGACGAGACGCGGGGTGCCGGCCTCGATGGCGGCCCGGTAGACCTGGTCGAGCACGGATGTCACGTGATCGTGCGCGACGCCGTAGACGAGTCGATCGGGCTCGAGCGTGTCTTTCACCGCGAACCCCTCGCGCAGGAACTCGGGGTTCCATGCCAGGCTCGCGTGCGGCGCCGCCTCAGCGAGCCGGCCGGCGAGGCGCGCGGCGGTGCCGACCGGCACGGTGCTCTTGCCGACGACGAGAGCGCCCTCGGCGAGATGCGGGAGCAGCCCCTCGAACGCGGCGTCGACGTACGAGACGTCGGCGCCATTGGTGCCGGCGGTCTGCGGGGTGCCGACCGCGAGGAAGTGCACCTCGGCGCCCGCGGCATCCGCGATGTCGGTGCTGAACCGCAGCCTGCCGGTCGCGGTGGCCGAGGTGAGTATCTCGGGGAGGCCGGGCTCGAAGAACGGCGGGCGCCCCGCGGCGAGCGCGGCGATCTTGCGCTCGTCGACGTCGATGCCGATCACCTCGTGGCCGAGTTCGGCCATCGCCGAGGCGTGCACGGCACCGAGATAGCCGCAACCGATCACCGAGATTCGCATAGTGCTCCTTTGAGAAGTCGTGCCCGCGCGTGCACACAGGCGTGTCAATTGTCCACTACGAGCCTTCGAATGGGCCCGCTATGCCGCCTTCGCCTCGACGAGCTCGTCGATGACGTCGACGGTGGCCTCCCACCCCTCGACCGCGACACAGGCTACTCCGAGCACCTTGACCGGGTAGTCGTTGCCTGCCGGGTCGAGCCGATCGCCGACGAACAGCATGTCGGAGAGCGGCACCCCGGTGGCTTCGGCGAGCTTTCGCATGCCATACGCCTTGTCGACTCCGAGTCTCGTGATGTCGATCGAGGTCGAGCCGCCCGAGCGCACCTCGAGGTCGGGAAGGTCGACCGCTACGGCGTCGCGGAGCACCGACTTCTTCTCGCCGCTCGGGTCCCAAGCCGCCTTGGCGACGACGGGCGCCGCCTGGCCGAGGGCCGAGAACGTCACCTGTGATCCTCGGTCCTCGAGAACGGGGCCCCAAGTCTGCGTCTCCCAGTACCCGAGTGCGCGTGCGTGGCCCTCGACCGAGGTGAGCGCCCTGCTCTTCTCATCGTCGGTCAGCGTCTCGGCATACTGTTCGCGCCACTCACCACCCACGAATCGCAGGTACTGCGTGCCGCACGTCGGCATGAGGTGGAGGCGCTCGAAGCGAGCGGATGCCCCGTCGCCGAGCCGATCGAGCACTTGGGCACTGAACTGCCCGAAGTGGCCACCCGAGATGATGCACACGTCGACGACGTCGAGCAATCTGATGAGGGCGTCGACCATGGCGGGTTCGAGCGGTGATTTCGACGGCGCGAGGGTGTCGTCGAGGTCGAAGGCGATGAGTCGAGGGCTCACGGGTCTCCATTCAATCTGGGGAGGCGGGTGGGTTGGCTCGCAGGCGGGGCGTCAGAGCTCTCGCGACTCGCGCGACTCTCGGCCGTGGCTCGGCTGTCGGCCGTGGCGCGGCTCCGGCCGCTCGCCCAGCGTAGTATGCGCTCGAGCGGGCCGCGTCCGAGGTAGCGGCGCCACAGCCACGCGAACAGCATCGAACCCACGATGAGCCCGATGAGGAGCGGCCACGAGTCGTCGGTGATGACACCGTCTTCCTCGCGCACGGCCAGCCCGATGATGACGAGGTGGATCGTGTAGATGCTGAGCGGCATCGACCCCATCGCGGTGATCGGCGACAGCAGCGTGCCGGCCACCCGGCGCACGACCGGCCTGGCGAGGGCGGTCAGCGTGAGCATCGCAGCAACGGTGAGCACGCCCACGCCGACATTGCCGAGCGTCTCGAGCGAGGCGCGCAGCGGCACCGACCAGGCCATCTCGGCGACGATCTCGGGTGCGGGCAGCAGTCTCGAGATCGGCAGGAACACGGATGCCGCTGCGGTGCCGGCGAGCGCGGCGACGCCGATCACTCGACCCGACGTGAGGTCGTAACGGGCGAGCGCGAGGCCGATGAGCATCACGGAGACCCACACGATCACGGGGTAGGCACCACCGACCGCCCAGTCGGCGAGGAACTTCAGCGGAGTCCGTCGCACCGCGTTCACGAACTCGCTGTGTGCGCCGATCGAGGCGACTGCCGGGGTCACGGCGAGCAGCACGATGCCCGCGCCGAGCGTGACGCGCCGCGAGACGAAGAGGAGGGGCAGCATCACGAGGAAGGCGACGCCGTAGACGTCGAGGATGATGAACACGAGCGGGTTCAGCGTTGACCAGATGAGCATGCCGAGCGCGATGAGGATGACGGCACGCACGGCGATCTGCCTGCGTAGATCGCCGCGGCCGTCGCTGATGGGCCGCATGCCACCCGACATGAATCCGAGGCCGATGCCAGCGGTGAGGGCGAAGAGCAGACGGGGGCGTTCATCGGCGAGGGCGAGGAACTCCGCGGCGGTGAGCGCATCGACGTCGGGTGCCACGTGTGCGATGAACATGCCGATGAGCGCGAGGCCGCGGGCCGCGTCGACACCGTCGATGCGCCGCGGCATTCGTGCCGTCGAAACGAGTCCAGACGCGTCAGCGCTCATGTTGCCACTCTCGCATGGCTGCGGTCGCGTCGCAGGATCTTCACAAGGTCGTCACACACTGCTCGTAGGCTGTGGCGATGACCATCGATGCGAGCATGCGCCGCCCGGCCGCCGTCGCGCTCGTGATCTACGGCGCGCTCACCGCGGTCGTCGGATTCTTCCCGACGCCGGTCGACCGGGGCGCAGCGCCGTTGATCTGGCGGGCCTTGGCGGCCTTGCACCGGCGTGGCGTGCCCGACTGGTTCAATTACGACTTCATCGAGTTCGGGGCCAACATCGCGCTGTTCGTGCCGTTCGGGGCGCTCGCGGTCTTCGCCACAGGACGGCGGCGAGTCTGGCTCGCCGTGCTCGCGGGGGCCGGTGCGAGCGTCGTGATCGAACTCGGGCAGTCGCTGCTGCTCCCTGCGCGCTTCCCGAGCGCGCTCGACGTGCTGGCGAACACGATCGGCACGGTCATCGGCGCCGCGATCGGCTACAGCGCCCTCGCACTCCGAACGCCCCGGCACTCCCACTACGGGCGCCCGAGCCCCTGATACCGCCATCCCGCGGCGCGCCAAGCCCGCGAGGTCGCGGTATTTGGGCGCGCACTCTGCGATGCGGGCGGCGAGGCGCGCCGCCGTGCCGACAGGCACGGTGCTCTTGCCACGACCAGCGCACCGGGCGCGAGGTGCGGGAGCAGCGACTCGATCGCCGCGTCGACGTAGCGCAGGTCGGCCGCGTCCGTTCCGCGTGTCTGCGGCGTGCCGACGGCGACGAAGTGCACCCCGGCGCCCGCGGCATCCGCCAGGTCAGTGCTGAAGCGCAGCAGGCCCGTCGCGGTCGCGGAGGTGAGGATCTCGGGAAGGCCCGGCTCGAAGAACGGCGGGCCAGCCTGCGCGAGTTCGCCGATCTTGTGGTCGTCGACGTCGATGCCGATCACGTCATGCCCGAGCGCGGCCATCGCCGAAGCGTGGACGGTGCCGAGATACCCGCAACCGATGACCGAGATGCGCATTGCACTCCTTGTGCGCTCGAGATGAATCGTTGATGTCTGGGACAGGCAGAAGGCCCGGACTCTGTCGTCCGGGCCTTCTGGGGCGGCGGTGCCCCTCGGTCAGACTGCAGCGCGGCTCCGACGCACACTGATCATGACGGCGACGAAGGCAACGGAAAGCACGAGCGCGCCCGCGCCGACCCACACTGCGAGCATCGGCCCCTGGGAGAAGAGCACCAAGGAGTCTGTGCGTGTGACAGCGCTGCCTGCCTCGTCGTCGCCGGCGGCGTTGGCGATGGTCGGAAGCGCGATGACGGCCGTCAGCGCCAACAGTAGAGCGGCAAGAAATTTGCGAGTCATTTGACTTCCCCCGGTTTGCAGAAGTGATTCACGTTGATTCGCGTCCCCCGAGCTTGAAGAAGGCGGACTTTCACGTCGGCGTACTTCGACCTTACGGCAGACTCACAGGTGAACGTTAGTCGCCGTGTTTCCATTGCGTGAACGGGTCGTCTTCGTCGAAGGCAAGATGCGCGAGGATTGCCAACTGACTCAGTAGTGTCCCCCGAACTGAGTGTGCCCACCCCGGTGCCGAGCGATCGGCAGCCCGGTTACGACGAGACCACTGCGACGCCGTCGCCGCCGAGCATTGGAACCGCTCCGCGGCTCGACGGACAGCCCGCCCGTCATCGACGATGAGAACGGGAAGACGACGACGCCACGCCGCACGCGCTCCATGTCGATTACTGGCATGCGTGGCTGCTAGCCAACACCGGCCGTTGCCATGCGCGAGACCAAGTGCGGCCCGACCGTTCGCGCATAGGTCGCTGAAATGTGGTGCTCATCTCGATAGACCACGACGTTGCCGATCACCATGGGGCATCCACCCTCCGCGCAATAGAGGTCGGTCGTGCTTATGTAGTGCGCGCGCGGTTCGAGCTCGACGGCGAGACGGAGTGAGTCTGGAGGCGTGGTCGCTCGATCTTCTGGGAGTACACACGCCTCACCGCGTACGGCGTCGACAGGCCGTTCTATGACGCAGTCCGCCATGCCAGCAGGGACGAGTGGGTTGTCACCGATCGCGACGACGTCGGTGCCTATAGCGATGACCGGCGCCCACACGACGGCGCGCGCCTCAGCGAACTCTCGAGCATCGGCATCGGTGGTGTCGCGTCCTCGCGACGCGGTCGTGATGATGATGTCGTATTCGCCTGACTCGAATCGCTCCTGCATGGCCGTCGCGTAGTCGCGGCAGCGCGCGTCAAGTGTGGCGATGCCCCAAGTGCAGCCACGCGAGACGTACGTATCGACGTTCCAGTTCAAATCCTCGAACAGTGGAAGGAGGGCTGGGAGGAGCAGGGCACCGTGAGAGTCGCCCGTGATCGCGACCCGCGTCGCATCAGGATGTTCGGAGCCATAGGTACACGACTTGAGCTTGCCGTTCTGCGGGTTGTTCGAGTAGCAGCGGTACGCGTTGCCATTGTCGGTCTTGAGTGCTGCGAGGTTCGGAACGAATTCCTCGCCGAGTGGCGCAACACAGTCGGTCGCCGCCATCACGTCAGCCCCAAGGCATGCGGGCGGGGCTTCAAGGAGCGCGGCGACCTGTTCTGTGCCTTGAATCCTCTCGGCCCGGGCGTAGGCGAAGCCTCCTGCGGGAACGGCCAGCGCAACGACCATGCTGGCCGCCACGAGAGAGAATGTGAACGCCGGACGGCGGCTCGTGAGGAGCTCTGCTGAGCGGCCCGGATCCTCGACGAAACGTTTCGTGATTGCCGCCAGCGCGAAGGACACGAAGAACAGCAGCCACGAGTCGATGGGGCTGAGAGCGCGGCCGAGCGCGAACGGGACGAGAACGATGAGCGGCCAGTGCCAGAGGTACAGCGAGTAGGAGATATCGCCGACGTATTGGATTGGGCGGAATCGGGAAAGCTGCGCGAGCGACCAACGCTCCGGGGTCACTCCGGCCCAGATGACTGCGGCGGTCGCGAGGACCGGGAGCAGGGCAGCGTACCCGGGGAACGGTGTCGCTGATGTGTACAGCAGGCCCGTCGCGAGTAGCCCCGCGAATCCTGCCCACGCGACGACGGAACGAGCTGCGGTCGACGCGAGGGCGGGCAGGAAGGCCAAAAGCCCGCCGAGCCCGAACTCCCAGGCACGGGTTGGCGTCACGAAGTACGCCTCAGCGGGATTCCACACGGTCAACACCACCGAGGCAACGAACGACGCGATGGTGACGCCAGCGAGGATCACTGCCAGCACCTTGTGACGCGCGAGGCCCTTCCGCGCCAGCCAGACGCCGAGGATGATCAGGAGCGGCCACACCAAGTAGAACTGTTCCTCGACGGACAACGACCAGTAGTGCTGAACGAGGGACGCTTTGTTCTCGGCGGCCAGGTAGTCGACAGAGTCCACGGCGAGGAGCCAGTTCAGAACGTAACCGACCGCGGCACCGATCTGCTTGAACCATTCCTGCCAGAACGTTATCGGCGCAACGAGGATCGTCCCGACCGCTGACACCACGATCACGAGGAGCGAGGCGGGTAGCAGTCGACGAGCACGCCGAGCCCAGAACTGTCCCAGCTTCACCGTCCCAGTCCGGGTCACCTCGCGCAGCAGATGAGAGGTGATCAGGAACCCGCTGATCACAAAAAAGACGTCGACGCCCGCGTACCCACCCGGCAGGGACGTCGGCCAGAAGTGGTAGATCAGGACGAGCAGGACCGCGATGGCCCGTAGCGCTTGGATCTCAGGTCGCACTCCCTGAGTGATCGCCGTCGTCAGCTTCATCGGTTTCCCCCTCGTGGTCCGATTGGAATCCTAGAGGGCCATCGAGCACGACGGCGGTTCGGGGTCGGGGATATGCCTAGATTGCCATCGAGCAACATGGCGTCAGCACGCCAATTGCGCGGAACCCTTTCGAGAAGGCGAACGCTTCGCTACAGCCAGGGCAATTCACGATCGGCTCGGCCATCGACGGCCGAGGATTCGTGCGAGCCACTAGGGCATGACGCTGATAGTTGTCCCCGCACCGAAACACCGAGGCCACTTTCGCGGCAGACCCGCGTCAGGCATGCCTTCCGGGCATCCCTAATCTGACATGATGCCGCGCGCACGCAATTCAGATGGTGAAGGAAGAACGATCGACTTCACCACTGACGATACGTCAATGGGGCTCTGCGGGAGGGACTCACGCAGGGCCTCGTCGATTGAGCGAGCCGGTCGGAACGTGGCGCCTATCGACGCGAAATAGTCGTTGTACTTGAATGCAGCCTCGCCTGCCAGAGAGACGACGCTTCGTGCTGGTCGGCCGATCGCGTGCGCCCAAACAAGCCCATGGAGCGAAGATGAGTATACGACCTCAGCTTCAGCAATTCTTCGCGCTACTTCCTTCGCCGGGGCATCAATGTTCACGACACGATAGTGCCGGTTGGAGTGGTACCTGTGCCGCTCTCGATAGTGCGGGATGAATATCACACGGTTTCGAACCGGCGTGATCCCACGCAGTTCGGGGAACACCTCAGCCACAAGCAAGCCTGGGTCCGCCATGAATATAACGTTGTCATCGCGCATTCCCGCGCGCTTTAACACTTCGAGACTCAACGGGCCGCGCACCCCCTGCAGTTCAGCACCATCGGCGCGAACTTGACCGATCTCGGACGACTTCACTCCTACACCGCTGAGCACGTCTCCTGGCTGCACACGATGGCCGATCGATCCGACAAGAAGGAGCCGGTTCCCGCCGTCCTCGACATTCTCGACCGGTCCCGGATAGCGCGAGCCAATGAGATCGACATTATATGAATCTCCAGCATTGCCGTATCGGAATCCACCGCGGCGACCGAACACCATCCTCTTCACGGGAGGTTGCCAATAGTAGGTGCGGATCACCAGAGCCTCTTCTCTTCGGTGCGGGCAAATGCCGCCCGGGCGTCGCTTACGCCGTAGCCGATAATGACGTGCCCCGCTTCGCGGCGCAGCCCAGAAAAGTACGTCGCCGACAACAAGTTGGGGTTCAGCCGTTGCCGCGACGGAATAAGCGCAGCGTAAGAGTCAATTAGGATCACACGGCTCTTAGAAACCGGTTGCCCGGTTCCAGAAAGATCAAGGGAGATCGCACGTCCTACATATGCGCGTTTCCGTCCGAGATGAACCTTGGTATGTGCAATCAGGAAGCCGCTGTCGTTCCCATCGACTATCATCTGGGTGCCAATCGTCAAGTGTCCGGTCTGAGGGACGATATGAGGCGACGAGTGCTCAAAGATCAGATCGCCCCCGAGCCCGAGTTCGCCGTCAGTCTGATGGAGGAGAGCGATCGGTTCAAGCCCATACACCGCTCGAAGATGTCCGGCCTGGTCGACGTAGAACGCCCAGTTCTTCTCCACGCGCTGGCGATGCCTCAGTACGCAGAACTGTGGCTCGCCAATCTCCGGCGTGACCCGCTGGAGAAAAATGCTGTTGTCATGCACTGGCGAAAAGCCGGTATTGAATGTGACGTAGAGCTGACCTCGGAGTTCCACCAGTTTCGGATCCGCAATGAATGCAATCCCGTGTTCTCGTGCTGTGGCAGTCAAGTCAACAAGTTCATGAGATCCGTCTTCGCTCCAAGAAGCGAGATATGCGCGCACCCGACCACCGGCGGCTGGTATCGCTCGAAAGGCAATGTAGGTTTTTCCCGCTATTCGCGCATCACTCGGATTGAATACATTCCTTAGCTCAAATCTGGCTGTCAATCCATCCAACCGCGACTCGAGAGCAGCGTACCGTTCACCGTTCAGACGGACGATCCTCTTCATCACTCGGTGCCGTTGCCTTTCGGTCGCCGCAGGATCGCAAGGATTTGCCTGATCTGCCGTCGAGCGATCAAGGCGACGATGGCAATGTACAAACCGGACACGATCACGCCTGCCGGGAGAACAAAGGAAAGCATCGGTAGCGGCGCGTCGGCCCACGGCGTCAACTGAAGTAGAAGGCCGCCACCTACGAGCGCCACTATACCGACCGTTGGGGCAACGAAGCGCTGCAGGTATTCGCGCGGAACCACGCCGGAGTGTCTCTTCAAGGCGAGTATCCGAACGGGCCAATACAGGAACTGTCTGATGCTTCTGCCCGCGGCGACCGAATACAGACCGAAGGGCACCGACGCGAACAAGACTGCAGTCCCGAAGACGAACTGTCCAGCCGCGACGCCCAGCGAGACATCGCCGCGGCCTTTCGCGAGGAGTGCACTCTTGTCGAAGAAGGTCACGGAGGCGAGAACCGCGGATGGCGCCAGTAGCGCCATGATCGGCACCGCATCCTCCCAGCCTGGCCCGAAAACAAAGGCTGTCAGGGGATAACCGAACACGGTGACCAGCCCGAATATCGGGAACGCCGCTGCCGCACTCGCGAACGTGAACGTATAGAAGTACTGAAGGAAGCGCTGGTGATCGGTCTGCACTCGAGAAAGCGCGGAGAGCGAAACCTTAGACATAACTGACGCAACAATCTCCATGAGGATCGTGAGGACCCGTTGGCCAAGGAAGTAATAGCCGAGTTGTGCTGGAGTGAAGAAGAATCCCACGATGAATTTGTCGACGTTGGATTGCAAAGCATTCAGGAGCTCGATCATGACGACTTGGACGCTAAACGCCCAGGAAGCTCTAAGAGACGCGAACGAGAACTCAAGCCTCGGCACCCATCGTGCGGCAATCCATAACGTCACTGTTCCAGCAAGTGCCATCGCAACTGGCTGGATCACAAGAGCCCACACGCCAGCGCCGAGAAGGGCCAGAATCAGGGCAACGGCCGAACCAACGATTGCACCCGTCAGTTGACGCGCGGCGAGTGGTCTGAAGCTGAGCTCGCGCTGGAGCACGGCGGCCGGTACGGACGATAGTCCGGAAAAAATCAATACCAATCCCGCGACGGGAATAAGTTCGGTGAGAGCCGGCTCGCGGTATATGAGGACTATGAGCGGCGTAGCTGCCCAGACCAACCCGTACATGACGAGCCCAAGCACGAGCGACGTCCAAAAGGATGTCCATATGTCGATCGAACGAACGGTCTCACGCTGCACGAGAGACTGCGCGAAACCGTATTCGACGAACACCGCGAACACAGCCATAAACGCCGTCACAATTGCGACTAGGCCGAAGGCTTCCGGGGCGAGAAGGCGGCCCAGGACTGAGAACACCACCAACGCGAGAGTCCGACTCCCCCACCGCTCCACCGCCGTCCACAGCACGCCCGAAGCTGTGCGCCGTGAGAGCGAGTCATCCGTCACGCTCGGTGACCCTCGGAGTCGAGCCAGGGTTCTACAGCAGGTTGAAGCACGCCGCTCAGACGGCGCATCGTGATGTCACTTCGGACTCTAACCATCGGCGCTGCCCTTTCGCGTCGGGCAAGGAATTCTTGCCATCGATGCGAGCGGCGCGCCGATGCGATCTGTGACTCACGATCATGTGCGCCACTCGATCACAAACACTATCGGACCGGACGAACGGACCTGCAACGAGATTCGTGGCACCCAGCGTTGGCACAGAACTGACGACGGTAATGTGAGTCTGTGATTAGTCGACCGGGACACAGGGAGCACGAGTTTGATTCAGCCGCCCTCGGACCAGCCTCCGCGACTTCCGGAGATCACCGCGTTGCATGCCACCCGCGCGCCCGCGGCAAAGTACGACATGCGCCACTCATATGCAGATCGGCGCTGCGAAGGGTGTTGAGCAGGAGGCGCGAGTCACGCACGAGTACGCGGGAATGCGCCTGATGCAGAGCGACCGCCTGCAGGGGCTCATCATCGCGGCCGCTGAGGGCGCAATGCCGCTCGGCTCGTGCGAAGGGACGACTGAGAAGATGAGCGGGCACCTCGACTCAATTGGTCTCAAGTGGTCGACAAAGCCTCGTGAGTCTGTCATCGACGCGGTCAAGGCACTCGCCACCGAGCAGCTTGATCAGACCGCTGCGGAGACAGTCACCGTGCTGGAAGCCGAAGCCGCTACTGCGAACCTTGGCGAGCTTCGCGCGCTCGTCGTTGCCACCCAGAGCGTCTCAGCAGAACTGACCAGACAGGCGATGGCCTGATCGTGGCAGTTGAAGTCATTCATTGGAATCCGCGCCGCCCTGCATTCCCCGGTCTGCTAGGACGTGCTTTACCCGTCCGCCGCCCCGTCAACAACTTCGGCGATATACTTGGCCCGCTCATCGTCCAGCGGATTACGGAACGTCTGGGGCTTAAGGAACCCACCGATCGACGTCGCCTCGTCGCAGTCGGCTCGATCCTCCGTTTAGCCCGCGACGGGGACGTGGTCTGGGGCACAGGTGCCAACGGAAAATCCGTCGCCGAGCCGCTGCCGTATGCGTCTCTCGATGTCAGAGCGGTGAGAGGACCGCTGACGCGTAGTTATCTTGCGCAAGAGGGCATCACGGCACCCGAAGTCTACGGTGATCCTGGTCTTCTCATCGGTTACCTGTGGTCGCGTGAAGAACTTGCTCATGGCCACGCACCAAGCGACCTTGCCGTTGTACCCAACCTTCACGACTACGTGGCGAGCAGGCATCATCCAGACGTCGTAAACCCTCAAGCAAACGTCTGGCACGTACTCGGGAGAATCGCAGCGTCGCGGATGGTCGTGGGCAGTTCGCTCCACGGAGTGGTGATCGCTGAGAGTCTCGGGATACCTGCGCGCTTGGTGACCTCGAGCACCGAGCCCAGATTCAAGTACGACGACTACTATCTAGGGACCGGACGCGAGCCTGGAGCGTTTGCGCCGAACGTCGATTCAGCCGTAAGAATGGGGGGATGCCCACCGCCCGAATGGGATCCGATGCAGCTGCTCGGTGCCTTCCCAACGGATCTATGGTGGAGAAGATCCCCGCACTAGACGGTTTGTAGTGACCGTGATTGCGGGCCGGGCCTCGCTCACAGATGTTCGTGGGTTACCGGCAGGGGTGGGATCCGGTGCGAGGTCGTGACGCCCTCGAAACTGCAAAGACCGTCTGTCGATCGGGTGAAAACCGACGCGAAAGACGCGGTGCACTTTGCCCGGCTGCTGCGGCTGGACGAGATCACGCCGGTCGCGGTCCCGACCCGCGAGACTTCTATGAGCAACCCGCCACACGGTCCAGGCTCGTTCCTAGACACACGCGGACCCGCTCCTGCCGAAAGCGCGTTCCAGGTATCAGCACCACCACGGACGCCAACTGCACGAGTATTCGTCAGGTCTGTCCGAACATTTACTAGGACAGCGCTTCTAGAAGCGGCCGCTCCGAGTCTCTCGGTCATAGTCAGGATGGGTGAACTCGCCCTTCTTGAGAGCTTCTCGCCGACGGGTCCGGAGCCGCCGTGGCTCGTCGGAACCGCGTCGACGCGAGGATTGTGCTCCCTTGGACGTGGTCTCCCCCATTGCGGCGCGAATGGTCGTAATGAGTTGTGCAAGTTGATTCCGAGACCGCTCTACTGCTCTCAGGGTGTTGACCTGAGAAGCTGCTGTTCCGTTCAAATGCTCTCGGGAGGGCTCTCGCAAAGTCGTATGTCATGCCGGCCCCCGCTAGCGTACGTGCGAGCTTTTCGCCGCGATCGGGAAGCCATGGCAGGATGACGCATCCTTCCGTGACAGCGGCGACGAGGACGTGGAGCCTGTCTGACACGACCCAAGTCGCGCCCGCATAGACTGCGCGTACCTGTGCCTCCTGCTCGGCGTGGTCGGCATCTGCGTCCCAGCCAACGTAGTCAGCACCAAGTTGCGCGGCAAGCCAACGCAGACGAGGTTCGTCGCGCCTCACCTGACACACAACCACAGCCGAAATGCCCTCAGCGTTCAGAACATCCCAGGTCTGTTCAATCCAGCCTTTGCTCGGCGGAGTTCGATCGCCTCGAATGCTCAACACCAGGCGCCGAGCACGCGCGACGCTTTGGCGACTCGCGATGATGTCACTTGGTTCTCCTTCGAAGAAGCCCCAGTCCGGCTGTACGCCACCGAGCCCGACCGCGCGTCGGGACTGATCATCGCGCCATGTGACAACCGAAGCCATCCCGAGCAATACGCGAGTGACCCACATTGAGTTGTGCTCGACGTTGCGCAATCCCGTGCCAGTCTGAACGACGCTTCCGCGGCGAATACGAATGAGAAGAAAGATTGGCAGCATCACTAGCCTGTCCAGGAGGTACCGCGAATTGATCGTCGCTTCTCCAGCATTCAGCAACAGATGGATCTTCGAACTCGCCGCGGATTTGGCTAGATTGAGCAGCCACTTACGTCGATCCGTGTAGACAACATCCTCGGGGCGGACATCGAGGTTCGAAACGTATTCATCAGACATCGGCCCGACTAGAACGTGCCGCTCACCTAGTCCCTCGGCGGCTCGGAGGAGCGGTCGACGAAGCAGTGAATCCCCGACGTTGTCGCGCTGACCCGCAACCGCAGCGAAGACCTTTACTACCATTTCTCGCGCTCTCCTCATTATTTGGTGTTTCGGGACTTAATAGGCGCCGTCGCGCGGACTCGGTCCCGTGCAACCTTCACAAAGATCTTCAACGCGCCAACGTCTGTTCAAATTCATGACTCGAGGAAATCGCATCCATGAACACATCCGCGTAACGGGAGGCGATTGTCGCCCAATCACGTCGCGAGAGGTCGGGAACGCGACCCGCCGTGCGGCGAGCGTCCTCGACACCGCGCCGAATGATCTCGGCACTGATCATGCCGTCGTATTGGAGCACCCAGTCAGCACCGACCTCGTTCGCAAGGAGTTGATTGGACTCGGATCGAGGTACCAGAACGGGTTTACCGAGCGACAACGCCACGAGAAGCACGCCGGAATTATGCATTTCCCGATACGGGAGCACCACTAGCTCCGCTGCCGTGATCTCAGCGACCATCTGACTGTCGCTGACGAACTCGAGCGCGGCGCTAGCGTTCTTGAGGATGCGGATACGCGAGGTGATCTGTTCGCCAAGCCCGGAGCTCGGCTCTCCAACGATCCGCACACTCAGCTGCTCCTGATCAACCTCCGAGAATGCGTCCAACAGGTCGATCACACCCTTATAGGGCTCGATCCGACCGGCATAGACCAGTCTTCCCCGCGTCGGTGTCGACCGGGGATGCTCCGCGAATACGTCGACGTAGTGCCCATGCAAGATCGTGAGGGTTTTTCGCCAGTGTTCAATAGAGGTCGACTCGTTCAATAGCACAGTCACAGTCGTGACCTTGTCGAGTTCGGCGAGTAGTCGCTCCTCTAATCTGGTACCGGGTGTGTGCGGATGAAGATTGTGCAGCGTCCGGACGACTGGCGTCCCGCGTCGCCGAAGTCGACTGATGAAGAGACGAAACAGAATTTGTTTCGCGGCTGCGATGAGCTGGTTGTCTGCCCTGAGCAGGAACTCAGGCCAATGCACATGAAACACGTCGAACCGAGAGAACAGTGCGGCACGCCACCCGAAGTAGAGAAATGAGATGTTCGACGGAGCGAATCTCACCACCTGATCGATGAACTTGGTGGTGGATGCGGGTGCTGACACCGATTCGAGCACTCGGATGTTTCGGGCCTCGCCGCCGTGAGCTTCGGTTGGCCGGCGAGCGCCGACTTCGATGCGACCGCTGCGCATCAATATGCTCCCTCGCTCGCAACGACCAGGTCCAATGCTCCTCCTGCCCGAAACGCAGCCTGTGGCCGCGCCCCCGTTGTTGCCACGTGTCGCCATGATGGCAGCCACGGATGACCCTCCACAACACGATGGGTTACGAGGAGGTCACGAGCACGAGTTCGGCGATCCCGCAGAAATTCGCACCGGTCACGAATACGCTGGCCCCGTGGCGTCTTCACACGATGCCCGGTGGGCCTGACGTTGTCAAATCGAGCGCGAACTCCGATCACATGAGACGGGGCGCCCCCTAACACCAGGAAGCGCCCCCTAACACCAGGAAGGGTGACGTGCGCCGCCCACTTGAGGCGCCTCCGCCGCGTAAGCGGGCCGTCGAACGGCGACACACGCCGCACGTGGCGCACACCCGATCCGTGTTCGGGGTCAGCCGTAGGTCGCCTCGGCGAGAGTGACGGTGGTGGCGTTGATCATCGGCGTGGCGCGAACTTCGGTGGAGCCAGAGTCAGGCGTTCCGGCGAAGGTCGCGCGCACCACAGTGCCAGGCCAGCTCCCGCCAAAATGGAATGGTCGGAACAAGCCCCACCAGAGCAAATCGCGAACAGACTGCTGATCGACATCCCGGATGATGAGTCTGTACGGATCTCGCACGAGGCGATCTACCAAGCCCCCCTACGTCCAAAGCCGTGGCGCGTTGCCCCGCGAACTGGTCTCCTGTCTCGCACTGGTTGGGCCGACCTTCGTGCTGGCGTCGATCTGAGCCTGGACCGCGGTCCTCCAAGTGGGCGCGATCGCGCCTCAGTTTCAGGAGCAGCTCCGGGTAGGACCTCCCTCTTTCTGAGGATCGAGACCCATGCGATAACGAGCCCGAGAGGCACCAAGTGACCGGGGTCGAGATCTTCAAGAACCGACCAGCCAAGTACAAACACCATGATTCCGAACGCATAGCCATTGCGTGCTTTGTACGCTGCCCACAAGATGTACCCGCAAAGGAGAAGAAACGCGGCGAGAGCAAGGACGCCACCTCGGAACAGCAGTCCAAGCAAAGTCGAGTGGGTGGCGACACTTGCAACCAAGTCACTCTCTTGCGGCTTGATGCCGTACCCAAGTATTGGGATCGGAAGCACTGCAATCAGTTCGAGTGTTCGACTGTAGATCGCACCCCGCGCATCAAGCGATCCTGCGCGTTGAGCGTTGAGATCGAACACAAATTCCACCAGAGCGGCCCATTTCGTGATCAACACGATCGTGATCCCAATGGAGCCAAGGGTCACTGCAGTGAAGAAAGCGAGTGGAGACCTATTCCGTAGGTGAACAACAAGTCCTACAACCAACGCCAGGACCAGACAGACCGATACGGATCGTGAGAGTGCTAGGTCGATGGCCACGAAGCTGCCCAATACACCCAACAGACCCAAGACACGTCGTCCCCGCTGCGCGATCAGAGGCACACTCGCCGCGATACCGATGGCTGCTATTGCGCCGCTCCAAGTTGGCTGAGCCATGATGCCGGCGGAGCGAAACGTGATCTCACCGAGCCAACCCGGTTGGTAGAGCGTGTTCCTTCCAAAAGCGGCGAACCCCGCGCCGAGCTGTTCAGAATGGCCAAAGATCGGGATAGGCAGGCGTGCAGGAAAGACCTGACTGGACACGAAGATAAGAGCACCCTGAACGGCACAAACAATCGCGACGGATTCTCGCATCCGATCCAATGCAGCCGAACGATATGCGACGCTCAGGAGGGCCGCGACGACCAGCCACACGGCGACGTTCGCGAGCAATGAGAAGCTTCGACCCGCCTGGAAGCCGAACTGCACGATCCCTATCGGCCAGGAGAGTAGAAGGCAAAGCGCAACCGAGATTGACAACCAAGCGACAGCAGGGATTCTATTTTGAAGGAGATACACGACAGCGGGGATGGCAAGCAAGATCCAGAAGGCGCCTGCCCCGCCGAGCACCCATAGGACGGGATATGCGGCCACAGCGGCAACGGCGAATCGTCCAAAGAATCCGTCCGCACTCTCCCGGCCATTCATCGGGACTCCCGACTTCTAACAAACTGCTCTGGAACGAGTGCGCACACGGTGGCGATGCCGAGCGCATAGCGTCTGAACAGCCGGGTCGGGGCTTGGCTCAGCCGGTACATCCACTCGAGACCGCTGCGTTGCATCCAACCGGGAGCACGTACTTCGTCGCCCGCCAAAAATCCGAGCCAGCCGCCGCACGTCAGGATCAGTGCCTGAGGAAGATCATGTCGATAACTCTCGACCCACAGAGCCTCACGCGGCATCCCCATTCCAACAATCAGGACGTCCGGTTTGGCTAGACGAATCTCACCAAGCACCGTTGCGTAGTCATCATGGTAGCCGTGGGTAGCATAAACAACCACAGCCCCTGCTCGCTCCTCGATTGCAGGCCGTGCGCGTTCCACGAGCTCAGGCGGCCCCCCGATTAGTGCTACCCGAGCCTTGCGGCCAAGGCCCTCACCGAGTGCCTTGATGGTCACCAACCCGATGTCAGTGGTTGCAGAGCGCTCCATTTCGCGAGCCCCAGCAAGCTTTGCCAGCAGAACAACCGCAGCGCCGTCCGCGTACGTGAAATCCGCCGCGTTCATTGTGTCAACGAATCGTTGATCTCCCCGATCGTTGAGTCCACCGATATGAAGGGCGTAGGCAACAACTCGACGTCCTGGCTGGCCGCTGAGGGCGTCTACAACTGCACTTCGCGAAAGATCGGCCACTTGGAACGGACCAACCTGAACCCGCGCGGCGACATCTTGAGTCGATTCAATCACGAACGTACCGCCTCTACACTCGGTCGAATTGTCTCAATAAGCTCATGAGCTCTGCTCGACCAAGTGTTCTGTTCAACTACGCGGCCGACCAAGTCAGTGCGGTACTTGACGAGCGCCTCATGAGTCCCGAGAGCGTCCTTCATCGCCAAGCACAGAGTGATGAGGTCTGTGAATTCCCAGAGCGGCATACCTTGCATTCGCAAAGCGACTGCGTCTTCCGAAGGAGTAACTATGGCCCCGAGCCCCAGCCCCGCGTACTCGTAGAGCTTCAGCGGCGAGTGATACATACGGGCGCCGACGGTTTCGACGTGGCCGGAGTACCCAAGGTCGCATTGCCGGAGCACGTTCAAAGCCTCACGCTGCGGGAGCCTGCCATGGAACGTCACGGAGCCGTTCAGCCGGTGACGTGACACCCTCTCCTTTAGCTCGGGCATCTCCGGCCCTTCGCCCACAAGATCAAGGTGAAGTTGTTGGCGATCATGTGCGCCCATCCGTGCCATCGCTTCAATGAGGACATCAAGCTGTTGCCACTTGACGACCGCTCCTACGAAGCCGATACGCAGACCTGGCTCACCGTTGCGGGGCTGCCGGACCTTCAGGACGGCATCGTCGGTGATCACAAATGGAATGGCGTTGGGCAACACGAGGATCTTGTCTCTGGTGATCCCTGCGAAGTTCGCGATCTCCTCCGCGAGCGCGTCGCTAACGGCCACAATAAGGTCCGCTCGCCGGTAAACGTGCCGCTCAACTGCGACAGCCACCCTCTTCAGGAGCAGAGCGTTGCGGTCGCCAGCCGTCTCCATAGCCATTAGTCCGTTTGACTCGACGACTCTCGTAACGCGTCCCTTCCACCTGTGAAAACTGGTTAGGGATTGCATGACAGCAACGCGTTCATAGATGAAGTAGGGCTTCTCGGAGCGCAGGGAGCTCGAGAAAACGAGCGCGCCGCTCCAGCACGCTGCCATCGCCCTCACTACATCGGATACCAGCAGACGCGCGCTCGAGCCTGATGCACCGTGGCCCTCACGTATCTTTGCGAATCGCTTGAGCCCAGGGGCACGTGAGGCAAGGAAAGTCCTGACAATTAGTCCTTCGCGGCGCAACCCTTCACAGAAGCCCAGAATGTGGCTACGCGGCCCCGGTGTGTTCGACTCCTCGT
This sequence comes from Agromyces albus, assembly GCF_030815405.1. Classification (NCBI taxonomy): domain Bacteria; kingdom Bacillati; phylum Actinomycetota; class Actinomycetes; order Micrococcales; family Microbacteriaceae; genus Agromyces; species Agromyces albus. The sequence goes on along the minus strand of NZ_JAUSWX010000001.1, from coordinate 847,967 downwards.
CGACGCCAATTCGCAGACCGCCGACTAGGTAGTCGACCTGACTACGCTGAGCCTCGTTGCTGATGCCCTGCATCAGATATCACCTCGGACACTGCGCAGGGGCGCCGACGTATCCGTCGCCATCGCCGAGCAGAATCGTACGGCAGATCCCGACGGCATCCTGATATTGCGTCGTCCGACGCCATCGCGATGAACAGCTCCTTTGCCCACGTTAGTATGCCCCCTCGCTTGCCAAGACGGCCTTTGCAGTCCGCCAGAGGATCACGAGATCTCCGGTAACCGACCAGTTTTCGACGTAGTAGAGGTCGAGACGCACCGTGTCCTCCCACGAGAGGTTCGACCGGCCGCTCACCTGCCACAGCCCGGTGATGCCCGGCTTGACGAGGAAACGACGGTGCACATGGTCGGCGTAGTGCTCGATCTCGCGAAAGAGCGGGGGACGTGGGCCCACCAGCGACATGTTCCCGGCGAGGACGTTGAAGAGCTGCGGGATCTCGTCGAGGCTGAATCGTCGCAGCAGCCGACCGATTGGAGTGACCCGCGGGTCGTCCTTCATCTTGAACATGACGGTGTTGCCCGCGTCGCGCTGCTGCACCTCGAGGTCCTTCAGACGGGCTTCGGCATCGACGACCATCGAACGGAACTTCAGCATTTTGAATTCGTCGCCATTGAGTCCGACGCGCGGCTGCTTGAAGAGCACCGGGCCGGGCGAAGCCAGCTTGACAGCGATGGCGATGAACACGAGCACCGGCGAGAGCACAAGGATCAGCGCGCCCGACGCGACGATATCGAAAGCACGTTTCGTGAACGCCTTTTGGCCGCCGAGCTTCGGCGTCTCGACGTGGATGAGCGGCAGGCCGGCGACGGGGCGCGTGTGGATGCGAGGACCGCCTATGTCGATCAGGCTCGGCGCGACGACGAGGTGCTCGCTGCCGGGCACGAGGCCCCAGCTGAGCTGGCGCACACGCTGCGGGTCGAGCTCGTCGGCACTCGTCACGACGATGGTGTCGGCGCCGAGCTCCCGCATCACCTCGAGCGAGCGGTCGACGCCGCGCGACGTCGGTACGTCGAGACCGGGCAGCGTGCCGCCGATCGCCTCCGTCGACACACAGGCACCCACGACCTGGTAACCGGCCTCGGGCGTTCGGGCGAACTCCCGGGCGATCGTCGTCGCTGAGTCGATCGTTCCCACGAGCAGCACTTTCGACGAGTACTCGCCGTTCCGGCGCTTGACGCCGAGCCACTGGCGCCAGATCCACCGGGAGAACAGCAGGGTCAGCAGGCCGAGCGGGAACGAGATCAGAATGTACCCGCGGGCGAGATCGAGCTTGAAGAGGAAGGCGATGATCGCCACGATGCCGAAGAGTCGGATGGCCGAGTCGGCGATCGCACGATATTCCTGCGTGCCGACGCCGAGCACGCGCACCGATCGGGTGTCGAAGAGTTCGAGCGCAACCATCCAACCGGCGATGATGAGCAGCGACACCATCGTGTAGCTGATGACGATGTCGCCACGGTAACCGCTGAAACCGACCGCCCTACTGTCGAGCCCGAGCCACGCGATCTGCGTGCCGAACACCACCCAGACGAGCACAGCGAGGTCGGTGATCGCCACTCGGGTCGCGAGCACCTCCGGCCATTTGGCTGTGGGCACCCGACCCGCCGAAACCATCCGCGTGGTTGACGTCATGGTGACCACGTCGCACCTCCATCAGACGAACGAGCGACCACGTCGCCCGACCAGTACCACAGCACGCCGCTGGATGCGGCCGCGATCACCGTCGCTCCTTCGGCGGCATTCGCAGCGATACAGGCACCCGGCGCGCCCGGCGCGAGCTCGGCGGAGAGCGACACGACCTGTGCACCGTCGCACCCATCGCGGTGGGCGACCGCCACGAGATAGCCGGCGCCGCCGGTCGCCACGGATGCCGCACCTGGCACCGGTGCCGAAGTGGCCCATGCCGCGCCCGCATCCGTCGTCACCGACACCGTCGCGTTCTCACACAACACGGCCGCCTCTGAAGGAGACCGCACGGCGAGCTGCACCGGACGGCCACACGGCGTCGACACGGCGCCCCCCGGTGAGACGACCTGCTCAGCATCGAGATACCAGCGCGAGCCGAGATCGTCGACGGCAACCCAGTCGGCACCCTGCACAAAACTGCGGTGCACAACCGGCGCGCACGACCCGGGGTCGCGTGCGATGATCGACAATTCTTCCGTCGTATCGGTGATCGACTGGATCGAGCGTGCGTCGGCGGGGGCCGCAGCATTCCAGGTGGCGCCCCCGTCGACCGTCACCTCGAGGAGTGCCGCGGTGTCGGGGCACGCGCCGGTGACCGCACGGTAGGCGACCAGGTCATCGACCCCGCTCAACACGACCGACTGCGCCGCGACTGAGCTCGCTTCGGGCGTCGGTGCGGCCGAGGGTGTCGGCGTGGGCGTGGGCGTCGGCGTCGGCGTCGGCGTTGCGATCACGCTCGCCGACGACGTGGTCAGGGGCGCGGCGACACCATCCGCGCCGCTCGCGTCAGACGGCCGCGTCGAGGCGAGCGCCATCGAGACGAGCACGACATCCACCAGCACGAGCGCAGCGATGACACCGAAGGCCCACCAGCTCGGCCACGATTCGCCTCGCTTCCGCTTACGCTGCGTCACCACGGCCCGTCCTCGACACTGCGGTGAAGGCCCGCACGATCGCGGTGACCGCGGCCTCGATGACGCGGCCGGACTCTTCGTAGACCTCGGAAGAACGCCCAAACGGGTCGACCACGTCGTCGTTGATCGCCAAGTTGGGCCGTGTGGCGAATCCTCGGTTCGTCGAGACGGCACCGATGATCTCGAGCGGTGACGAGGCCTCGGCAAGGCTCACGAAGCCATCGGGATCCTGCTCGAGGAATTGCACGATGCGCGCGAACTCGCGCAGCGTGTACGAGCGCCGGGCAGCCCTCGGAACCATGGACGCCACCGCCGCGCGGTGTTCGCGAGAGGCGGTGAGCACGAGGTCGGCGGCGTCGACGAGCTGCTGAGTGAGCTGCACGCCCACATGATTGCCGGGAACGCCCCCATAGCGCGTCGAGAGCGCGACCGCCTGGACCGGCATGGGCTCGCCGACGAGCGCGGCCGTGCCCGCGCTGTATACGGTCGCGTCGAAGCCGGCATCCGCGAAGCGCGCCGCGAGCAGTTGCTCGGCCAACGGCGAACGGCACACGTTGCCCGTGCAGACGACGAGGATCGAGAGGCTCACACGCCAACGCCATTCTTCGCGGCCGCCTTCGCGGCCGCCTTCGCGCTGCGCGGGCTCTCCGTCTCGGCGGCGGAGGAGGCGTAGCCGTAGCCATAGCCATAGCCATAGCGGCCATAGCCGTAGGCATCAGGCCCCTTGGTGGGCAGCATCGTCAGGACGATGCCGGATATCTGCGCGTCGACGTTGGCGAGGGCCGCGATCGCACCCTCGAGGTGTGCCCGGTGCGCCCGGCCCGCGGAGACGACGACGATGGCACCGCCGACACTGCGGGTGAGCACCGCGGCGTCGGTCACCGGCAGGAGCGGCGGCGCGTCGAACAGCACGACGTCGAATGCCCGGCCCAGCTCCTCGATGGTCGACACCATCGCCGTCGAGCCCAGGAGCTCACTCGGGTTCGGCGGAACGCTGCCGGCGGGCAGCACGAACAGGTTGTTTCGACCCCAGCGCTGCACGACATCCTGTAGCTCGGCGCGCCCGATGAGCAAGTCGGTGAGACCCACCGCGCCCTCGATGCCCATGTAGTCGGCGACCTTCGGGCGGCGAAGGTCGGCGTCGACGAGCAGCACACGGGCACCCGAATCGGCGACCGCGATGGCGAGGTTCGCGGCCGTGGTGGACTTGCCCTCGGACTGGATCGACGACGTCACGACGAACATGCGCCGGGTGCGGTCGGTGTCGAGGAATTGGAGGTTCGTGCGCAGCGTGCGGAACGACTCGGCCCGCGGCGAGTGCGGGTCGGCCTGCACGATGAGCGGACGCTCCTTAGCCTTGGGGTCGAAGACGATCCCGCCGATGATCGGCACGTCGGTGATGTGCTGTACATCGCGCTCATTGCGGATTCGCGTGTCGAGCATCTCACGGAGCACTGCGAGCCCGACGCCCAGCGCGAGGCCCACGAGCGCGCCGAGAGCGATGTAGAGCGGCACGTTCGGGCTCACCGGTCGCTGCGGCACTGTCGCCGGCTGCACGAGCGTGAGTCGCACGGGCGAGGCGGTGGCCTCGGTCTCAATGCCTGCCGCGGGCGAATCGATCGACTGCACGATCAGGGTGAGGCTCTCCGAGACCGCAGTGGCGATCTCAGCCGCGAGCTCGGGGTCCTTGTTGCCGACCGTGATCTCGATGAGCGTCGTGTCCGGCGCAACCGAGGCGGTCACGAGCCTCGAGAGTTGACCGGCGGTCAGGTCGAGCTTCAACTCGTCGACGACCGGCAAGAGCACCATCGGCGTGGTCACGAGGCTGGTGTACGTCTTGACTCGTTGCTGTGAGAAGTTGTTGCTCTGCGCCAGCTCGGAGACGCTGCCGCTGTTCGACGTCGACACGAAGACCTTCGCCGAGGTGCTGTAGTTCGGCGTCTGCAGCAGCGCGTACGCTGCCGCGACGCCGATTCCGACGAGCGTCAGCGCCACGATGGTGACCCAGCTTTTTCGCAGCACGCGGATATAGTCGTGCAGTTCCACTGCTCCTCCTGCCCGAGACGCAGCCGTGGCCGCGCCCCCCGTTGTTGCCACGTGTCGCCATGATGGCAGCCACAGATGACCCTCCGCAACACGATGGATTACGAGGAGGTTACGAACAACGAGTTCGATGTCTCCCGCAGAATCACTCGTTGATCGCGCATACGCTGGCCCCTATAGCGTCTCCACACCATGCCTGTGGGCCCGACGGTTGTCAAATCGAGTGCACTCCTATCGCCGGAGAACCGGCCTCTCTTGGCCCGGCAAAGGGTCAAGTGGACGGTCCACTGTTCGGGGTCAGCCGCAGGGCGCCTCGGCCATGGTGACGGTAGTGGGGTTGATCATCGGCGTGGCGCGAACTTCGGTGGGGCCGGGGCCGGGCGTACCGGCAAAGGTCGCGCGCACCACCGCGGTCTGGCCGTTCACGAGGTCAACCGTGAACTTCTCTGCCGGTCGACCCAGGTCGACGACCGACGGGCCGGTCACGGTCTGGAGGCCGGACTCGGGAACCTCGACCGCGATGGTCGTGCCGCCGGCGGGTCCGTAGAGGAACACCTCGGTGCGGTAGAAGTCATACAGCCCGCTGTCGACGTAAGGGGGCAGCTCGATGTCGCCCGGGATGTCGAACCATAGGCGCGTCTCGACCGTGTAGCTCGGCGCATCGGGCGTGCAGGTGTCGGTCGTGATCGTCGCCTCGCTGTGCAAGTAGTAGTCGATCTTCGACGACGAACGGTCGCGGAAGTAGATGCCGAGCACCGTGGCGCCGACGTTGGTCTTCGGCAGCACGCCCTGCAGTCGCGTGTCGTCGAAGAGCTGCTGGACGGCGGGGTCGGCACTCCACATCATGAGCGTGCCGCGGTTCGCGGCGTCGATGACGGCTTGGCCCATGTCATAGATGTCATAGTCGGCCGACATGATGCGATCGAAAACCGCGGATGCCGCGGCGGCGAAGTAGGCGTCGGACTCCGCACCGCCTTCGGGGTACCTGAAGTACGCCTCGTTGAGCAGTTTCGAGACGACGTTGCCGCTGTCGAGCTGCTCGCCGTCGGTCAGCGTGACCGGCCCCGTGACCTCGAGCAAGCGCGAGAGGGCGATGGGATCGATCGACACGACGACGTCAGGCGTGAGACCCTGCTCACGCTGCCAGTGCGCCGTGATGAACTGCGCCGCGGTCGGGAAGTCGGGCCGGCTCGTCGACGCATTGTTCTGGTTGAAGAAGATGTCGTTGTAGAGCTGGCTCGCGCTTTCATCGACCTGGATGTCGAGCGGGGTGCGGTTGAGGAAGTCGTTGCTCGACACCTGTCGTGCGATGTCGACCGTGCCGTTGTCGACCTGCACCAGGGTCTGGGATGCCGGCCCGCCGCCGAGCGCCGCGGCCTCGGCATTGTTCAAGAACGCGAGTACGACGTTCTTCGGTCCGTCGACGCCGAGCAGCGCGCCGACGCCCGCCAGGGCGCCGTTCAGCTGCGGGATGGTCTGCTGCGCCGAGCCGAGCATCTGCTCGAACTCGACGACGGCCTCCGAGACCTGACCGATCGTGGCATCCGTGTCGATCGACTGCACCCTCTCGTGCAGGTCGGTGACGACCCGATCGGCGGTGGCGGTGATCTCGGTCGCCTCACGCAGCGGCGCGAGATCGAAGCCGCCGGTCGCCTCGTCGCGCTGCAGCCCGAAGGAGCCGATCAGCCCGACGGCCGGGTTCACGATCTCCGTCGACACCTCGTCGACGCCCTCGGCGATCACGCGCACCGCGCGGAGATTCTCGCCGACGACCGGGATCAGCTCGCCCATGCGCCAGGTCGGCGACGCCGTGGGGTCGACAGCAGCATCAGCGGATGCCGCTAGATCATCGGCAATCGGCTGCAGCCGGTCGAGCTCGCGGGCCGTCGCTGCGCTCTGGAATTCGGAGATCGAGGTGCGCGCGGCCTCGAGGTCGGCACGCACCGACATCGCATCGTTGAAGAGCGTCAACGCGGCGAACCCGCCTCCGACGACGACGAGCGCGAGCAGCGGCCAGACGATCGCGTGAACGACCCGGCGCGAACGTCGCTTCTTCTTCGACCGCGAGCGCTGGCGGCCGGAGTCGGACACGGAACTGAACTCTCGATTCGTCACGAGGGCCTAGCCTAGACGCACAAACCCGAGTGCACGCCTCGCGCACGCCGCGCACCGCCCGTCAATAGGCGCCCTCGGCTCGAGCGACCGCTCGGACCGTGCGGTAGAGCACGATGATGTCGCCGGTCAGCGACCAGTTCTCGACATAGTAGAGATCGAGCCGCACGCTGTCCTCCCACGACAGATCGGAGCGACCCTGCGTCTGCCACAGGCCCGTGATGCCCGGCCGCACCAGCAGGCGACGGCGCGTCCTCTCGTCGTACCTCTCGGCCTCGGACGCGAGTGGCGGGCGGGGCCCGACGAGCGACATGTCACCCAGCAGCACGTTCACGAGCTGCGGGAGCTCGTCGAGGCTGTATCGGCGCAGCACAGCACCGATGCGAGTCACACGCGGGTCGGCCTTCAGCTTGAAGAGCACCCCACTGCCCTCGGAGCGGTCGAGGAGCGAGGGCAGCTGCGCCTCGGCGTCGACCACCATCGACCGGAACTTCAGCATGCGGAACCGTCTGCCGTTGAGCCCAACCCGCTCCTGCAGGTAGAACACGGGACCCCGACTGCCATTCCGCACCAGCAGCCCGATCACGAGGAACACCGGGCTCAGCACGACGAGCGCGAGCGACGAGATCACCAGGTCGAACGCGCGCTTGGCCGCATACTTACGACCCGTGAACTTGGGATAGTCGACCTGGATGAGCGGGAGCCCGGCCACCGGGCGGGCGTGGATGCGCGGGCCCGCGACATCCGTCAGCGCCGGAGCCACGATGAGGATGGTCGACGTGGCCTCGAGCTGCCAGCCGAGCTCGCGCATGCCACGCGGATCGATGGTGTCGGCACCGGTGAAGACGATGGTGTCGGCGCGGGCGTCCTCGAGCACCTGAGCGAAGTTCGCGTAGTCGCCGAGCACGGGAATGCCGGGCGCGAGCTGCCGCTGGGCCCCGCCATGCTCGGTGATGGCGCCGACGATCTCGATGCCGGAGCTGCCGTCGCGCGCCATCTGCTGCGCCACGTGCACCGACTTCTGGCGCTCCCCCATGAGGATCGCACGATGCGAGTACGCCCCCGTCGCACGACGGCGTACGAGCCACTTCCGCCACAGCCACCGCGAGAGCAACAGGAGCGCGAGGCCGAGCGGCAACGCCACGAGGAGGTAGCCGCGACCGATCTCGGACTGCAGCAGGAACGCGCCGATGGCGAGCAGGGCGAACAACCGGATCGTGCCATCGGCGATGCGCTTGTACTCGGCCGTCCCCGTGCCGATGACCGTGCCGTCGCGCGTGGCGAAGAGCGAGAGGGAGAGAAACCAGCCGACCACGAGGATCGCCGACATGAGCGTGTAGGTCATCGTGATGTCTGCGTCCTGCAGGCCCGGGATGATGACCGTCCGCTCGTTCGTTCCGAAGCGAAGGAGTTGCGAACCGTAGACCGCGACGACGATCACGATGAGGTCGCTGATGAGCAGGCGAGACGCGTACGCGCGCTGCCACGTTGCGACGGCCGCTGCTGGAGAGTCGGTCGTCGACTGCCGCGTCAAGGTCATGAAGTACCTCCGCCGCCGGCCGTCGTGGGGCCGATATGGCCCGCCATCAGGCGAACTACTCGAAAGGTTACCCGTCGGCATACGTTCGCGAGAGGCCAGTCAGCCAAATGCCCCCCGAAATGGGGCGGGCGGAGGATAGATTGTACGCCCATTTTCGGCGGGCGCGCAGCATCCGCTCCGCGCGTTGCCGCTCAGTGCCGGCCGTTCAGCACGCCACCGCTCTCCTCGAGATAGCACACGCCGCAGAGCGACTCATAGGTGACATCCGCTCCGTCGATCGCCACCTGGACCCCATCGAAGACGAAGCGGCCGTCGATGAGGCGAGCGTTGAAGATCGCCTTGCGGCCGCAGCGGCAGATGGTCTTCAGCTCCTCGAGGCTGTGCGAGATCTCGAGGAGCCGCCTGCTGCCGGGAAAGGCGACGGTCTGAAAGTCGGTGCGGATGCCGTAGGCGAGCACCGGGATGTCGTCGAGGAGCGCGATGCGCAGCAAGTCGTCGACCTGGTCGGAGCTCAGGAACTGCGCCTCGTCGATGAGCAGGCAACTCACGTCACGGCCGTGGTCTTCGATCACTCGCGTGCGGTGCTGCTGGAATCGCTCGATGACCCCGGTGTCTGGCTCGATCGTGAAGTCGACCTCACGCACGTTGCCGAGCCGCGAGACGATGTGGCGGTCGCCCTTGGTGTCGATCGCCGGCTTCGCGAGCAGTACTCGATGGCCTCGTTCCTCGTAGTTGAACGCCGCCTGGAGCAATGCCGTCGACTTGCCGGAGTTCATCGCCCCATAGCGGAAGTACAGCTTCGCCATCTATTCGAGGTATCCATCCTCCGCCGCACGGCGGATCAGCTCCGACTTGCGGCTCGCAGGGCGGTCGGCCTTCGCGTACTTTTCGCGAACGCGCCGGAGGTAGGTCTTCGCCGTCTCGTATCCGACGTCCATGCGGCGGCTCACCTCAAGAGTACTGAGGCCCTGGACGTAGTACCGCAGCGCTCGCTCCTCGGCGGGGCTGAGGTGCACGCCCACGGGCGCATCGACGGGTTTCGTCGCCGGGTCGGACGAGTGTCTGCTGTGACCTGTGGTAGTTCGTGACGGATGCCGCGGCAGCCGCTCTCCGCGGACCGCTCGCCGCGCCATCTCGACAAGCTCGTCGGCCGGGAGGGTTTTCGACACGAATCCCGCCGCGCCGGCTGCGAGCGATCGTTCGCGCGACTCGTCGTCGTCGAGCGCGGTGACGACGAGCACCTTCGCACCCGCAGCCCGGCACGCGCGGATGCGCGATTCGATCGAGACAGTGTCGCCGAGCTGCAGGTCCATCAGCACGAGATCGACGGGGAACTCGGGGCTCCTGATCAGCTCCATCCAGCTGGTCGCGCGCACCACGACGTCGAAATCGGGCGCGCTATCTTCGAACCATCGGGCGAGGCTGTCGACGATGAGTCCGTGATCGTCGAGCAGCGCGAGTCGGTACGGGTTGGTCGCCTGGGACTCATTCGGCGACATAACTGAACTCCACCGTGACATTCTCTCGCGTTTGGGTCGATTCCGCGCGTAATGCGACCGCACGTGCCACGACGACGAACCGCTCGAGCTCACGACGCGACGGCGGGGCTGCGCCGCTCTGAGTCGTCAGGGTGATCTTGCGGCGTTCGCCGTCACGACCGAACACGACACGGATCGCGGTCGAGCGCGAAGCATCGCCGAGCCACGAGATGAGGGCGGTGAGCGCAGAGCGCTGGTCGCCATCGAGATCGGCCGCCGCTCCCGCGGGATCGACGACGACGGTCTCGACACCCCGGCTCTGCTGCACGTTCGCGGCGAGGTCGTCGAGCCACGTGGACTCGATGCCGGCCTTCAGCGCTCGACGCAACGCCTCGGCGAGTTCGCGGGCACGATCGGCGTCGGCCACCGAGATGCGATCGGCGGTCATCACACCGGCGAGGAACGGGAGCACCTCACGCCCGAGCACCGAGACCCGGCTCTGCTGCACCGAACGCGCGATGCCGGCGCGCAACTCGGCATCGCGCTGCAGCGCGGCCCGATTCGCTTCGCGCTGCCATCTCAGCGTCTCGCCGACGATCGAATACGCGTAGCCAGCCGCGGCCGCCGACATCGCGAGCGTCGGCGCGGAGTTCACGGCGATGACGGCGCCGATCGGAGCGATCGTGGCAATGTACGTCGACGTGCCGATCACGAGGATCGAGAGCACTGCCGACGCCATCACCCCGGCCAGCACAAGCGACGCCCAGGTGCAATACGGTGCGACGGAGAGGATGAGCAGTCCGATCACGGCCGGTCCGAAGTTGTCGTAGAGATACGTGTCGGCGCCGATCGTGCTCACGTACTCGGCGATCGCCGCACCGACTCCGAACGCAACCACGAGCCAGAGCCGGTCGGTCGTGAACGGCGCCCGGGCCGGTGACGCGGAGATCGCGGCGGCGATGCCGGCAGCAGCGACGAGCGCGATCGCGAGCACGGCGGCCACCGGCCAGCTCACTTCACTCCAGTGGAGCCACGTCAGCGCGATCGCGGCACCGACCGCCAGCACCGCGCCGACCCAGACGATGGGCGCGGCCGTGATGCCGCCGATCGGGTCGGCCTCCTGCTGCGTCAGGCGCATTCTCGCGCTCATTCGCCGCCCTCCGGCACGGTCAAGACGATCGTCGTGCCGATGCCCTTCGTCGACCAGAGGCGCACGGCGCCCTGCTCCTGCTCGATGCGGGCGCGGATCGAGGTGCGCAACCCGATGCGATCTTGGGGCACCTCCTGTTCGTCGAAGCCCACCCCGCTGTCCATGACGGCGACCGTCACCTCGCCGCCGCCGAGCCCCACGGCGACCTCGGCCTCGTCGACGCCGGCGTGCCGCGCGACGTTGATGAGACATTGGGCCACGGCCGCATCGAGCGCAGCAGCTCGCCTGGGTCCGAGCGCGCCGAGCACCGCGAGGTCACCGGTCACGCGAACCTCGAGCCCGGCATTGGCCGCCGCCGCCACGGCGTACGGCAGTCGTTCCACGTCGACGGATGCCGGTGGGCGGGCACCCGCTCGCGCCCCGATGTCGCCCGAACCATTGGTCTCGGCGTGATCGGTCACCCAGTCGCGGCCGACGATGAGGCCGAGGTCCTGCCGGATGCCCACGCGCAGCCGTTCGTCGACGGGCCCCGAGCCCGCAGCGGCGATCGCGACGAGGTGGCTGAGCGCGGTGTCGTGAAGTCTGGCGGTGGCGCGGAGCTCGTAGTCGTGACGGATCTCGAGTTCATGCGACTGCTGGCTCGCGCGATGCAGCCCGGCGTTTTGGCGCGAATCCGATCGTCGGCTCAACCCGTCGAAGGTGCGCACGATGACGACGAGCCCGAACGCACCCGCCGCGGCCAGGTTCGGCGCGTACGTGCCGCCGACGAGCGCGACCCCGAGGAAGGTCGCTGCCTCGCCGAGGCCGTACCCGAGTGCTGCCCACACGAGTGCGGTCACCGAACCGCTCCCCGCGCCACCGACGAGGAGCAGCGCGATGAGCGGGAGCGCGCTGAGCGCATTGTTCGTGTTCGCGAATCCCCCGTCGGGGCCCATGACGATGACGGTGAGTGCGCACACGACGGCCGCACCGACGACCAGGTAGACGACGGTGAGCGTCACGGTCGGGAAGATGGAGACGGCGACGAGGAATACGGCCATGGCGACGGTGAGGATGAACGCCGCCCAGTCGTCGATGTCGCCGAAGACGATCGCCGAGACGATTGCGACGGTCGCGGCTGCTGCAAGACACGTGAAGGCCGCGAAGTGGCCCGCGGTGACGAGGGCGCGGCTCATCGAATCGCGCGCGAGGTGGCCGGGCAAGCCCAACGTCATCGGGTTCCTCCCCCTTGCTTCCACCCGAGACCGACGATCTGCCTTCGGGCTTCTGCGGATTATCCCAGTTTGTGGGCGGCCGGCGCAGCCCACGAGCTCGCCGCGCCGTCGCCGCGCCGTCGCCGTGCCGCGATCAGGCCGGCGGAGCACCTCAGAAGAGGGCTGCGGGATCCGCCGGACTGCCGAAGACCTCGGGAAGCTCGACGGCCGCTCCCCCGGTGAGCGCGGTCGAGCGGATGCCGCCCGTGACCGGATCTTCGCGACCTCGCTCGAGCCCGTGAGCCCTGATGAGCGGATGGATCCGTTCGCCGAGCCAGCGCCGGTACGCCTTCGGCGCGTAGGCATTGTTGCCGTAGTACATCGACCGATACTTCGGCACGAGCTCAGGGTGTTCTCGTTCCAGCCACTGCATGAACCACGGTTTCACGCCGGCCCTGAGATGCAACGCGGTGTAGAGCACACTCGTGGCGCCGGCGGACTTCGCCTGCCGCAAGGCATCGTCGAGGTGCGCCTTCGAATCAGTGAGGTACGGCAGGATCGGCATCAGGAAGACCGCGCAATCGAGGCCGGCCTCCCGAACCGCCGAGACCGTCGCGAGCCTCGCCTTCGCACTGGGCGTGCCCGGCTCGACCGATTGCTGCAGCTCGTGGTCATAGATCGCGATCGACATGGCGACGTCGACGGGCACGAGCTTGGCCGCCTCGGCGATGAGCGGAAGATCGCGGCGCAGCAGCGTGCCCTTCGTGAGGATGCTGAACGGCGTGCCGCTCGTGGCGAGCGCGTCGATGATGCCCGGCATGAGCGTGTATCGGCCCTCGGCTCGCTGGTATGGATCGGTGTTCGTGCCGAGCGCCACCGCGTCGCGCTTCCACGACGGTTTCGCGAGCTCGGTGCGCAGCACGTCGGCGACGTTCACCTTCACGATGATCTGGCGATCGAAGTCGTCGCCGGCGTCGAGGTCGAGGTACGTGTGCGTGGGCCGCGCGAAGCAGTTGTGGCTGACGACTCCGTTCGCAATGAAGTCCCCCGTCGTCGTGGTGATGTCGAGCATGTCGACGTCTTGGCCGAGATCATCGATAGCTGCGATGCTGAGGTCGGCGGTGGTCTTCACCATGGCCCCGACAAGTTGCAGTTTTCGCGTGATCGCTGGCTGTGCGATTGCGAAGAAGGCGTTCCGTGACGACAACCCGCCCGTGATCCGTATATTCGCGACCCCATTGAGGTGAGGTGCTTCTCGGATGAACGGGATCCCGAACACAGCGAGCGCGACCTCAATCGAGTGCAGAATCGCCTCATCGGAATTGGAGATGCGGAGGACGCTGCGTGAACACGATCCTTCAGCATCGAACACCCCGCCAAGGAAACCGGCGTGCCACTCCCGTGAACGGATCGGCGGCCATGCGATCACCTCCGTGATCGCGTCGAAATCTGCACGACGACTCGTGCGGATCGCGGTCATGGCTCGACGCGTCTCGGTGGCTCCCGAGAAGGGGAATTGATTCGTCGAGACACCGACGGTCGCGAGATACATGCGCGATCTTGCGAGTGCCTCTTCATCGGCGAGGGCGAGCCGGAAGTGGTGTGCGACATACGATCCGCCACGACTTCGCGGATAAGTGCGACGGAGCATCATTCCGTCGCCCCGGATCATCCCGGAGAGGTAGCCGCGGACGTACTCGTCGGACAGCACGGATGGGGCGCGACCGACGCCTCGGCTCCCGAACCCGATCAGCGAGTTCGCCGTGGTGAGGTAAGGGCGCTGCCCGGGGCCGAACATCGCGCCCGTCACATACTTCCACCCTCGGTTCGTCAGGAATCGGTGATCGCCGCTTGCGATGAGCTCGGTGCCGTCGGCGAGTGATACGCGGTACGCGCGCTTGCGCGATTCCCACTTCGCGAGAACTTTCGAGGCCGTGTACCTGCGAAACCCGTCGACCACATGCGTTCCGAGCACTTCGTCGCCGACCTCGACCGACCACAGCGGCTGCTGTCGACCGTCGGCCATCGTGATCGAGGTCTCGGGATGCAGGCAATAGGCACAAGCATGGGTGCAGCCCCGGTAGGGGTTGATGGTCCAGCCGAAGGGCATCGCGGACTGGCCGGGCACCTTGTTGAGCGCCGACTTCGCGAGCACTTCGTGGAAGGTCACCCCGGCGAAATCGGGGGTCTGCACCGAGCGCACGAGATTGTTGAGCTTTGCGAGCCCGGGCAATGCGTCGGACTGCTCCACGCCGAGTTCCTGCCCGCTCCACCTCATACCGACATTCGAACACATGTTCGAATGAACGGCAAGCGGATGCCCCGGCGCGCCGCGGCTCGGCCGAGGCATCCGCACCGGTTCATCCGCACCGTGGACGGCCTCACAGCGACGCGCGGGGGCGGCCGGGGCGAGCGCGGCCGGCCGGCGCGTCACGCCTTGGCGACCTGTTGCTCCAGCTCCGCACCAGCAGGTCGCCCCGCCTCGAGAGCGAGGCGCTCCCCCGCCCAGCGGCGGCGCAGCCAGCGGTCGTGGCTCGCGATGATGACCGCACCGGGGTAGGCGCCGAGCGCCTCCTCGAGGTCGGTCGCGAGCCCGAGCGAGAGATGGTTCGTCGGCTCGTCGAGCAGGAACACGTGCGGCGGCCGAGCGATCACGAGCGCGAGCGCGAGCCTCCGTTGCTGCCCCACCGAGAGCGCGCCGACGGGGCGGCTCTCGTCGCGTGGAGCGATGAGTCCCAGGCTCGCGAGCGGAACCTGCTCGGCGCGTCGCTCACCGAGCGCTTGTTCGTAGAGGCGACGAGGCGAGGCATCCGGATCGGCGAACCGCACATCTTGCTCGAGGAGCCTGACGCGCAGCCCCTTGCGCCGGTGCACGATGCCGCGGTCGACCCTAAGCGTGCCCGCGAGCACGCCGAGCAGGGTCGACTTGCCCGCGCCGTTCGCGCCCGTGACGAGCAGCCGCGTGAGCGGCGCCACCTGCAGCGCGTCGAGTTCGAGGCGACCGGCGACCGCGACATCCGAGAGTTGCAGCAGCAGCCCCGACGCCTCCTCGAGCGCTTGGGAGCCCGACGGGATGCCCGCGAACTCCAAGGGGGCCGGCGGCTTTCGCACCTGCTCCCGTTCGAGCGTGTCGAGGCGCAGCTCGGCGTTGCGCACGCGGCGCGATACCGCCTGATCGACCTTCCCCCGCTTGAAATGCTTGAGGTACTTGTCGTTGTCGGTCGGCGCGCGGCCGTGCGAGACGTTGCGTGCCGTCTCGACGACGCCGAGGCGGAGTCGCTTCAGCTCATCCTGTTCGGCCTCGTATTGCCGTCGCCACCGCTCCTGTTCCTCGGCCTTCACCATGAGGAACTCGCTGAAGCCGCCACCGAAGATGGTGCCTCCGGCGGCCGCGAGCGCGTCGTCGCGAGTCGAACCGTTTGCCGCACCCGAGGCCGAGAGGGCGAGCGCGCCCGCGCGGCCCGGATCGAGGTCGAGGAGCCCGGTCGCGACCCGATCGAGGAACTCCCGATCGTGGCTCGCGAACATCACCGGTCCGCGCCACTCGCGGAGCCGGCCCTCGAGGAAGGCCGCGGCGTCGTCGTCGAGATGGTTCGTCGGCTCGTCGAGCAGGAGCGCGTCGGGAGCCCCGAGCAGCAGCGCCGCGAGCGCGAACCGGCTGCGCTGGCCGCCGGAGAGCTCGCCGATCGCCCGCTCGAGGCCCAGCCCGGCGACGCCGAGGCCCTCGAGCAGCTCGTCGCGCCGCGACTCGGCCGACCACACCTCGGCGCGTTCGGCCGCGTCGAGTGCCGCCGAATAGCGGTTCGCGGATGCCACGGACTCGTCGTGTGCGAGCGCGGATGCCGCGGCGTCGAGCTCCCGCTCGATGGCGCGCACCTCGGCGAGCGCCGCCTCGAGCACCTCGCCGACGCGCTCGTGCGGGTGGAACGGCAGTTCTTGCGCGAGGAGCCCCGTGCGCCGAGGCCGCGAGATGCGGCCCGCGACGTGGGCGTCGGCGAAGGCGGCGGCGGATTCGGCATCCGCTCGCTCATCACCGCTCGCGACGAGTCGGAGCAACGTGGACTTGCCCACGCCGTTCTCGCCGATGAGACCGAGCCGATGACCCGGCGCGACCGCGAAGGCGAGGTCGGTGAAGATGCGCCGCTCGGGGTAGGAGACCGAGAGTCCGTCGGCGCGGAGATGTTGGGAATGGGAGACGTGTAGCGCCATGGGGACGCCCTTTCACGAGTGCTCCCGGGTCGCCGGCCGTCACCGCCGAGGGCGGGCGGGCACGAACGATGCACCGAACGGCACGCCGGCGGCACGAAGGTGCGGGCGGCGACCCGGGAGCGAAGGGTTGATCCCGCCGGGCATTCGCCGTCGTGAAAGGGTGCGATCGACACTGTCGCGATCAGTGAAAAGAGCACACCCTGCAGTCAACGGCGCCTCAGGCGCGGGACGATGGGATGTGCTCACTTCATAGCGGAGTCGACGTTAGCAGAGGTCGCGCCCCGAAGACAAGCACCCTGCGGGTTCTACGCGGTGAGCTCGAGCAGCTTCGCGGTCTCGGTGAGGGATGCTTCGGCGACGGCGGGCTCGGCCGACAGCTGCCGGCCGAAGCTCGGGATCATCTGACGGAGCTTCGGCTCCCAGCCGAGGAAGCGGTCGGGGAAGCAGCGGGCGAGCACATCGAGCATGATCGGCGCGGCCGTCGACGCCCCCGGCGAAGCGCCGAGGAGCCCCGCGATCGTGCCGTCGGCGCCGGTGATGAGCTCGGTGCCGAACTGGAGCACCCCGCCCTTCTCCGGATCTTTCTTCATGACCTGCACTCGCTGGCCGGCGGTGATGAGCTCCCAGTCGCGGTCTTTCGCAGTCGGCATGAACTCGCGAAGGGCGGCCATCTTCTTCTGGCGCGAGGCGAGCAGCTCGGAGACGAGGTACTTCACAAGGTCGAAGTTCTTGAGCCCGACCTGCAGCATCGGGCCGAGGTTGTGCAGCCGGATCGAGAACGGCAGGTCGAACCAGGTGCTCGATTTCAGGAACTTCGGCGTGAACCCGGCGTAGGGGCCGAAGAGCAGTGCGGATTCGCCGTCGACGACGCGGGTGTCGAGGTGCGGCACCGACATCGGCGGCGCACCGACGGCGGCCTTGCCGTAGACCTTCGCCTGGTGCTGCGCCACGACCTTCGGGTTCGTGGTGCGGAGGAACTGACCTGAGATCGGGAAGCCGCCGAAGCCCCTGATCTCGGGGATGCCGGAGTGCTGGAGCAACGCGAGCGCGCCGCCGCCCGCGCCGACGAACACGAACCTGGCGTAGGTGATCTTCGGCGTCTGGCCCACGAGGTGCCGCACGCGGAGCTTCCATCGGCCGTCTTTCTGGCGCTTGAGCCAGGTGACCTGGTGGTTCGTCTGCACGGTCGCGCCGCGACGCTCCATGTCGGCGAAGAGGTATTTCGTGAGTGCACCGAAGTCGACGTCGGTGCCCGAGGCCACGCGGGTGGCGGCGACCTTCTGCTTGGGGTTGCGCTTCTTCGCGAGGAGCGGGGTCCACTGGGCGATACGCTCGAGGTCTTCGGTGTACTCCAGGTCGGGGAAGAGCGGCTCGTTCCGCAGCGCCTCGACGCGCTTCTTCAGGTACTCGATGTTCGCCTTGCCCTTGACGAACGTCATGTGCGGGGTCGAGTTGATGAAGTTGTGCGGCTCGGGCAGCGCCCCGGTCGCGACGAGGTACGCCCAGTACTGCCGGCTGATCTGGAACTGCTCGTTGATCGAGACGGCCTTGGCCGCGCTCACCGTGCCATCGGGCGCCTCGGGCATGTAGTTCAGCTCGCAGAGCGCGGCGTGGCCCGTGCCGGCGTTGTTCCAGGCGTTCGAGCTCTCTTGGGCCACCTCGCCCAGGCGCTCGTAGACGCGGATGCTCCAGTCGGGCTGCAGCTGCGAGATGAGGGAGCCGAGCGTGGCACTCATGATGCCACCACCGATGAGCACGACGTCGACGGATTCCTCTGAAGTCACGGATTCCAGTCTAGATGCGCCGCGAGGTCACCCCTGACCGGGGGTGATGCACGACCGGATGCCTCGCCTCAGGCGTCGCCGATCTGCGGCAGTCCTCGCTCGTCGAGCGGCCAGCCCGGGTTGTGCGCGAGCTCCCAGAGATTGCCGTCGGGATCGGCGACGTAGGCGGTGTAGCCGCCCCACGCCGTGTTCGCGGCACGCTTGGAGATCTGCCCGCCGGCGAGGACCCAGTCGCCGACGGCATCATCGACCTCCTCGCGCGAGGCGAAGTTGATGGCGATGGCGACGGCTCGGAAATGCGGCGCGTTCGCGTGGAATGTGGGGAGGGCGGCATCCTTCGCGAGCTCGGCCGTCTCCCACAGGGCGAGCACACCGCCCGGCGTCGCGAAGAACGAGACCTCGCCCGGCACCGACGACCGCGCCTCGTGCCAGCCGATGCGGTGGTAGAACGCCGTCGCCGCTTCGACGTCGGCGACCCCGAGGGTGACGAGGGAGAATCGCTGCGGAATGCCCATGTGGCGAGCGTACCGCTGACCTCAGAGCGCCGCGATACCGCCGGCGATGAGCCCGATGCCTGCCGTGATGAGCGCGGCCGTGAGCACGGCGACCCCGACCCAGAGGAGCACGATGAGGCGGTTCGGGCGCTGCGGGTCGCGGCCCGTGACCGAGAGGAAGAACCCGGCCGGCATGAGGATTGCCGCGATCGGCACGCCGGTGCGGGCGAGCCACAGCCAGAAGCCGTCGAGCGCCGCGTGGCCGATGACCGCGAGGATCGCGATCGAGAGCACGAGGAGCACCGCGGCATGGGCGTGGCCGGCGCGGAAGAATCCCTGCTGCAGGCCGTTCACCGGCACGTGGCCGCGCACGACCCGAGTGAGGAAGTACCCGCCGCTCTCGACCGTGACGAGCGCGAGCAACAGGATGCCGATGAGGATGATGTCTTGGGCGGACGGCATGAGCTGTCCTTTCGGGTGGATTGTGATTGGATAGTTTTACTCTCCAATAATAGAGAGCGGCACTATCCAATGCAAGGAGTTCGGCATGCGCATCTCGGCACTCGCTGAAGCGGTGGGCCTGCCCGTCGCGACCGTCAAGTTCTATTTGCGCGAGGGACTCCTCCAGCCCGGGCTCGCGACCTCGGCCACGCAAGCGAGCTACGACGAGTCGCACGTGCGGCGGCTGCGGCTCGTGCGCGCGCTCATCGGTTCCGTCGGGCTCAGCGTGCAGCAGGCCCGCACCATCCTCGATCTCGTCGACGACCCGGGCGACGACCTCTACTCGACGCTCGGCCGGGCTGTGGGGGCCTTGCCGCCCGACGTGGAGCGGCGCGAGGGCGACGACCCGTATCCTCGCGCCCGCGCAGCGCTCGCCGCGCTCGGCCAGGTGTTCGACCCCGAGTACGCCGCGGTGGCGCAGCTCGAGTCGGCGCTCGCGGCCGCCGAGGCGGCCGGCATGCCGATCAGCGACGAGCGCTTGCAGCGGTACGGCGAGCTGCTTCGCGAGCTCGCCGCCTTCGACCTCGAGCGGATGCCCGATGAGCCGCATGCCGCGGTCGAGTACACGGTGCTCGGCACGGCGCTGTACGAGCCCGTCGTGGTCGCGCTGCGCCGCCTCGCCCACCAGGACGAGGCTGCGCGGCGTCGCGGCGTCCCCCGCTGAGGCGCCGAACCCGCGTCGGCCACGGCGCGTCAGCCCTGGCGCTTTGGCCACCGCCGAGGGCGTTCAACCCGCAACGGAAGTGACCACCGGAACCGGAGCGTCGGCGTGCATTGCGGCCGTGACCGCCTCGCGCGCCCTGAGGAGGGCATCCCCCGTGGCGCCCGCACGACCGAGCGCGAGGAGGGCCGCTCCCACGATCGGCGCGCCGTCGAAGATCTCGATGCGCGCCGCTGGTGCTGCCACCGCGAGCCTCGCCGCGATGCCGTCGAGCAGTCGTTCGTCACCTGAGCGGATGATGCCGCCACCCAGCACGACCGGAATCGCACGACCGTGCAGCCCGAGCCTCGTGATGCACGCCCTCGCGAACGCGGCGATCTCCTCGGCCTGCCGGTCGACGAGTTGCCCCGCGACCACATCGCCCGCGCGCGCCGTCTCGAAGACGACGGGTGCGAGCCCGGCGAGCTCGGTGCCGTTCCTCGTGCCGAAATGGAGTTCCTCGATGAGCGCGGTCACCGAGGGCACGCCGAGCCGTTCGGCGATCGCCGCGGTCAGGGCGGTACGCGGCCCACGGCCGTCGAGATCCCGGGCTGCATGCCAGAGCGCCTGTTCGCCGAGTCCGCTGCCACCGCCCCAGTCCCCCGAGATCGGGCCGAGCGCGGGGAACCGCGCGTCGGCGCCGTCGGCACGCACGCCGATCGCGTTCACGCCCGTGCCGCACACGACCGCGACTGCGTCGGGCTCATCGGTGCCGGCGCGGAGGAGCGCATAGAGGTCGTTGCCGACGAAGTGCGAGGCGGAGGCCCAGTCGAGCCCGGCGATCGCCGCGACGTAGCGCTCGACTTCGATCGGCAGGTCCAGCGCCGAGAGATAGAGATCGACCTGGATGATCGCCGCATCACCCGCAACTGCGCGAACGAGGCCGTCGACGACCTCGACCGACGTGGCGAGTCCTTCGAAGTGCGGACTCGAGCCCTGCCCTCGGCGATGCGCCACGAGCTCCCCCTCGAGGGTCAGCGCGACGGCGTCGGTCTTCGAGCCGCCGCCGTCGAGCGCGACGACGAGGCCGCTCATCGCGCCCACTCCAGGAACGGCGCGTTCTGCGCGAGCAGCAGGTCGGTCAGCTGTTCGGCGCGGTCGTGCTGCAGCACGAGCGGATGCGCTCGGAGCGCGCGGAGCACGCGATCGCGACCGCCGGAGATCGCCGCATCCAGCGCGAGACGTTCGTATCCCGCCACGGCGGCGATGAGTCCGCGGATATCGTCGGGAAGCGGCGCGACCGGTTCCGCGACGAATCCCCCGTCGCGGAACACCGCCGGCACCTCGATGACATGGTCGTCGGGCAGGAACGGCAGCACGCCGTCATTGCGCAGGTTGACGACGCGCGAGCGCCCGCCGGGCGTCCGCATCGCCGCGAGCAGCTCGATCGCCGCCTCCGAGTAGAACGCTCCGCCTCGACGCTCGAGCGCAACGGGCTTCTCACGCTGCGCCTCGTCGGCGTAGAGCTCGAGGAGCTCGTGCTCGATGGCCCGAACGGATTCGGCCCGCGTCGGCTCAGCGAGCTGTTCACGGAGCACCTCATCGTGCGCGTAGTAGTAGCGGAGGTAGTACGACGGCACGACGCCGAGCTGCGCGATGAGCGCCGGCGCGAGGTGCACGTCGGCGGCGAGGTCGCCCAGCCGGTCGTGCAGGAGGCCGGGCAGTTCGTCACGGCCGCCCACCTGCACGCTGCGTTCCCAGGTGAGGTGATTCAGGCCGACATGGCCGAGCTCGACCTCCTCGTGTGCGACACCGAGGATCGACGCGAATCGGCGCTGGAATCCGATCGCGACGTTGCAGAGTCCGACCGCGCGATGGCCGGCCTCGAGCAGGGCGCGCGTGACGATGCCGACCGGGTTCGTGAAGTCCACGATCCAGGCGTCGGGCTTCGCGTGGGCGCGCACGACCTCGGCGATCCGCAGGACGACCGGCACCGTGCGGAGCGCCTTCGCGAGACCCCCCGGCCCGGTCGTCTCCTGGCCGATGCATCCGGCCTCGTGCGGCCAGGTCTCGTCGGCGTGCCGCGCGTCCTGCCCGCCGACGCGCAGCTGGATGAGCACCGCGTCGGCATCCGCGACGCCTGCGACGAGGTCGGTCGTGCCGACGACCCGGGCCGGGT
Organism: Agromyces albus; assembly: GCF_030815405.1. Taxonomy (NCBI): domain Bacteria; kingdom Bacillati; phylum Actinomycetota; class Actinomycetes; order Micrococcales; family Microbacteriaceae; genus Agromyces; species Agromyces albus. The sequence goes on along the minus strand of NZ_JAUSWX010000001.1, from coordinate 825,986 downwards.
GACCGGCGTGGGCGAGCATCCGCTGCGACATTCCGGCCACGAGCCCGAGTCGATGCTCGTCGGGGTCGACGAGGTGGATCTCCTCGAGCGGGAGTACTCCTCGGAGTCGGGCGAAGCCGTCGATGAGTTCGGGCGTGTAGGTGGAGCCTCCGCCGACGATGGCGAGCTTCATGGGTCCTCGATTCAGGTGCGTGGCGGTGGGTGCTGGGCGGTTCGATGGCAGGCGGGACGAGCGGATGCCTCTGCAGGCATCCGTCGATCGGCCGGGTGGGTCAGGGGGCGAGCGAGATATCGGCCTCGAGCTGCGCGCGGATCTGCTCGACGAGCTGCTGGCGCGCGCCGAGGAGCACGGGCTGCGCTCCCGTGCCGCTCGTTCGCACGGCGAGCCTCGGGTGTGCGCCCTCATCGACACGATCGGCGACGAGCTGAGCGAGGCGCGCTCCACCCGCAGTCCCCGTCGGTCCGCCGAGCACGACCATCGACGGATCGAGGATCGCAAGCAGCGGCGCGACGGCGAGGGTCACGCGGTCGGCGAGCGCGGCGAGCGCCGCTTCGTCGCCGGCAAGTCGGGGCAGGGCTTCGACGAGCGTCTCCCGTGAGCCGCCGAGCATCCGCACGACCGCAGGACCCCCGAGGAGATCGGTGAAGTCGTTCGCCTCGGGCGCGAGTCGAACCGCGGCGCTGGGTACCGCGAGGTACCCGATCTCGCCTGCTCCGCCCGACGAGCCGCGGTGCAGCGTGCCCCCGATGTCGACGCCGACACCGAGGCCATCGCCGATCCAGAAGAGCGCGAAGCTCGCGACATCCTGTGCTGCGCCCGCCGATCGCTCGGCCATGGCGGCGAGGTTCACGTCGTTGTCGAGCGTCACGGCGAGGCCGAGCGCCTCCTCGATGCGCCGGCGGGCGCCGACGGCCGGCCACCCGGGAAGGGTGTCCGTGAAGGAGAGCTCGTCGCCTTCCACGAAGAACGCGGCCTGCACGCCCACGACGACCCGGCTGACGGTCGCCTCGTCGAGTCCGGCGGCGGCGCATGCGGCACGGACCGCGGCGCGCACGTCGCCCTCGGGGGTTCGCTCGGCGGGGGCATCCGTCGCGATCTCGACGACGGGATGATCGCGATCGACGGCGTCGACGACGACAGCCTGGATGACCCGATGGAGGATGCTGATCGCCACTCCCGTGATGCGGTCGGTTCGCACGCCATAGCTCACCGCGTTGGGGCCTCGACCGCCCGACACCTCGCCGACGGGTTTGATGAGCCCGACTCGCTCGAGTCGGGTGATCATCTGGGTGGCGGTGGGCTTGGACATTCCCGAGAGCTCACCGAGCTTCGAGCGGGTCAGGGGGCCGTGCTCGAGCAGCAGCCGGAACGCCGTGCGGTCGTTGTGCGCACGGAGCCACGTGGGCGTTCCGGGGTCGATCTGGCTCATCTCTTCCATCCGTCTCTCGGCGCAGTTCGCGCTGCCGTCACTCTATCTGAAAACATTCTTTACTGAATGGAGATCACCCGCCGTTCCGTACCTCGTCGCGCAGCATCCCGAGGTTCTCGGGGTCGGCCGCGGCATCCAGCAGCGTCTTGGTGTACTCGTGCTGGGGGTCGAGGATGACGCGGTCACTCGGCCCACGCTCGACGAGCTCCCCGCGGAGCATCACGAGGATCTCGTCGGAGAAGTGGCGGGCGGTCGCGAGGTCGTGCGTGATGTAGAGCACGCCGAGCCGTTCCTCGCGCTGGAGGTCGGCGAGCAGGTTCAGGACTCCCAGCCGGATCGACACGTCGAGCATCGAGACCGGCTCATCGGCCACGATGAAGCGGGCGCCGGGGGCGAGCGCCCGGGCGATCGCGACACGCTGTCGCTGGCCGCCCGAGAGCTCATGCGGCCGCCGGTCGGCGAATCGGCTCGCGGGGGTGAGCTGCACTCGCTCGAGCAGCTCGTGCGCGCGGTTCCGGACCTGGGATGACGACCATTCGGGGTGGTGGATGCGAAGCGGGCGCTCGACGTGGTGGCGGATCGTGTGGAACGGGTTCAGCGAGCCGAACGGATCCTGGAAGACCATCTGCACGTCGCGCCGGTACTGCGCGAGGCCACGGCCACGGTCGGCGCTCGGCTTCCCGTCGATGATCACGCGCCCTGAGCTCGGCGTCTCGAGCTTCGCCATCATGCGCGCGATGGTCGACTTGCCGGAGCCGCTCTCGCCCACGAGCGCGACGGTGCGTCCTGGCTCGAGCGAGAACGACACGTCCTTCACGGCGTGCAGTGTGGAGAGGCGAACGCCGTCACGGAACCGGAAGTCCTTCACGAGGTGCTGGGCTTCGAGGATTCCCGCCTGCTGCCGGATGTCTCTCATGCCGCGTCTCCCGTCGTCGTGCCCGCGCCGCGGCGCACGAAGTCCCCGCGTTCGCCGCGGAGGCTCGGGAAGCTCGCGAGCAACCGCTTGGTGTAGTCGTGCCTCGGCGCGCGGTAGACCTGGGCCGCGGTGCCCTGTTCCACGATCTCGCCCTCGAGCATGATCGCGATCCGGTCGCTGATCTCGATGAGGAGCGGCAGGTCGTGGGTGATGAAGATGACCGCGAAGCCGAGGCGCTCACGGAGTCGCATGATCTCGCGGATGATGCCCCGCTGCACGACGACGTCGAGCGCCGTCGTCGGCTCGTCCATGATCATGACCTGCGGGTCGAGCGCGAGGGCCATGGCGATCATGACCCGCTGGCGCATGCCGCCCGAGAGCTCGTGCGGAAAGCTCGAGAGGCGCGACGGGTCGACGCCGACGAGTCCGAGCAGCTCCGCACACCGCGCCTCACGCTCACGGCGCCTCATGCCGGGTCGGTGCGTCGTGAACACGTCATGCAACTGGCGCCGGATGCTCATGACCGGGTTCAGCGAGTTCATCGACCCCTGGAAGACCATCGACACCTTGTCCCAGCGGAATGTGCGAAGTGATTCGTCGCGGAGCTCGACGACGTCGATGTCGCGCCCGTCGGCGTCGTGGAACGTCACCTCGCCGGCGGTCATGAGGGCGGGCGCCTTCAACAGCCGGTTGAGGCCGTAGGCGAGGGTGGTCTTGCCACAGCCCGACTCGCCCGCGAGACCGAGGATCTCTCCGCGGTGGAGGGTGAGCGAGGCGTTCCGCACGGCCTTGACGGGCGGGTCGACCTCGTACTCGATGGAGACGTCTCGTGCGGTGAGCACGGGCTGTGCGTCGGGCTTCATGCGATGACTCCTGTCTCGGTCACGCCGACTCCGGCCCTCGCGGCCCGGCGCACCTTCCGGGCGTTCTCGGGGGCGAGTCGGAGCTTCGGGTTCACGACCTCGTCGATCGCGAAGTTGATGAGCGAGAGCCCTGCGCCGAGCGCGGCGATCATCGCACCGGGCGGCACGAACCACCACCACGCTCCCGTGCCGACCGCCTGCCCGGTCTGGGCGTCGTTGAGCATCGTGCCCCACGTGATCGAACCGGTGGCGCCGAGCCCGAGGTAGGAGAGCCCGGCTTCGCCGAGGATCGCGAAGATGATGCCGAAGATGAACTGTGCGGCGAGGAGCGGCACGAGGTTCGGGAGGATCTCGACGAAGATGACTCGCCAGGCCTTCTCCCCCGCCACCCGTGCGGCGGCGACGTACTCCCTCGAGCGAAGCGACTTCGCCTGTACACGGAGCACCACGGCCGAGCCCGCCCAGCCGGTGATGCCCAGCACGATCGCCACGAGCACCGAGCTGCGGGCGAAATCGCCGAGTCCCTCCGACCGCTGCACGTAGGCGGCGATCACCATGACGAGCGGGAGGCCCGGGATCACGAGCATGATGTTCGTGAACAGCGACAGCGCCTCATCGGCGAAGCCGCCGAAGTAACCGGCGAGCACTCCGAAGACGACCGCGAGGACGAGCGCGATGACGCCGGCCACGAGGCCGATCATGAGCGAGCCCTGCGTGCCCCACGCGAGCTGCGAGAACACGTCGTAGCCGAGCTTCGAGGTGCCGAGCCAGTGCTCGGCGCTCGGCTGCTGGAGCGACGCGTTGTCGGAGTCACGTGGCGGTTGCGCGATCAGCGGGCCGAGGATGGCGAACAGCACGATGGCGCCGACGATCGCGAATCCGCCGATGAGCTTCGCTGACCGGCGCGGCAGGAGAGTGCGGAACCGGGACCGGGTGTCAGCCATTGTGGCGCGCCCTCGGGTCGATGAATCCATAGATGACGTCCATGAAGAGGTTGGCGGCGAGCACCGTGACGGTGATGACGAGGAACACGCCCTGCATGAGCGCGTAGTCGAGTCCCTGGACCGACTGGATCATGAGCTTGCCGATGCCCGGGTAGCTGAACACCTGCTCCATCACGATCGAGCCGGCGACGACGAACCCGAGCGCGATGCCGAATCCCGCGAGTGACGGGATCGCGGCGTTCCGCGCGGCGTACTTCGTGCGGATGCGACGAGGGGTGAGGCCCTTCGCCTCGGCGGTGACGACGTAGTCCTCGGAGAGCGTCGACACCATCATGTTGCGCATGCCGAGCAGCCACCCGCCGACCGACGAGAGCACGATCGTGGTCGCCGGGAGGATCGCGTGGGTCACCGCGCTCCCGACGAACGCCCAACTCCACTCCGGCCCCGCCGGGAAGGCGAAGAAGTCGTACCCGCCGATGATCGGGAAGAGCCCGAGGTTCACCGAGAAGACGGCGACGAGCACGAGGGCGAGCCAGAAGTACGGGATCGACTGGAACACGGTGGTGATCGGCACGAGGTGGTCGAGCCAGGTGCCACGGCGCCATCCGACCCACGCACCGACGACGATGCCGAGGATGAACGAGATCACCGTCGCCACGCCGACGAGCACGATCGTCCAGGGCAGCGCTTGGGCGATGAGATCGGCGACCGGAGCCGGGTACCTCGTGGAGGAGACGCCGAGGTCTCCCTGAAGCAACCGGCCCCAGTACGCCACGTACTGGTCCCACATTGATCCCTCGTCGGAGCCGAGGATCGACGTGATGGCGTCGATCATCTCCTGCGAGATCGGTCGTCCGCCGTTGGCACGTCGGAGCTTGCCGATCATGATCTTGGCGGGGTCGCCCGGCAGCAGCCGCGGGAGCAGGAAGTTGAGCGAGACCGCCGCCCACATCGTCACCACGTAGAAGGTGATCCGTCGGAGGTAGTAGCTCATGACGCACCCGCTCTCGCGGCTGTCGAAGGAATCGGTGACATGGGACCGCCCGTTCCTACTTCGCGGGCGAGAGGTGGGCGAGCACGACCGCGTTCGCGACCGAGGTGTACGGCAGCGGAGCCGCGTACAGATCGTCTTCCGACGGCCAGCCCGTGAAGTCCGTCGTGTTGAAGAACGATTGCGAGGCGTTCAGCACGACGGGGATGTACGGGAGGTCACGAACGATCTCGGCATGGATGGTCGCGTAGGCGTCGCGCTTCGTCGCCTCGTCCTGCGTGGCTCCGGCGGCGACGATCGCGGCGTCGACCGTCGGGTTGCTGTAGCGCACGTAGTTCTGGCCAGAGACCGGGTCCTCGCCGACCTTCGCCGTGGACGTGCCCGCGAAGTATTCGCTGTACGTCGAGTAGGGGTCGGCCACGAGGCTCGCGGCGAGTCCGTACATGGCGAGCTGGAAGTCGCCTGCCGAGATCGGCGTCCAGTAGTCGGCGTCCGAGACGGTGCGGGCCGTGATCTTGATGCCGGCCTCCGCAGCCTGCTCCGAGATGAGCTTCGCGGCATCGTTGTAGTCGGTCCAGCCGTCGGGCGAGAAGAGGTCGAGCTCGATCGTCTGGCCGTCCTTGGCATAGAAGCCGTCGACGCCCTTCGCGTAGCCGGCGGCCTCCAGGATTCCGGATGCCTCGGCGGCATTCGACTCCTGTGGGCTCACCTCGAGGGTCGGGTCGCTCAGCCAGCCCTCGTCTCGCGGCAGGAGCATGAACGTGGGCGTCGCCTCACCTGCGAGTCCGGCGAAGGCCTTCTCGCGGATCGTCGAACGGTCGATGGCGACGTTGATCGCCTGGCGAACCGCCGGGTCGGTCTGCGGCCCGGTGCAGCCGAGCTCGGCCGAGGAACAGGTCACGATCACGGTCGGGTCCTGCTGCAGGTTGAGCGTGGAGATCACGCCGTTGCCGGTGACCGAATCGGGGTTCGCGACGAACTGTCCCACCCAGTCGAGCTGGCCTGTGGCGAGGAGATCCTGGGACGACTGGTTGCTATCGATCCCGATGTACTGCACCTCCTTCACGGCGGGCTCGCCGTCGCGGAAGTGCTCGTTGGCGGTCACGGTGTAGGCGGCCTCGGTGAAGGACTTGAGCATGTACGGTCCACTGCCGACGGGCTCGGGGTTGGTCTCGGCCATGTAGTCGTCGATCTCGCCCCAGACGTGCTCGGGCACGATCCACGTCGACCCGAGGATGAGCGACGCACCGGTGAACTGCGGCTTGGAGAAGCTGAGCACGACGGTGGTGTCGTCGACCGCCTCCGCCGAGACCAGGTCCTCGCTCTTGTTCGGCCCGTAGCCGAAGGTGAACGCGACGTCGGCGGCGGTGAGCGGCTCGCCGTCGTTCCATTCGAGGTCGGGCTTCAGCGTCACGGTGATGACCGTGCCGTCTTCGCTGTACTCGTAGCTGTCGCCGAGGAGTCCCACGGGCGGCTCGCTCGAGAGCTGGTTGAAGAAGAACAACGGCTCGTAGATCGCACCGTAGGTCGCGTGCACGGCGGTGTCGACGTTGAACGGGTTGAAGTTGTTGTTGATCGGCGTGGCGCTGCCGGCCCAGACGCGGAGCGGTCGCGAGTCCGCCCCGGCCTCCGCGGAGGGGCTGCACCCGGTCAGGGCGAGCGCCAGGGCGGCCGCGCCCGCGGCGACAGCCGCGGCGATGGAGCGTTTCGGTCGACGAATCATCGTTCCTTCTTTCTCGTGCTTCGTTGCTGGAGAGAGCGCCGCGGCAAGCAGGACACGGGCCCGGGGGCGTTACTGGGAAGGAACTTATCAGAAAACGAACTATCCGGAAACTTTATTTACGAATAGGAAACAGCGGCGCCATCCGGCGGTCATTTCGCGAGGTTCGGCGGGGCGCCGCGAAGGTGCTCGGGGCAGGCCGAAGGACGGGCGCGAAGAACGGCACGCCAGGAGGTCCGGCGAAGGAAGCACGCCAGCGGAGGGCGCCCACCCGCGGTCCCGGAGGAATTCGCGACGTCAGCGCGCGAGCACCGCCGCGAGCTCAGGCAGCTGTGCCGGGTCTTCGAGCGCCGAGCCGACGGCGACCGTGCGAACCCCCGCGTCGAGGAACGCGCCGGCATTCGCGGCATCCATCCCTCCGGTCGCGACGAAACGGGCATCGGGGAACGGGCCCGCCATCGCGGCGAACCAGGGGGCGCCGAGCAGCGACGCGGGGAACGCCTTCAGCCACGTGAGGCCGAGCGCCATCGCGGCCTGCACCTCGCTCGCCGTCGCGACGCCGGGCAGCGGTGGGAGGCCCGCGGCGACCGAGGCACGCACGACGTCCGCATCGAAGCCGGGGCTCACCGTGAAGGCAGCGCCGGCGGATGCCGCGAGCTCGACGTGGCGCGCCGACACGACCGTGCCCGCGCCGACGAGGCGACCCTCGGCTCGCCCGGCCTCGGCGACGGCTGTGAGCGCCTCGAGATCTGCCGGCGACTGGATCGGAAGCTCGACGACCTCGATGCCGAGCTCCCAGGCGCGCCGGGCGATCTCGAGGCTGCGCGAGGCGCCCAGGCCTCGGAGGATCGCCATGAGCGGCCGCCCTGCGAGGATCTCATCGAATTCGGCGTTCACGATCTCGGTCATCTGCGGTCTCTCGGTCACGGTCGGTTGCGGGGGAAGTCGGCGGTATCTGCGAGCACGAGCACGGCGCGCTCGTGTCCGGCGCGCAGTCGCCCGTCGGATGGCGCGCCGTCGAGCAGGGCGGCGAGGTAGCCCGCGGCGAACGCGTCGCCTGCACCCACGGCCTCGACGAGTTCCGTCTCGATCGCGGGCACGTGCACGGCACCTCCCGCTCCGAACTCGGTTGCGCCGACTGCGCCGTCCTTCACGACGAGGAGCGCCGGCTCGGGCACCAGCGCCCTCACGTCGTCGGCCGTCGCGATGCCCCAGAGGTCGGCTGCCTCGTCGAGGCCGACGAGCACGACGTCGGCACGCGCCGCGAGGTCGCGAAGACGGCGCGCCGCGGCATCCGTCGACGGCCAGAGCGCCGGCCGGTGGTTGACGTCGAAGCTCGCGATCGCGGGACCTGACGCGATCCGCGTGAAAGCCGCGTCGACGAGGGCGTCGCACGTTGCCGAGAGCGCCGGCGTGATGCCGCTCAGGTGCACGATGCGGGCGGTGTCGAGGGGCAGCTCGTCGAGGAGCGCCGAGGTCATGCGCGACGCCGCCGACCCGGCACGGAAGTACTGCACGCCACGGCCGGGGTCCTTGAAGTACACGCCCGTGGGCGCCACGGGGTCGACGCCGACCCAGCGGGTGTCGACGCCACGCTTGGCGAGCTGTCGCACGAGGCGGCGCCCGAGCGCGTCGTCGCCGACGACGCCGGCCCAAGCTGCGCGGCGACCGAGCGCGGCGAGGTGCGAGGCGACGTTCGCCTCGGCGCCGCCGGGATCGAGGCGGAAGTCGGCAGCGCGCTCGAGCGGTTCAGCATCGGTCGGCGCGATGAGCACCATGGTCTCGCCGATGGCGACGACGTCGGGCTGCGCTGCGAGGGTCACGAGCCCTATGCTGGCGCGTGTGCAGATTCGGCGCAAACCAGTTGCAGCATACGCAACACGTCTCCGGTCGCATCGCTGAACGAGAGGATGACGGATGCCGCAACCGCGCGTGATCGCCGAGCTCGCCGAGGAGCGCCTCGAGGCGAGCGACAAGGGCCTCCCAGCTCGAGCTGCCGGACTCACGGTGCGCGAGTTCCTCGCGAGCGGGCCCCGCCTCAGCGAGTTCTGGACCCCGCTCCTCGTGCTCGACGAACGGGCCCTCGCGCACAACGCGGGCGTCATCCAGGAGTGGGCGACCTCTCACGGCTTCGACCTCATGCCGCACGGCAAGACCACGATGGCACCGGCGCTCTGGCAGCGCCAGCTCGACGCCGGGGCGGCCGGCATCACCCTCGCGACACCCGGGCAGGTGCGCACCGCGCGCACGTTCGGCGTCGCCCGGATCATGCTCGCGAACACCCTCGTCGCCCCCGCCGGGCTCGCGTTCATCGCGAGCGAGCTCGCCGATGACGGCTTCGCCTTCTCCTGCTGGGCCGATTCGGTCGCGACGATCGAGGCGATGGAGCACGCGCTTCCGGATGCCCCGCTCCCCCGCCCGATCGACGTGCTCGTCGAGCTGGGCGCAGCCGGGGGCCGCACGGGCGCCCGCACGCTCGACGAAGCCGTCGCGGTCGCCGAGCGCATCGCCGGCTCGCCGTCTCTTCGCCTCGCGGGCGTGGCGGGCTACGAGGGCAGCCTCGGCCACGACCGCTCCCTCGCGGCGCTCGCCGCCGTGCGCGACTACCTCGGTCACCTCCTCGAACTGCGCGCCGCGGTGCGACCGCTCGTCGGCGACCGCGAGTTCGTCGTGACCGCGGGCGGCAGCGCCTACCTCGACGTCGTCGCCGACGTGTTCGCACCGGCCATGGCAGCGGATGCCGCGGCGGGGCTCCCGGCGAGCTGGATCCTCCGCTCAGGCGCCTCGCTCCTGCACGACGACGGCTTCTACCACGGCATCTCCCCGCTCGACGCGGACGCGGACGCGGGCTCTGGCGCTCGCTCGGGCGGTGCTGCGCTGATCTCGGCGATGCGGGGCTATGCTCGCGTCGTCTCGCATCCCGAGCCGGGGCTCGCCCTGCTCGACGGCGGCAAGCGCGACTTCCCCTACGACGAAGGACTGCCGGTGCCGTTCGGGTGGGCCGCGCGGCTCGGCGCCGAGGAGGAGCCGCTCGTCGCGGCATCCGTCACCGCTGTGAACGACCAGCACGGCTTCCTGCGCTCGGATGCCGCGCTGCCGGTCGGCATCGGCGATGTCGTGTCACTCGGCCTCTCGCATCCGTGCACGGCGTTCGACAAGTGGCGCTGGATCCCGGTCGTCGAGCACCGCGGTTCCGACCGCGTGGTCGACCTCGTGCGCACGTTCTTCTGACGCGCCAGAGCCACCACCCACCGCCCAGCCGCCCAGCCGCCCACCGAAGGAGGAACCCGTGCCGCACCTGATCCGCAACGTGACCGTCGTCGATGGCGTCGGCGCGGGCGCGGCGCCGGCCGACGTGCTGCTCGACGGCGAGCTCATCGTGCGAATCGACCCCGCGGACAGCGTCGCCCCGTCGGCAGCCGACACCGTGCTCGAGGGCGCCGGGCGACTGCTCCTGCCCGGATTCGTCGACGCGCACTCGCACGCTGATGCGCTCCTCTTCGATCCCGACGTGCAACTCGCGCTGTTGCGGCAGGGCGTCACGACGGTCATCGGCGGGCAGGACGGCGTCTCGTTCGCACCCGGCGACGGCAGCTACGCGAGCGAGTACTTCGCAGCGATCAACGGCCGGCATCCGACCTATCGGGGCGGCGGCGTCGCTGCGCTGCTCGCCGGCTACGACGGCACCACGGCGCTGAACGCCGGCACCCTCGTTCCAGCCGGCACCGTACGGCATGTGGTGATGGGCCGGTCGACGGATGCCGCGGCATCCGCAGAGCTCGAAGCCATGACTTCGCTCGTGGCCGACGGCCTCGCCGCCGGCGCCCTCGGCCTCTCGACCGGACTCGACTACGTGCCCGGCATCTTCGCGGAGACCGACGAGCTCGCGCATCTCGTCGAGCCCGTCGCCGCCGCGGGCGGCGTCTACGTCTCCCACCTTCGCGGAGGGTACGAGGCCAACTCGGCGGCCGGCGTCGCCGAGCTGGAGGCGATCGCTCTGCATTCGGGCGTCGCCGTGCACGTCTCCCACTTCCACGCCGCGCCCGGCATCGTCCACGGCCTGCTCGACGGGCTCGCGGCAGCCGGCGTCGATGCGACGTTCGACGCGTACCCGTACACGCGGGGATGCAGCATCCTCACGATGCCGATCCTGCCCGCTGCGCTCTCGGTGCAGCCGGTCGCCGACGTGATCGAGGCGCTCGCGGATCCCGCCGAGCGCGAGGTGCTGTTCCGGTACTGGTTCCCCTCGATCGCCGACTACCCGAGCCTCGGCGCGGAGTGGCCGTCGATGCTCACGCTCGCCCACATCGCGGCCCCCGAGTACGACTGGGCGCACGGTCTCACCCTCGACGAAGCGGCGCGCCGCGCCGACACCGACCCGGCGAGCTTCGCCCTCGATGTGCTCGCCGCCTCTCGCCTCGAGGTGAACGTCGTGATGGCGGTGCGCAACGAGCGCTCGCCGGCCGAGCTGGCCTCGATCCTCGCCCATCCTCGGGCCCTCGGCGGCTCCGACGGCATCTTCGTCGGCGCCCACCCGCACCCGCGGGCGCGCGGCACGTTCGCGAGATACCTCGGCGACCTCGTGCGCGAGCGCGGCGCGCTGTCGTGGCCCGAGGCGGCGGCGCTGTGCTCCACGCGCGCCGTCGACCGGTTCGGGCTCGGCCGGCGCGGGCGCATCCGTCCGGGGTGGATCGCCGACGTCGTGCTCGTCGATCCCGATCGGGTCGCCGACACGGCGAGCTACGAGTCGCCGCTCGGGCTGTCCCGGGGCATCGACGACGCGTTCGTCGCGGGAGTTCCGGTGCTCGCGGGCGGCGCGCTCAGCGGTGCGACGCCGGGGCGCGGCATCCGTCGCTCACCTGCGCTCCCTTCTCAACCCGCGGAAGCCGAGGAGGCCTGACATGTCGCAGAGCGTCACCCGCGCCGCGCGCATCATCGATGCGATCGCCGCCGACCCGCGCACCGTCGCCGAACTCGCCGAGTCGTTCGGACTGCACCGCTCGACGATGTTCCGGGAGCTGCAGGCGCTCGAGGGGGTCGGCTGGGTGCGCCGGCGCGGCTCGGGCCGCTACTCGCTCGGCACCCGGCTCGCGGCCCTCTCGAAGCTGGCGCTCGACTCGCTCGACCTCCGGGAGGCCGGCGCCGAGCACGTGCGCCGACTGCAGCGCCGCACGGGCAACACCGTGCACCTCGCCGCCCTCATGGACCGCTCGATCGTCTACGTCGACAAGGCCGAGGACGAATCGGGGGTCCGCATGTACTCGCGCATCGGCCGCGAGGTGATCCCCTACTGCTCGGGGGTCGGCAAGGCGATCCTCGCCGGCCTCGACCGGCCCGCCCGCGACGCCGTGCTCGCCGGCGTCACCTGGCAGCGCTACACCGAGCACACCATCACCACCCGCGATCGCCTCGACCGGGAGCTCGCCCTCGTGAACGCCCGCGGCTGGGCCACCGACGATCGCGAGTTCGAGGCGTTCGTGAACTGCATCGCCGTGCCGATCCGCAGCCCGATGGGCGTCGTCGGCGCGCTCTCGGTCACCGCGATCCGCATGGTCGCCGACCTCGACCAGCTGCAGGCGCACCTGCCCGCCCTGCGCGAGACCGCCGAGCTCATCTCGCGAGAGCTCGGCTGACCACAGCGGATGCCTCGGCGCATCCGTCAGACCAGCGGATACCGCATCTGCTCGAATCCCACCGGAGGAACCATGTCCAAGACCGCCGTCACCCTCTCGAACGCGCCGAAGCCCGCAGGGCCGTACAGCCATGGCGTGGTCGCGAACGGATTCCTGTACACCGCCGGATTCGGCCCGCAGGATCCGGCCACGGGTCTCGTCGTCGAGGGCGGCGCAGCCGAGCAGACCCGCCAGGTGCTGCGCAACATCGGCGCCGTGCTCGCCGAGTACGGGCTCTCGTTCGACGACGTCGTGAAGGTCACCGCCCATCTCGAGGACCTCGCCGACTTCGCCGAGTACAACGCGGCCTACGCCGAGTTCTTCACCGAGCCCTACCCGGTGCGCACGACCGTCGGCTCGCGCCTGGCGAACATCCTCGTCGAGATCGACGTCGTCGCGGCGATCCCGCAGGACTGACGAAGGCGGGCGGCCGGAGCGTGCCGCCTGTCCCCGCCCGGCCGTGCGCTCTAGACTGGCGCCGGGGAGACACGGGCCGCACGGGGAGGGCGAAGTGGCGAGCAACGATGCACGCGGTGACGCACCGACGACGAGACGTGATCGCGTCGCGGTCGTCATCGAGGACGACGCCGACATCCGGCAACTGCTCGAGCAAGTGCTCGAGCAAGCGGGTTTCGAGACCCACAGCGCCGGAAACGGGCTCGACGGCATCGAGGAGGTTCGGCGGCACCATCCGACGCTGACAACGCTCGACATCAGCATGCCGGGGATCGACGGGTTCGAGACCGCGAAGCGCATCCGCGCGTTCAGCGAGACCTACCTCATCATGCTGACCGCTCGAAGCGACGAGATCGACACGCTCATGGGGCTCGAGGCCGGGGCCGACGACTACGTCGCGAAGCCGTTCCGGCCGCGCGAGCTCCGGGCACGGATCGAGGCGATGCTCCGCCGCCCACGCCTCGCGAGCGGGTCGGGAAACGCCGACGGCGCGGCGCCGTCCATGCTCGGCGAGCGTGCCCCGTCACCGGTGCCGCGGCGGGAGACGGCCGCATCCGAGGCCGCGAATGCGGTCGCCTCGGGACACCCGCCCGGTGGCAGGCCGCCGGCGAATCCGGCTGCACAGCCGGTCGGATCCGAGCTCGGATGGCTCGAGCATCGAGGCCTCCGGCTCCACTCCGAGATGCATCTCGTCACCGTCGACGGAGACGAACTCGAGCTCACACGCAGCGAGTTCGAGCTCCTGAGCGACATCATGTCGTCGAGGCGACGCGTGCGAAGCAAGTCCGACCTCGCCGTGGCCCTCCGCGGAGAGAGCTACGTCACGTCGTCCTTCGTCAGCGACGCCGACAAGCGCGCCGTCGAGGTGCACCTCGCGAACCTGCGCCGGAAGATCGGCGAGAGCGCCTCGCATCCCCGGTGGATCGAGACGGTGCGCGGCGTCGGCTACCGGCTGACGGCCGACGACGGCGCGTGAGCCGGCCAGTGGCTGCAGCGCGGCATCCGCTCAGGCAGGCAGGCCGTGTCAAGAATTGTGGCGGGGACGATGCAACCGGTCGAGCGGATGGACGGTAGGGAGTCGACCGGCGACGAAGTCGAATGCGTACGCTTCAAGTTCGGGATCGAGAAGCGGCTGCGTGAACCGAGCTGCGATGGTCGCCACGCCCACGGGGGTGGTCCGGGGGTGGACCTCGAGGGTGGCGAGATCGAGCATCTCGGTTTTCTCCTGACTTCTGGTGCAGCGTCCCCGCACCACGCCACGAGTCTCGCTGGGTGACCTCGAGATCAGCGCGGGGATGCGGCAACGTCTCCTCAAGATCTCCTCAAGATCTCGGCATTCGGGGTACAGCGCGCCGCCGCTCACTCCGCGAGCACGATGGCGTCTCCCCCGCCTTCGCGTGCGCTCGAAGCGGCATCCGTTGCGGCATCCATCAGCCGATCGAAGTCGTAGCCGTACCGGTCGGTGCCGGCAAGCCCGATGCTCGCCGACAACCGGATCCCCTGCGCCGCCTCGATGCGGTTCTCGCGGAGACCCACCTGGATCGCCTCGGCATTCAGCGCCGCCTGCTCGACTCGCACGTACGGCCCGACGACCACGAGCGCGCCCGGCCCAGCGGTGCCGATGTTCGAGTGCGGCGAGCTGAAGCGCCGGACCGCGGCCGTGAACTCTCCCTGGAGCTTCGAGCCCACCGACCGCCCGAACGCGGTGTTGAGCGCGTCCCACTCGTCGAGTTCCACTCGCATGAACACGAGCTGCTCGTCGTGGAAGTTCGCGCGCTCGAGCCAGTCGTCGACGATCTCCCGGAACAACTCATCGTTCAGGACCGCATCGGAGTTGTACAAGAGCGCGATGTCGCCCCGTCCCGGCATCCGTGGCACGCGCTCGCCTTGGAGGATCAGCAGGCTCGCCAAGGTCACGATGACGAGTGAGATGATCACGAACGCCGAGGCCTCCGTGCCGAGGAACGTCGCGAAGAAGGGGTCATCGGGTCCTCGCAGCAGGAAGACCGCGGTGCGCGCCGCGTAGAAGAGCGCCACCACCAGGAAGATGACGGTGAGCCCGCGCGCCGTCCAGTTCTCGTGCATCGGCGCCCGCAACGACTCGATCGCTCCGAGCACACCGAACGTCGCGATGAGCGCGAACATCACGGCGGCGCCCGCCCAGTCGCCGCCGCGGGGGCCCGCACCGAGCACCGCCGTGGCGGCTGCCGCGGAGCCGAGCACGCCGATCCACGCCAGGTGCGGTCGCCCGTTGTAGGCGCGCGCACCGCTCCAGAGCAACGCCGGGCTCAGCACGATGGCCGCGTTGCCGACGGCGACCGCCCACCATGCGCCCGGCACGACGACCCACGCAGCGTAAGCGAAGGAGGCCATGATGCCGGCCATGAACGAGACCGCCCACACGCGGCCCGCGGCATCCGTCCTCCGGAGGAAGGTGTCGAGGATGAACATCACGCCGGCAACGATGGTGACGGTGGTCGTGGCGAGCTGGATCGTGTACAGGTCGATGTTCATGCCGCCCCCGGTCCGGACACGGGCAGTGTGATGATCACGGTGGTCCCGCGTCCTTCTTCGCTGTCGATGCTCAGCCGCCCGCCGTGCAGCTCCACGAAGTCGCGGGCGATGCCGAGACCCAGCCCGCTGCCGTGCACGCTGCCCTGCCGCACGGACTCCGACCGGAAGAAGCGGTCGAAGACCCGTGGCAGCTCCGCCTCCGGGATGCCGATGCCGCCGTCGCGCACCACGATCCATGCCGTGTCCTCCTCGGCCGTCACACCGAGGGTCACCTCGCCGCCCGTGTGGTTGTACTTGATGGCGTTCGAGAGCACGTTGTCGACGACCTGCCGGATGCGGAAGTGATCGGCGCGAACGATGACGTGCTCAGCCGTCGTGACGGTCACCGTGAGTGCCCGCTCGTCTGAACGGGGACGGAGCGACTCGACGGACTCGAGCACGATGGAGCCGAGGTCGGTGTCACCGAGCTCGAGCTGAGACGGCGCATCCGCTTGACGTGCGCTCTGCAGGATGCTCGCGATGAGCTGGAGCATCCGCTCCCCGTTTCGTTCCATGATCTCGAGGTTGCGCCGTACGCCCGAGGGCAGGTCTGGTTCGTCGAGCGAGAGATCGACGAAGCCGAGCACCGACGTCATCGGCGTGCGCAGTTCGTGGGAGACGGATGCCACGAGATCGTCTCGTGCGCGGACGGCGAGCAGCTCGGCGGTCACGTCACGCGCGACGAGCACGCTGCCGTCGGGCTCGTTGTCGTCGTCGTAGAGCCGGCGCGAGGTCACGGCGACCGCGGCAAGCTCCGCGCCTCCGCGTGGGATCCACGTGATCACGTTGTCGAACTCGTCGCCCCGCGCCGCGCGGTTGAACGGCAGTTCGTCGCGTGTGAGCGGGGTGACCCTGTCTTCCGCGAAGGCGACACCGAGCCGGGCCGCGTCGGGCACGGCCATGTCGAGCCGGTAGAGGCGCGCGTATGCGGTGTTCATGACGGCCCCGTGTCCTTCGCGGTCGAGTCGCACCACTCCGAAGTCGACCGCGTTCAGCACCTCGGCGATGAGCGATTCCTGCCGGTTCGCGCGGCGCAGGGCGCGCTCGACTTGTCCGGCCTGCGTGCGCAGGAGGACGCGTTGCGCATTGGTGCGCCGGCTCGTGAGCACTGCGCTCGTCGCCACGAAGAGCAGCGCCATCGGCAGCAGCACGACTCCAGGGATGCTTCCCACGGTGAGCGCGCGTCCCGTGATGATCTCGGTGAGCCAGACGAGCCCCGCCGACGATGACACCGCGATCACGGCGCCCCGCAGGCCGAAGTAGCTCGCGAGCCAGAGTGTCGGGAACACCCACAGCAGCCCGACACCCGCTGCCGGATCCCCGAGCCGCATGAGCCCTACTGCGACGATGTCCACGATGGGCACGAGCATGACGACGTCGCGAGGCAACCGATGCCACGGGATGACCACGCTCAGCCCGGTCACGACGAACGCCACCGCGGCTCCGGCGAGCATGAGCGGCCGCGACGCGGACTCGGGCACGAACACCAGGAGCGTGAAGACGAAGACGACGACCACCGCGCCGAACAGCAGTTGCGACAGGATCACAGATCGATCGAGCGTCGCGAGCGCGCTGCCGCGTGTCGTGTCCCCCGTTCCCCCCATGCGATGAGCCTAACGGGGGCCACGACACGCGGCGCGGCCATGTCCGAAAGTCCTGACTGCGCACGCGTGGCGACCGCGGTCAGAGCCCCAGGCGCTCGAGCTCGGCGTCCATCCTGCGGGCGAGTTCGGCGTATCCGTCGTCGTTCGGGTGGATGACGTCGGACGACATCCACTCCGGGTGCCCCTCGAGCCAGTGCGACGCGCCCGAAATGTAGTCGGCGTCCACTCGGCTCGCGGCGTCCTCGACCCATTCGACGATCTGCCCGAACTCATCGGGTCGGTCGTCCTGGTACCAGAACGGCTCGACGACGACGAGCCGCGCGTCGGGCAGCTCGGTGCGGAACCGTTCGAGGTCGTCGGTGATCGCCTCGCGGATCTCGTCACCGGCCGACGGCATCGAGAACGCGTCGTTCAATCCCATCGTCACGATGACGACGTCGGGCGACGGCTCATGGTCGACGATCTGGTCGACGAGATCGCCGCCCGGGGCGAGTCCACGATTGTTCACGTAGCCGAGGCCGTCGACGCTCGGATTGAACTCGTACCAGCCGCGTTCGGCGCACACGATCGTCGACCAGCGACGCTCGGGTGAGCTCGCGCCCGTGCCGCGCGTGTACGAGTCGCCGTAGAAGGCGGCGATCGTCGCTCCATCCGATGGCGGCACCGGCTGGTCGGGGTCGGGTGCCGCGATCGCGCAACCCGTGAGTGCGAGGCAGGCCAGCGCCGCCGCCGACCACAGAGCGGCCGACGCAGGCCGCCGCGGCTGGCGCATTCTCTCCGTCAGACGGTCGCGGGCAGCTGCAGCTTCGCCGCCACGAGCTCCGCGATCTGCACGGCGTTCAGCGCCGCTCCCTTGCGCAGGTTGTCATTCGAGACGAAGAGCACGAGGCCCTTGCCGTCGGGCGCCGACTGGTCTTGGCGGATCCGGCCCACATAGCTCGGGTCGGTGCCGGCGGCCTGCAGCGGCGTGGGCACGTCGGAGAGCGCGACGCCCGGGGCGTTCGCGAGCACCTCGGTCGCCCGCTCGGGGGTGATGGGATTCGCGAACTCGGCGTTGATCGAGAGCGAGTGGCCGGTGAAGACGGGCACGCGCACGCACGTGCCGGCGACCCGTAGACCCGGGAGCTCGAGGATCTTGCGGCTCTCGTTGCGGAGCTTCTTCTCCTCATCGGTCTCGTTGTCGCCGTCGTCGA
Source organism: Agromyces albus (assembly GCF_030815405.1). Taxonomy (NCBI): domain Bacteria; kingdom Bacillati; phylum Actinomycetota; class Actinomycetes; order Micrococcales; family Microbacteriaceae; genus Agromyces; species Agromyces albus. Next base: position 807,644 of record NZ_JAUSWX010000001.1, on the reverse strand, counting down.
CGATCGAGCCCGCGAGCGGGATCACGTCGAACGCGATCGTGCGCGGGAATTTCTGCGCCTCGGGGAACTCGACCGCGCGGCCGTCGTGCACGAGTCCGATCGTGTCTTGCGCGACGGCGGCGCGCGCCTGCTCGAGCAGCTCCTCGCCACCCGAGAGTCCGGCGCCCGACACCGCCTGGTACGTGCTTACGACGAGGCGCTCGAGGCCGGCCTCTTCGTGCAGCACCTTCAGCACGGGCATGGCGGCCATGGTCGTGCAGTTCGGGTTCGCGATGATGCCCTTCACGGCCTCATCGATCGCGTGGGGGTTCACCTCGCTCACGACGAGCGGCACCTCGGGATCCATGCGCCAGCCCGACGAGTTGTCGATGACGGTCACGCCGGCCGCGGCGTAGCGCGGGGCCTGCGCCTTGGAGAGCGTGGCGCCCGCGGAGAAGATCGCGATGTCGAGCCCCGTCGGGTCGGCGGTCGATGCGTCTTCGATGACGATCTCCTCGCCCTTCCACGGCAGGGTCGTGCCGGCCGACCGCGCCGAGGCGAAGTAGCGGATCGACGCGACCGGGAAGTCGCGCTCCTCGAGCAGGCGTCGCACGACCGCGCCGACCTGCCCGGTGGCGCCGACGACGCCGATGTTCACTCCGTTGCTGCTGACCACGATCACTCCTCCATGACCCGCTCGGCCGGTCAGCCGACGGGAACGCTCATTCCAGTTTGCAGGACATTTGCCGTTGGGGAGGACGCCTGAGCCTGCAAGTGTCCTACGAAGGCAGGAAAGTCATGCAAAGCGGCAGGGATTCGGTGTCGTGCTTCACCGCGAATCGAGCGGATGCGGCATCCGCTCGCCCTCGGATGCCGCGATCAGCGGCCGGTGCCGGCGTGCACGACCGCGTCGTCTTCGCCGTCGAGCTCGAACGCCGTGTGCACGGCGCGCGCGGCGGCGTGCACGCTGTCGGCGCGCGTGACGACCGAGATGCGGATCTCGCTCGTGGAGATCATCTCGATGTTGATGCCCGCTTCGTAGAGCGCCTCGAAGAGTCGCGCCGAGACACCCGCTGCCGAGCGCATGGCGGCGCCGACGAGCGAGACCTTGCCGATCTGGTCGTCGTACTGCAACGAGGTGAAGCCCACGGCCTCTTGCGCGCTCGAGAGCGCGGTGAGCGCCCGCTGGCCGTCGGTCTTCGGCAGGGTGAACGAGATGTCGGTGCGACCCGTGGAGGCGGCCGAGACGTTCTGCACGATCATGTCGACGTTCGCGTTCGTGTTGGCGACGATCTTGAAGATCTTCGCGGCGACGCCGGGCACGTCGGGCACGCCGACGATCGTGATCTTGGCCTCGGTGAGGTCGACCGCGACACCGGCGATGACGGACTCTTCCACAGTTTCTCCTTCGGGAAGACGCGAGGGATCGTAGACGATCGTGCCCTCACTGTTGTTGAACGACGAACGCACGTGCAGGGTCACGCCGTGCCGGCGAGCGAACTCGACGGCCCTGATGTGCAAGACCTTGGCTCCGGATGCCGCGAGCTCGAGCATCTCCTCGCTCGTGATGCGGTCGAGCTTGCGGGCCTTCTTCACCACGCGCGGGTCGGACGTGAACACGCCGTCTACATCAGTGTAGATCTCGCAGATGTCGGCCTCCAGAGCCGCCGCGAGCGCCACCGCCGTGGTGTCGCTGCCGCCGCGGCCGAGGGTCGTGATGTCGCGGGTGTCGCGGTTGAAGCCCTGGAAGCCGGCGACGATGACGATGGCGCCGTCGTCGAGCGCCTCGCGCAGCCGAACCGGGGTGACGTCGACGATGCGAGCAGCGCCGTGCGTGGCATCCGTGATCATGCCGGCCTGGCTGCCCGTGAACGAACGCGCCTCGTGGCCCATGCTCTTGATCGCCATCGCGAGCAGCGCCATGGAGATGCGCTCGCCCGCCGAGAGCAGCATGTCGAGTTCGCGGGGCGCCGGAATGGGCGTGACCTCGTTCGCGAGATCGAGCAGCTCATCGGTCGTGTCGCCCATCGCGGAGACAGCCACGACGACGTCGTTGCCCGCCTTGCGGGTCTCGACGATGCGCTTGGCGACCCGCTTGATGCTCTCTGCGTCGGCGACAGACGATCCGCCGTATTTCTGCACGATCAAGCTCACGTGGTCTCCCAGGGTGATTGCCGGCGCCGTCGCGCCCGGAGACCCAATCATACGGCGGCGCGTATACGCTCCCGGCAATGTGACGGCGGGGTAGAGTGCGCTCATGCCGGCCTACGGGGTGGGGGTGCTCGTCGCCACCCTGGTGGCTGCCGCATTCCAGTGGCACGCGATTCGGGTCATCTCCCGCGAGGCTCGGGTTTCGACGGTCGACCGCTCGCAGCCGGGGAGACGGATGCCTCGAACCGATCAGTGCGGCCGCGGCATGTACCACTCGGTGAACTCGGTCGCGCGACCGTCTGGGTCGAGCCGGACGATCCACAGGTTCAGATAGTCCTTCTCGGCCGGATACTCCGTGCGCCCCTGCACGACCACGAAGCCCTCGTCTTCGTGCAGGATCTTCCAGTCGAACGACCACGTGCCCGGCTCGTCGCGATCCTCCAGCCAGCCGGCGATGATCGCGTCGCGGCCTCGCCGCGGCTCGTCATCGGGGTTCGGAAGGTACGCGGCGTCATCGGTGAACAACGCGCCGATCTGCTCGGGATCGTTCGATTCCCACGCCGCGACGTAGTTCGCGACCCACTCCGCTCCTGCGCTCGCCACGGGTTCTGTTCTACGCGCGCCACGACGGCGCCGTCAAGCGATGTGCGACTGCGCGGTCCGACTGCGCAGGAGCATCCGTGTTCGGCTGGAGTGAGTGAATTCGCGCCTCGGCGCGAACACGGTGCCTCCACTGCGGGCGGATGGGCCCGGCTGGATGGGCCCGGCTGCCGCGGCATCCGTTCGCGCGACTAGCCGACGACCCTGCGGCCCTCGAAGGCGCGACCGAGAGTGACCTCGTCGGCGTACTCGAGGTCGCCGCCGACGGGAAGACCCGAGGCGAGGCGGGTGACCCGGATCTCGAGGGTGGTGAGCAGGCGGCTGAGGTAGGTCGCGGTCGCTTCGCCCTCGAGGTTGGGGTCGGTGGCGATGATGACCTCGGTGACGGTTCCGTCGGCGAGGCGCTGCATGAGCTGGCGGATACGGAGCTCGTCGGGGCCGATGCCGTCGATCGGGCTGATGGCGCCGCCGAGCACGTGGTAGAGACCGCGGAACTCGCGAGTGCGCTCGATCGCGACCACGTCTTTCGCCTCTTCGACGACGCAGATGAGCGCGGGGTCGCGGCGTGGGTCACGACAGATGGAGCATGTTGCCTGCTCGGAGACATTGCCGCAGATCTCGCAGAAGCGCACCTTCTCGCGCACCTCGGCGAGGATCTCGGCGAGCCGGGTGACGTCGAAGTGCTCGGTCTGCACGATGTGGAACGCGATGCGCTGTGCCGACTTCGGGCCGATGCCGGGGAGGCGGCCGAGTTCGTCGATCAGCTCTTGGACGATGCCTTCGTACACGCGTTACCCACGCTCCCCGAAGCCGGGCCGCGAGGGCGCCTCGACCTCTTCGAGGAAGGTGGCGCCGAGCACCTCGCGCACGACCGACTCGCCGTAGCGCTGGATGCCACCGCCGGTGGTCGCACCGGCAGGCGCAGCGTCGGGCACGGATGTCTCGGTCACGATGTCGGGCACCGGACCCGGGTCGAACGGCGGCTCGAAGTCTTCGGGAGGCGCATCGGCGTCATCGGGCACGTCTGCGGAAGAGACGTCGGCCAGGACGACGGAGGTGACGGATGCGGCAGCAGCGCTGGCCGCGGACGCGGTCGTGGGATCGGCCGCGACCGTGTCGGATGCCGAGTCGGCTGGCTCTGAGCGCGAGCCGGAGACCGGATCAGCAGGTGTCTCGTCGAGCTCGCTCGCATCGTTGGGGATGGCGACCGTCGCCCAGGAGTCGACCGTGGCGGCAGGCGCGGCCGTAGCCGGTCGCTTGGTCGCCGTGTTCGGCGTGCGCTGGGCTGTCGGGCTCGCGGCACGAGCTTGGGCGTCGTCTGCGCGTGGCGGCACCGAGGGTGTCGGAGCGGCAGACGCACCAGCAACTGCCGCGGCGGGAGTGGCGGTTGCCCCGGTCGGGGCGCCGGTGGCAGCGGAGCTCGCGCCGGTGTCGCCGATGCCGCCGCCGACACCCGGCGCCGGCGACGGTGCGTCGGACTGCGGCGCCGCGCCGCTGCGAGGCGCCGCGGAACCTGGCCCCTCGACCTTGGCGATGAACTTCACGCGCACGCCGAGCACCTCGATGATCGCGCCGCGCAGGAGCTCGCTCACGCTCTGGCCGGGAGCGCCGCCACGGAATCCGGCGACGTCGTGTTCACTCGGGAACGCGAGCACGAGCACGTCGTCGTCGCGGAACTCGCGTACTTGCGCCGTGAACGCGACCATCCACGCACTGCGCTTGGTGCGCTGCAACGACGCCAGCACCTCGGGCCAGGCGTCGCGCACCTGCTGGAGGGTGACCGGGCCGACCGGTTTCACGGGCGCGGATGCCGCGGAAGGTGCCGCTGCGGCCTGCGGTTCCCCCGACGCGGCCGGCGCTTCCGCCGGAGTTCGTGAGGGCTTCGAAACCGGGACTGCCGTGGCCGGCGCACGCGAGGGTTCGGTCGCGGCAGCGGCGCCCGCGCCATCGGCGCCGGCGGGGCCCGGAGCCTCCGCGGAAGCACGCGCAGGGGCGGGCGGCGCAACGGGCGCAGCAGGTGCAGAGGGCGCCAGCGCAGCCGCACGCACGGGCGGCGCCGGGCTCGCGGCATCCGTCGCCGAATCAGTCACGCCGACCCGGCGCTCGAGGCGCTCGACCCGCGCGAGGGCGCCGCGCTCGGTGTCGTCGCTCGAGGGCACGAGCACGCGGGCGAGCATGAGCTCGAGGTGCAGGCGCGGCGACGTGGCGCCGGTCATCTCGGTGAGGGTCTGGTTCACGAGGTCGGCGACGCGCGAGAGCTCGGCCGAGCCGAAGGCCTTCGCCTGCGCGGCCATGCGGGCGAGCTCGTCGGTCGGGATGCCGCGGAACACCGCAGCCGCGGCCTCGGGCGACGACGCCGCCACCACGATGAGGTCGCGCAGGCGCTCGAGCAGGTCTTCGACGAAACGGCGCGGGTCTTGCCCCGTCTGCACGACACGATCGGCGGCGGCGAAGGCACCGGCGGCATCGCTCGCGCCGATCGCATCGACGACCTCGTCGAGGAGGGCCGCGTGCGTGTAGCCGAGCAGCGCGACGGCACGCTCGTAGTCGATGGTGGGCCCCTCGGAACCGGCGATGAGCTGATCGAGGAGCGACAGGGTGTCTCGCGGCGACCCGCCGCCGGCGCGCACGACGAGCGGCAGCACACCGGGCGCGACCTCGACGCCCTCTTCGGTGCAGAGCTGCTGCACGTACTCGAGCATCGGGCCGGGCGGTACGAGGCGGAACGGGTAGTGGTGGGTGCGCGAGCGGATGGTGCCGAGCACCTTGTCGGGCTCGGTCGTGGCGAAGATGAACTTGATGTGCTCTGGCGGCTCTTCGACGAGCTTGAGCAACGCGTTGAAGCCCTGCGGCGTCACCATGTGCGCCTCGTCGAGGATGAAGATCTTGTAGCGGTCGCGAGCCGGTGCGAACACCGCACGCTCGCGCAGGTCGCGCGCGTCGTCGACGCCATTGTGACTCGCCGCGTCGATCTCGACGACGTCGAGCGATCCGCTGCCGCCTCGGGAGAGCTCGACGCAGCTCGGGCACACGCCGCACGGGGTGTCGGTGGGGCCCTCTGCGCAGTTGAGGCACCGCGCGAGAATGCGAGCCGAGGTGGTCTTGCCGCAGCCGCGCGGGCCGCTGAAGAGGTAGGCGTGGTTCACCCGGTCGGTTCGAAGCGCGGTCATGAGTGGCTCGGTCACCTGGGACTGGCCGATCATCTCGGCGAACGTCTCAGGCCGGTAGCGGCGATACAGGGCGGTGACCACGCCTCAATCGTAGTTCGCGCCGCCGACACGATCGCCGGATCCGGCGAACCGGGGATGGCCGAACACGTCGCGCAGCACGGTCTTCGCCGCCAGATGGCCGGCCATGCCGTGCACGCCCGGCCCGGGAACCGTCGAAGCCGAGCACAGGTACACCCCCGGCATCGGCGTTCGCCAGGGCCGCCGGGCGAGCACCGGCCGCGCGAGCATGCTGCGCAGCGTGAGGGAGCCCGACCCGATGTCGCCGCCGATGAGGTTCGCATCGTGCGCTTCGAGCTCGGCCGCGGTCGTCGCCCTCGATGCCAGCACGGTGTCGCGGAAGCCCGGTGCGAACTCCTCGATGCGTGCGGTGACGTGTTCGGTCGCATCGAGCGTCGACCCGTGAGGCACGTGAATGTACGCCCAGACCGTGTGCCGCCCGGTGGGCGCCCGCGACGGGTCGAAGAGGCTCGGCTGCGAGAGCAGGACATACGGATGCCTCGCCGGCCGCCCGGCCGTCACCTCGCGTTCCGCGGCCCACACCTCCTGTGCCGTGCCGCCGAGGTGCACGGTGCCGGCCTCGGCGAGCCGTTCGTCACTCCAGGGCACCGGCGCGGAGAGCGCGAAGTCCACCTTGCTGAGCCCGTTGCCCGGGCGACCGCCGCCGCCGACGTACCGCCGGAGCGAGCGCGAGGCCGAATCCGGCAGGCGATCTCCGATGAGGCCGGGCAATCGCGCCAGCCCGATGTCGAGCACCACGGCATCGACGTCGCCGAGCTCAGCGATCGACGTCACCCGGGCATCCGTCTCGACGACTCCCCCGAGCGACTCGAGCTCGGCCACGAGCGCATCGACGATCGCCTGCGATCCGCCGATCGGGATCGGCCAGCCGTCGCCGTGCGCGAGCGTCGCGAGCATCAGTCCGGTCGCCGCCGAGCCGAACGAGGGCATCGGCCCGCTCGCGTGCGCTGCCGCGCCGGCGATGAGGGCAGGTGCATTCGCCTCCCTGAACGTGCGGGCTCCGGCTCGCGTGGCGTGCAGCAGCACGCGAGCGCCGAAGCGAGCGGTGATCAGCGGATGCCGCGGCGGCAGCATCGACCCGAGCACCGACTCCACGAGCCGATCACGCTGCCGCACGAGCGGAGCGAACAGTCGTTGCCACGCTCGCCCGTCACGACCGAGATCGTCGGCCGTCCGCTCGAGCGAGCGCCACGCGATCGCGGATCGACCGGGCATCGCTTGCGCGTAGGAGGCATCCGGAATCGCGAAGCGCACGCGATCAGTCAGCCCGAACTCGCGGAAGAACGGCGAGGCGATCGCCATCGGATGCACCGCTGAGCCCCAGTCGTGCAGGAAGCCGGGCTCGGTGAGGGGCAGCGTGCGCGCGCCCCCGCCGATCGTCGGTTCGGCCTCGAACACCCGCACGTGCACGCCGGCGCGAGCGAGGGTGACCGCGGCGGCCAAGCCGTTCGGTCCGCTTCCGACGATCGCGACGCCTGACACGCGACCGAACCTAGTCGAGGTTGCGCCTCCGCACGCAATAATTCGCTGTCGGCGATGCCGAACGCTCCAAACCGATGTGGCAGGCGTACCATTCGGGAACCGGAAGGAGCGCCATGTCCACGACGATGACCCCGACTCAGCTCGAACGCTTCCAAGTGAAACTCCTGAAGGAGCGAGCCGACGCCGAGGAACGGTTCGCCGAGTTCGGCGTTGTGATGAGCGAGGTCCGTGCCGCCCGCTCGGGCGCCTCCGCCGACGACGAGCACGACCCCGAGGGCCCGACGATGACGCAGGAGTGGTCGCAGCGCAGCGCCGTGCTCGCCGATGCGCGAGCCGAACTGAGCAACGTGGATCGGGCGCTCGCCCGTATCGCCGATGGGAGCTACGGCATCTGCTCGCGTTGCGGCAAGCGCATCGCCGTCGCCCGGCTCGAGGCGCGGCCCACCGCGGAACTCTGCATCGACTGCGCCCGGCTCGTCGGCTGAGCCTTGGCCGAGGGCTCTCCGCTGAGCTGAGCACGGTTCCGGCTCGCTGGCGAGCCCTGTTTCGACCGCTTTGTCCCAATTCGGGGGACACGCGTACTCCACGCTTGCCCAGTCCCCATATGGGAGGACACGCACCCTCGCTTGCCCGGTCCCCGTAAGGGGGGACACGCGAAGCTCGCTATCTCCTCAGAACGCGCTTACGCTCGGGCTCACCAGTCATGGGACGCATGGCCGGATCCCATCAAATGGGGGACACAATGGAAACTCCACTCGAGCAGGCAACAGCGCAGGTCAATGCGTCCGGACGGCGTCGCAAGGCGATGGCGGTGATCGCCGGCGGGCTCGTGCTCGGCGTCGGCGCCGCGATCACGCTCGCGGCCTGGAACGACTCCGAGTTCGCGACCGGCAGCTTCGGATCCGGCACCTTCGATCTCGAGGGGAGCACCAACGGCACGACATTCTCGAGCGACCTGGTGGCTCCAGGAAAGACCCTGAGCTTCGTGGTCGACGCCGATGCGCTGTCGCCTGGCGACGTCGTCGCCGTGCCGTTCGCCGTGCAGCTCTCCGCAGACTCGACCTACGAGGCGGACCTCACGATCGAGGCGGTGAGCGGCGACCCGATCGCCGCCGACCTCACCTACGAAGTCGTCGACACGGGCACCTTCGTCGCCGGCTGCGATGAGGCGACGGCGGGGACCACACTCGTCCCCAGCGCCGCCACGACGGAGAGCGGACCGACTGCGCTCCCGTCATTCACGGCCACAGAAGAGCCATTGAACCTGTGCTTCGTCGTGACAGCGGGCCCTGACATCGATCAGAACCTCACGGGTACAGTCACTTGGGAATTCGTCGGAACGTCGACGGATCCGCTCTCGTCGGAGTAGCGGATGCCACGGCACGCCGAACGGCGACGCCGGCGCGGTGCCGCCCGATGGCGGGCGGTGCTCGCCGGCGGGCTGGTGCTCGGCGCAGGTGCGACGGCGACGCTCGCCGCGTGGACCGACACTGAGGTCGCAACGGGCGACTTCGGCTCGAGCGTCTTCGACGTGCAGTCGCAGAGCGCGGGAAGCCCGACCTATGCCGACAACCTGGCAGCGCCCGGCGCAAGCCTGACGTTCACTGCGAGCGCGATGTCGCCCGGCGTCTCGCACTACGCATGGCTGAATGTGCGCACGACGCCCGCCTCCACCGTGGGCGGCGACATCGTGCTCACCGGGCTCGACCGCAGCGGCGGACTGGAGACGGCACTCGAGTACCGCGCCGTGCGCACGTCGTCACCGAATCCCGGGATTGCGTGTACCGCGGCAGCGTTCGCTGCTCCCTCGACCTTCATCGTCGGCGGCACGACGACGTGGGTGCCGCTCTCGAACGCACCGCCAGCGGGGGTGTCGAACCCCATCGGCGCCGCTGGGGCATCGATCGGCTTCTGCTTCGATGTGCGGGTGATGGCGGGCGCCGCGAACAGCTTCCAAGGCCAGAGCGCTTCAGCTACGTGGACCTTCACCGGAACCTCTGGATAGACCATGACCTCGATCGCACGAAAGGCGCTGCACGTATCTGGCGAGGTCGTGCTCACCCTGCTCGCCGCGGGCGGTGCGGCGTGCATCCTGCTCGTGCTCGCCGCGGTGTGGTTCGGTGCCTCGGTCATCCTCTTCAGCACGGGCTCGATGACGCCGACGATCCCCGCCGGCTCAGCGGCGCTCGTGCGCGAGATCCCCGCAAGCGAGGTCGAGGTGGGTGATGTCGTGACGGTCGATCGCCCGGACGCGCTGCCCATCACCCACCGAGTGGTCGCGATCGAGGGCACCGGCGCCGTTCGCGAGCTCACGCTTCGAGGCGATGCGAATCCGACGGACGATCCGTTCCCCTACTCGGTCTCCCACGTTCGAGAGGTCATCTTCTCCGTGCCGGGCATCGCATCCGCCATCGACGCAGCAGGGAATCCCGTGCCGCTGGCGACCGTGACGGTGCTCATGGCCGGCCTCGTGACGTGGGCGTTCTGGCCGCGGCGGGAGCCGCCGGGTGGCGCAGCGCCCGCACGCAGCTCGAAGCGCCGGGAGCGCATGCGCCGATCGACGGGAGCGCGCCATGTCGGCGCGGCCGCGGTCGTCGTGGCGGCCGCGCTCATCGGCGTGACCACGACACCCCAGCCCGCGACCGCAGCGACCACCGAGCACATCGTGCAGGGCGAAGTGATCCGGCTCACCTCGATCCTCGACGCCGAGCAGGCCCGGAACCTCGAGCCGGGAGTCGAGTCCGTCTGGATCGTCGGAGTCGAGGCGATCACCGACGAGCCGGGCGCCATCGACATCGACCTCGAGTTCGCCGCCGACGAACCGGCGCTCACCATTTCGGTCGCCGCGTGCGACGTACGCTGGACGGATGCCGGCTGCTCTTCGGGACAGCGCGATCTCCTCGACGTGACCGCGACCGATGTGGCAGCGAGCCACCGTCTCGACGAGATGTCGACGAGCGAGGAGCGCTGGCTCCGGCTGTCGGTCGGCTTGGCCGACAGCGGCGCCGAGTCGATCGCTGCGGGGTGGCGAGACCTCGTCGTACGTGCCAGCGGATTCGGCGAGTCGTCGGGCATCGGACCAGGTGGTGACGGGATCCTCCGCAAGGGTCCGCCGGATGACCGGATCGCCCGCACGGGTCCCCCGGATTACGGGATCGCCCGCACGGGTCCACCGGATGACGGGATCGCCCGCACGGGTCCACCGGCTGACGGGATCGCCCGCACGGGTCCACCGGCTGACGGGATCGCCCGCACGGGTCTCCCCTTCGCACCCGGCGCACTCGTGATAGCGGCATTGCTGCTCATCGCCGCCGGAAGCGCCGCGCTGATCCGGCGTCCGCGCGAGCGGCCAGACGGGAGGAACGGATGACGCGCCTCCGGTACCCCATGGTCGGAGCGGTACTCGCACTCGGCGCCGTTCTCACCTTCTCGGCGCAGTCGACCGCGACCGACGCAGGGTGGAGCGAAGCGACCGTAGCGAAGGGCGAGTTCTTCGCGCTGACCGTCGTTGCGCCGACAATCTTGGGGTGCACGGCGGGCGGCACCGACCTCTCGCCGACCCTCACCGCACAATGGTCGTTCCCCGTCGGGAGTGGCTACACCGCGCCAACGAACATCAACCTCTATTACTCGAACGACGGCCTGCTTTCGAATCTCGTGCTGATCGGCGCCGGCGCCTCGACGAGCGGCCCGAACGGCAGTGGTGTCTACACGACGACATACAACATCGGCCTGCTCGGCGGCGTGTTGAACAGGCAAGCGGCCATCGGCTTCGAGACCACGGTGAATGGCTGGACCTCCTTCACGCGCGCGACTGCGCTGGCGAGGTGGCCGCTCATCGGCTCGAATTCGTGCACGGTCAACTAAGCCGAGGAGGTCCGCTCATGCCTCGACGGCCGCGAGCGTCTGGCGCGCGATCTCGAGCTCCTCGTTCGTGGGCACGACGAGCACCGCGGTGCGCGAGGCATCGGTCGAGATACGGCGCGCGTGGCTCGCCCGCGCCCGGTTGCGGTCGGCGTCGAGCTCGACGCCGAAGCCCTCGAGTCCCGCGAGCGACCATTCGCGCACGATCGGCGAGTTCTCGCCCACACCCGCGGTGAACGCGATGGCATCGACGCGGCCCAGCTGGGCGGCATAGGCGCCGACGTAGGCGCGGATGCGGTGCGTGTACACCTCGAGCGCGAGGGTGGCCGCTTCGTCACCCGACTCGAACGCGCCGACGAGGTCGCGCATGTCGCGATGGCCGCTGAGCCCGAGCACGCCGCTCTGCGAGTTCAGGAGCTTATCGGTGGCATCCGTGTCGAGCCCGGCCACCCGCTGGAGGTGCAGGAGCACCGCGGGGTCGATGTCGCCCGACCGCGTGCCCATCACGAGCCCCTCGAGCGGCGTCATGCCCATGCTCGTCTCCACCGAGCGCCCGCCCGAGACGGCGCACGCGGATGCCCCGTTGCCGAGGTGCAGCACGATCGTCCGCAGCTCCTCGACCGGTTGCCCGAGGAACTCCGCCGCCGCTCGAGACACGAACCGGTGGGAGGTGCCATGGAAGCCATAACGCCGCACCCGGTGCTTCGCTGCGAGCTCACGGTCGATCGCGTACGTGTAGGCCGCGGGCGGCAGCGTCTGGTGGAAGGCCGTGTCGAACACCGCGATGTGCGGCACGTCGGGAAAGGCCTGCTGCGCGGCGACGATGCCCGCGAGGTTCGCGGGGTTGTGCAACGGCGCGAGCTCCTCGAGCTGTTCGATCTCGCGCTTCACCTGGTCGGTCACGACCGTCGGCTCGACGAAGCGCGAGCCGCCCTGCACGACGCGGTGCCCCACCGCGACCGGCGAATGCGACTCGAGCGACGGCCCGTGCTCCTCGAACGCGTCGAGCATGAGCTTGAACGCCGCGTCGTGATCTGGGATCTCCTCGTCGGTGTCCCACGTGTCGTGGTCGTTCTCGGCATCTTCACGGCGATGCTGCACGTGCCCCTCGGCCTGCCCGATCCGCTCGATGAGGCCGTTCGCGAGCGCGCGCCCGGCCTCGACGTCGATCAGCTGGTACTTCAGCGACGAGGAACCCGAGTTGACGACGAGGACGATGCTCACGAGGCATCCGCCGCCTGGATCGCCGTGATGGCCACGGTGTTCACGATGTCCTGCACGAGGGCGCCGCGCGAGAGGTCGTTGATCGGCTTTCGCAGGCCCTGCAGCACCGGCCCGATCGCTACTGCGCCCGACGAGCGCTGCACTGCCTTGTAGGTGTTGTTGCCCGTGTTGAGGTCGGGAAAGATGAACACGGTGGCCCGGCCGGCGACCTCGGAATCGGGAAGCTTCGTGCGCGCGACCGCGGCATCGGCGGCGGCGTCGTACTGGATCGGCCCCTCGACCGCGAGCTGCGGCGCGCGCTCGCGCACGAGCTGGGTCGCACGGCGCACCTTGTCGACCTCGGCGCCCGAGCCCGACTCGCCGGTCGAGTACGAGAGCATCGCGATGCGCGGCTCGATGTCGAACTGCGCCGCCGTCTCGGCCGATGAGACGGCGATGTCGGCGAGCTGCTCGGCGGTGGGATCAGGCACGACGGCACAATCGCCGTAGACGAGCACGCGGTCGGCGAGTGCCATCAGGAACACGCTCGAGACGACCTCGACCCCGGGCTTCGTCTTGATGATCTCGAATGCCGGCCGGATCGTGTGCGCCGTCGTGTGCGCTGCGCCCGACACCATGCCGTCGGCGAGACCCAGGTGCACCATCATCGTGCCGAAGTACGAGACGTCGCTGACGGTCTCCCGCGCCTGCTCGAGGCTGACGCCCTTGTGCGCGCGGAGCCGCTGGTACTCGTCGGCGAAACGGTAGACGAGCACGTGGTCGTGGTTCGAGAGCACGGTCGCGCGTGAGATGTCGAGGCCGAGGCCGATCGCGCGGGAACGCACCTCGATCTCCTCGCCGAGGATCGTGAGCTCCGCCACGTCACGCGCGAGCAAGGTGGCTGCTGCGCGCAGGATGCGGTCGTCGTCGCCCTCGGGGAGCACGATGTGCTTGCGCACCCCACGCGCCCGTTCGAGGAGGCCGTACTCGAACATGAGCGGCGTGACGACCTCGGCGCGCGCGACGTCGAGCAGGTCGAGCAGGCCCTGCCCGTCGACGTGCTTCTCGAAGAGCGAGAGCGCCGTGTCGCGCTTGCGCTGCGACTCCGCCGCGAGCCGCCCGCGGGCATGCGTGATCGCGAGCGCGGTGTCGTAGCTGCCGAACTCGGTGCGGATGATGGGCAGGCCCGCCTGCAGCCCGTCGACGAGTCGCTCCACCTGTTCGGCGAGCGGGAAGCCGCCGTTCAGCACGATGCCCGAGATCGACGGGAACGTCGCCGAGGCGTGCGCCGTGAGCACGCCGATGAGCACTTCGCTGCGATCGCCCGGCACCACGACGACCGACCCCTCGATGAGCCGCGTGAGCACGTTCTCCATCGACATCGCCGCGACGACCACGCCGAGCGCCTCGCGGTTCAGGAGGTCGGGATCGCCCGCGTACAACTCGCCGTCGACCGCCGACATGATCGTGCGCATCGAGGGGGCGACGAGGAACGGGTCTTCGGGAATGGCCCACACGGCGACGGATGTCTCGGCCAGCACCTCGGTGCCCGCGGCATCCGCTCCCGAGCCGGCGGCCTCCCGCACGGCCTCGACGATCTCGATGAGCCGATCGGGATCGGCGCGATTGGCCACGATGCCGAGGAGACTCGCGTGCTCACGTCCGAGCTCCTCGACGGCGAGCTCGGTGAGCTGGGCGAGCTCGTCGGGGGTTCGCGCGTCGGAGTAGCCGAGTCGCTCCGAGCGGCCGCGGCCCTCGCCGACGCGGCCGCCGAGCACGAGCAGCACGGGGGCACCGAGGTTCGCCGCGATGCGCGCGTTGTAGGCGAGCTCGGTGGGACTGCCGACATCCGTGAAGTCGGAACCGAGCACGACCACGGCATCGCAGCGGTCTTCGACGGCCTTGAAGCGGCGCACGATCGTGGCGAGCGCGGCATCGGGGTTCGCGTGCACGTCGTCGTAGCGCACGCCGATCGCGTCGTCGTAGTCGAGCTCGACCACGCCCTCGTGGCTGAGCAGCAACTCGAGCACGTAGTCGCGCTCGGCGGTCGATCGGGCGATCGGACGGAACACGCCCACGCGCGTCGCGCGCCGGCTCAGGGTGTCGAGAGTTCCGAGCGCGACCGTGGACTTGCCGGTGTTGCCCTCAGCCGAGCAGATGTAGATGCGGTGCGCCACCCGCCCAGCCTATTGGGCGGGCATCGCGGCGGGCATAAGAAAGACCCCCCGCGCACCCGCCAGAGCCGGGTTACCCTTGCTGCGTTTCCGCCCTGGGGGAGTTGGCCTGGATGGCGCCACGCGGGGAGCCGTCGTCCATTCTACCCGTTCTCGAGCTCGGGTGAAGCCCTGTCGCATCGGCTCGACCGATCGCGCGAACGGCGGGCGTTCGGAAGTCGGGTACGATTTCATGAGGTCGCACGCGCTTTCGAGTGCCGCGTCCCGTGGAGGATTCGCCTAGTGGCCTATGGCGCACGCTTGGAAAGCGTGTTGGGTGCAAGCCCTCGGGGGTTCGAATCCCCCATCCTCCGCCAGTTGGTCTCCGCCGCGAGCATGTTCCCATGCCCGCGGCGGAGCTGTTTCCGGCCCGCTCCTCATTCGCGCGCGGATGTCTCGCCGTTCGCGCACGGACGTGTCCTCCTTAATGCCGAATAGCGCGGTCTTCGGGCGCACTCCATGATGTGAGTGATGTCAGCGGCGCAGGTGGAGATGAGAAGTGGGGACACAGGGGGTGTCTCCACCGGACCGGCGGCAGTAGGGGGCGATGGCCTCAGGGTCTCAACCCTGAGGCCGCGTCGCACTCTCGGTTGGAGCATCGGCCTTCCGGTCGTCATGCTCTTCCTGCCGCTGCTGACCGTGCTGCTCTGGGCCCTCGATCCGCTCGGCGAGTGGCCGATCGTCGCCGCGTCGGCGGTGGTTGTCGCGCTCCTCTTCGTGACGGCCTGGCTCGCGTACCGCCGCACGAATGCGTCGCTCAGCCGGCATGGCATCGTGGAGCGCGGCTTCTTCGGCTTCATCTCAGTGGTCGCTGCTCGGGACATCACCGGGGTGCTCCGTGTGCAGATCTACCGATCGAACAGCCTCGACACGACCGAGCAGCTGTTCGTGGTGTGCCGAGACGGCCATTGTTCCTTCCGCATGCGCGGCCGATTCTGGGACGAGCGCACGATGTCGCGCGTCGCTCCCATCCTCGGTGTGGAGGAGACGAGGCGCGACGAGCCCGTGACGCTTGCCGAACTGCGCCAGACCGACCCCCAGTTGCTCTACTGGTTCGAGCGCCGATCGCTCGCCCGCAGGCCGGTCACGCTCACGTAGCGCGCCGCGATGGCCCGGCGTGTCAGCGCGTCGCGATGCCGAGCAGTGGCGCTTCGGGGCGGCTCGAGGGCAGCTCGTGGAACCCGAGCCGGTCGTAGAACGCTCGAGCGTCCGTGTTCGCGGCATCCAATCCGAGGTGCACGGCCGGAACCTCGCGGCTCGCGAGCGCCGCACGGAACACGTCGATGAGCTTGCGACCGAACCCCTGCCCCTGCAGTTCGGGCAACAGGTCGATGTGGAGGTGCGCCGGGTACTCGTCGAGCTCCGCGATGAGCATGCGATCGGGTTCGACGCCCGCTTGGATGAGCGCTTCCTCGGAGAACTTCGGGTCGTGCCCGGTGGGCGGTCCCGGCGCCGGATGCCGCTTCCGGAACTCCGGCGCCCATTCGCGCCGCCACCACTCGACGAAGGCCGCCGTGTCGGCGACGCCGAGCACATAGCCGAGCACGCGGTGCCCGTCGCTCACGACGAAGGTGAGCTCGGGCGCGTACTCCACATAGGGCAGCGCGAAGACCTCCGGCATGAGCGTGTCGTCGGAGTACACGCCGGTGGCGTCGCCACCGCTTGCCGCTGTGCGCAGGCACACCTCGGCGATGCCGTGCCGGTCGGCGGGCTGGTAGCGGCGGATCAGCGGATGCGGCGCGCCCGCCCCCCTCGTCGGGGCATCCGTTCGCTCCGCGCTCACTTGCGCCGCCGCGTGCCGAAAATGCCCTCGACGACGGTCGTGAGCACGTCGCGGGCCGCCTTGGAGCCGAGCACCTGCTCGAGCGTCGACTTCGATCCGCCCGTCGAGCGCGACGTCGAGCGCGAACTCGACCCCGAGGAACGCGACGTGCCGGAGGTGCGTTTCATGAGCCGGTCGTACTCGGCTTGCGCCGCCCTGCGCTCCTTCTCCTGCTGCTTCTCGATGGCCGCCTGCTGCTTGGCGAAGTCGGCATCGGCCTTCGCCTGCGCGGTCGCGTCATCAGCCGCCTTCGCCGCCGCTGCCGCCTCGTTCATCTTCGCCGTGAGGATCTCGCCGGCACTCTCGCGGTCGAGCGGTGTGCCGTACTTCGGGAGCAGCGGCGAGGCACCGATGAGGGCGTCGATCGCGGCATCCGTCGACGGATTCATGAGCGCTTGCGGGGCGCGCAGCCGGGTCCAGGCGACGGGGCTCGGTGCGCCCTTCTCATTCATGACGGTGACGATCGCCTCCCCGGTGCCGAGGGTCGTGAGCACCTCCTCGAGGTCGTAGCCCGACCTCGGATACGTCGACACCGTCGCTCGCAGCGCCTTCGCGTCATCGGGAGTGAACGCCCGCAGCTGGTGCTGCACACGCGAGCCGAGCTGGGCGAGCACGTCGGCGGGCACGTCTTTCGGCGTCTGCGTGACGAAGAAGATACCGACGCCCTTCGAACGGATGAGTCGTACGGTCTGCACGACCTGCGCGAGGAAGTCCTTCGAGGCGCCGGTGAAGAGCAGGTGCGCCTCGTCGAAGAAGAACACGAGCTTCGGCTGGTCGAGGTCGCCGACCTCGGGCAGGTCGTTGAAGAGGTCGGCGAGCAGCCACATGAGGAACGTCGAGTAGAGCGCCGGCCGATCGGCGACGCCCGGCACCTCGAGCAGGCTCACGATGCCGCGACCGTCGGATGCCACTCGCAGGAACTCGGCCGTATCGATCTCGGGTTCGCCGAAGAAGACGTCGGCTCCCGCCTCGGCGAACGTGACGAGTTCGCGCAGGATGACGCCCACCGTCGCCTTGCTCAAGCCGCCGAGGCCCTCGAGCTCGCCCTTGCCGTCGTCGCTCACGAGGTACTGCAGCACCGCGCGCAGGTCGGCGAGGTCGAGCAGGGCGAGGCCCGCGTTCTCGGCGTAGTGGAAGACGAGACCGAGACTCGACTCCTGCGTGTCGTTGAGTCCGAGCACCTTGCTGAGGAGGAGGGGGCCGAACCCAGCCACCGTGGCCCTGATCGGCACGCCCTTGCCGATGCCGCCGAGCGAGAAGAACTCGACCGGGAAGGATGCTGCGGTCCACGCCTGCCCGATGCCGTCGGTGCGCTGCAGCAATTTCTCGTTGCCTTCGCCGGGCGTCGCCATGCCAGAGAGGTCGCCCTTGATGTCGGCGGCGAACACCGCGACGCCCGCCGCGGAGAGCTGCTCGGCGAGCACCTGGAGCGTGCGCGTCTTGCCCGTGCCGGTGGCGCCCGCGACGAGTCCGTGCCGGTTCGTCATCGCGAGCGGGATGCGCACCGGGACATCTGGAATCGCCTCGCCGTTGACGAGGGCGCCCATCTCGAGGGCGGCGCCCTCGAACGCGTAGCCGCTCTTGATCACCGCGACCTGGTCGGCGTCGAGCGGACCGGCCGGCGCCGGTGGTTGAGTAGCCCGCGAAGCAGGCGTATCGAGACCACCCTCGACAGCGGCATCCGCGGCCTCTGTCACTCGCTGGTGCGACTCGAGCGCAGCGCGGGCGAGCTCCGCGGCCTCCTCGGCCTTCTTGATGGCCTCCTGCGCCTGCACCTGCAGCGCTTCGGCTGCCTCGGCCGCAGCAGCGGCCGCCTCTTGAGCTCGCGTCACTGCGTCATCGGCCATGAGCCGATCCTATGACTGAGCACCGCGCGCCGGATGAGGCAGATTCACGCGACGCTCGGCGCGTCGTCGCCGACCAGGCCCAGCCCGGATCTGGCGCCCGCTCCCGCGCCGGTACCGCGCCGGCCCCCGCGCGCTGCCCGCCCCGGAGAAGGGCTCCCCTTTCCGCGCACCCCGCCTTAGAGTGAAAGCGTGAGCCCGAAGACGAGCGCGGCCCAGGTGCTGGAGATCGGCGGCCGCGAGGTGCGCATCTCGAGCCCCGAGAAGATCGTGTTCCCCGAGCTGGGGCTCACCAAACTCGACCTCGTGAACTACTACCTCACGGTGGCCGACGGGGCGCTTCGTGGAGTTGCCGGCCGGCCGATGGTGCTCAAGCGCTTCGTCAAGGGCATCGACCAGGAGGCGTTCTTCCAGAAGCGGGCGCCCGAGAAGCGGCCCGAGTGGATCGAGACGGCGACCCTCCAGTACGCCTCGGGCAACTCGGCCGAAGAGGTCGTGGTGCGCGACGCCGCGGCGCTCGCGTGGGTCGTGAACCTCGGATGCATCGACCTCAACCCGCACCCGGTGCGCGCTGACGACCTCGATCATCCCGACGAGCTGCGCGTCGACCTCGACCCGATGCCCGGCGTCGAGTGGGCCCAGATCGTCGACGTTGCGCTCATCGCGCGGGAGGTGCTCGCCGACCACGGCCTGATCGGCTGGCCCAAGACCTCGGGGTCGCGCGGCATGCATATCTACGCCCGCATCGAGCCGCGGTGGAGCTACCACGACGTTCGGCTCGCCGCCGAGACGCTGGCCCGCGAGATCGAGAATCGTGCACCCGGTCTCGCGAGCGCGAGATGGTGGAAGGAGGAGCGCGGCGAGAGCGTCTTCGTCGACTTCAACCAGAACGCGAAGGACCGCACCGTCGCGTCGGCCTACTCGGTGCGCGCCCTGCCCGACGCTCGCGTGTCCACTCCGCTCGACTGGGCCGAGGTGCGCGACAGCGATCCCGAGCAGTTCACGGTGCCGACGGTGCTGCGCCGGTTCGAGGAACGCGGTGATGCGGCATCCGGAATCGACGACGCCGCCGGCAGCCTCGACGCGCTGCTCCGACTCGCCGAGGAGCTCGGGCCGGCCGAGAAGGCGCCGACGTCATCCGACGGCTCCGGTCGCAGGAAGTCCACGATGCCGCTCATCGAGATCGCGCGCGCCGAGACGAAGCCCGAGGCGCTCGAAGGACTCGAACGCTGGAAGGCCAAGCACCCCGATGTCGTGCCGCTCCTGCAGCCGGCCGATGTGCTCGTCGACGGCATGAGAGGCTCGAGCTCGCTCTGGTATCGCATCCGGGTGAACCTGCAGCACGTTCCCGAGACGAAACGGCCGAAACAGGAGGAGCTCGAAGTGGACTACGACCCGTGGGCGGGGAAGGCGTGAACATGCTCGACAACGACACCCAGCCCGCGGAGGACGGAACGACGACGGATCTCGCCGTCGCGACCGAATGGCTCGAGCGCTGGCGCCTCAGCCTCGACGGCGCCGTGTTCCAGACCGCGACCTCGACGCTCGCACCCGCCTACACGGCGACCGGGCAGGCCGTGATGCTGAAGATCTCGCACGTCGACGAAGAGCAACGTGGCTCCCACCTCCTCGCCGCATGGTCGGGTCACGGCGCAGCGCGCGTGCTCGAACACGAGGGCGACGCCGTCCTCATGGAGCGGGCGACCGGTCCGCGATCGCTCGCGCACCTGTCGGTGTCGGGGGCGGATGCCGCGGCCACCGAGGTGCTCTGCGAGACCGCAGCCGTGCTGCACGCGGCATCCGCCGACGTGCTCGACTCCCCCGAGCCGCCCGAGCTCGTGCCGCTTCGCACCTGGTTCCGCAACCTCTTCTCACACGCCGACGAGTTCACTGCGTTCCATCGGCGTGGCGCCGACCTCGCCCTGGCACTCCTCGACGACGAGCGCGACGTCGTCGCCCTGCACGGGGACGTGCACCACGCCAACGTGCTCGACTTCGGCGAGCGCGGCTGGCTCGCGATCGATCCGAAGGGATTGCTCGGCGACCGCGCGTTCGACTACTGCAACCTGTTCTGCAACCCATCGCCCGAGCTCGCGCTCGAGCCCGGCCGCCTCGAGGCGCGCTTCGCCCAGGTGACGGATGCCGCCGCATTGCCGCCCGACCGTCTCGCGCGCTGGCTCGTGGCATGGTGTGCGCTGTCGTCGACGTGGTCGACGCTCGACGGGGACGACGCCGTGGCGGAATCCATGATCCGCATCGGCGAGCGCGCCATCCCGCTCGCGCTCGACTGACCGCCCACCCGCACCCACCGCGTGCCGCCGCCCGCCGAAAGTGCGCGTCGTGTCGGAATGATCCACGGATTCCGACATCTTGCGCACTCTCGAAAGCTCCCACCCGGCTACGACCGCCAGCCGCGCGAGCTCAGGGCGTCGCGAAGGAGGCCGAAGACCACGGCGAGGTCGGTGTCCTTGTTGACGCGGATGACCATCCAGCCGTTGGCGGCGAGCTCGTTGAGCCGGTCGACGTCCTTCGCCCATTGCCGTGCGTGCTCCCGGTGATGCTGGCCGTCGTACTCCACGATCACCCTGAACGCACGGAAGACGAGATCGGCGCGAGTCGAACGCCCGGACCTGAGTAGGACGATCCCGTTCGGCTCGGGTTCGGGGAACCCCTCGTCGAGGAGATCGAGGCGAAGCTTCGTCTCGCGCGGTGATTCCGACCTCGGTCGAAGACGCGCCCGTGCCCTCCGGAGACGTCGTGCGCCGCGCCGACCACCGTGCCGCACGATTGCCGCGTCGATCTCGTCTTCGGTGGCGAGCGGTCTGGGAAGACCGAGCAGCCGGTCGCCGGCGACGACGAGGTCGCGTTCGTCCAGCTCGGCCGAGAGTTGGCACCAGGCGTCGGCCGGAGCCACGACGCGGAGACCGAAGCGGCGGCGGAGCTCGGGCTCAGACGCCATGCGATGGCCGACGATCGCCGAAGCTCTGGATGGATGGCCGCCGTCCCACACCACGTCGTGCAGCCGCGGATCCGCCTGGAGACGCCACGGCAACGGGAGTCCCCACAGCTCTGCGGCAGTCGCGTGGCTGAACGCCCCACGCGGACCCCTGCGGAGGGCGTACGCGCGACACGTCGCTACGCGCGAACCCCTGAGCGATTGCGGCAAACGGATGCCCCGAAACGGTGTTGACAGGTCGAGGGCGCGCAATCGCCGAGTCGATACGCCGACGGCGTCGGCCGAGCTGATCGTGAAGGCGGTGCGGTCGAACGGCGAGGGAAGCGGGTTCGGAGGGCGAATGAGCACACTCTGCCGTCGGCGGCATCCGTCGATTCCCCGAATCCGTCACCCTGTGGACGCCATCCGTGGTTCTCCACAGCCCGCCACACGGCAGACCGACGTCGAGAGTGCGCGTCGTGTCGGAATGCGCGGCGGATTCCGACACGACGCGCACTCTCGGCGATGACGGGGGGCAGGGCGAACGCGAATGCGCCGGGCGACGTCAGGGGGTGAGCACGACTGGGGGCATGGTCGCCCACTCGCGCACGAGCTCCTCGCGCACGGTGACGCCCGAGCCCGGGGCATCCGGAACCCGAAGCTGGCCGCGGTGCTCGCCGGAGCCGAGCACGAACGGCTCGGTGATGTCTTCGGCGTAGTAGCGCGACGAAGCCGAGGTGTCGCCGGGGAGCAGGAATCCGGGCAACGCTGCAAGCGCGACGTTGGCGGCCCGCCCGACCCCCGTCTCGAGCATGCCGCCGCACCACACCGGAACGTCGAGGGCGACGCACGCGTCGTGCACGCGCAGCGCCTCGAGGTAGCCGCCCATGCGTCCCGGCTTGATGTTGACGACGGAGGTGGCGCCGCGCTCGATCGCGTCGACCGCCGTGCCGACGCCGAGGATCGACTCGTCGAGGCAGACGGGTGTCTCGCACGCCTCCGCGAGGCGGGCGTTGGTGGCGATGTCCTCTTCGGCGAACGGCTGCTCGATGAGCAGCAGGCCGAACGCGTCGAGGCTCGCGAGCAGCGGGATGTCGTCTGCCGTGTAGGCCGTGTTCGCGTCGACCTGCAGCAGCCCGTCGCGGCCGAGGAGCTCGCGCACCGCGCCGACCGGCACGAGGTCCCAGCCGGGCTTGATCTTCAGCTTGATGCGCCGGTAGCCCTGCTCGACGTAGCCCGAGACCTCGTCGAGCAGCTCGTCGAGCGTGGGTGCGATGCCCACCGAGACGCCGCAGTCGACCCACTCGCGCACGGCGCCGAACGCCTGGCCCATCGATCGGCCCTGGGCTCGGAGCTCGGCATCGAGCACTGCGGCCTCGAGGGCACCCTTGGCCATGCGGTGCCCGGCCACGAACGCCAGCGTGCCGGAGACGGATGCCGCGAGCGGCACGCTCGCGATCGACGCCGCCGCACCGCCCGCCGCGGCGGCGGCCCGCGCGTCGCCGGCAACGTGCTGCTCCCGATCGTCGACCCAGAGGCCCACCGAGTGGGACGGGTCATCGATGAGCACGCCGGCCATGCGCCCGTCGGCCTCGAACTCCGCGGCGTGGCGCCGCAACAGCGCCGGCGCCAAGTAGCGTTCGATGACGGATGCCGCTCCGTCGACGAACTCCCCCGAGTAGAACGGGTCGCGACCGGCGACGCACTCGCCCCAGCCCTCGCCGGCGCCGGTCACGACGTGCACGAGGAGCACCTCGCGCACGGTCTCGCGCCCGAAGGACGTCTCGAACGGCCGCACGAGCGGCACCTCGAGGCGGTGCAACTCGATGCGCTCGATGCGGGCGAGGCGCCCGCTGCGCCCGCCGTCACGCGCAGCATTCGTCGGCTCGGTCATGGTGCCTCCCGATCGGGGTCGTCGCGGGTGAAGACGTAGTCGCCGTTCGCGTCGAGCTCGGCGCGCAGGCCGCGGCCGTCGGCGAGCGCGGCGAACGCCTCGCGCGAGGCATCGCGCAGGCGTGCTGCGACCTCGGGATCCTCGGCCCGAACGCGCTCGTAATCGGCGACGAGCGCGAGTCCGCCCTCGGCTCGCCACTCGGGCACCGGGCGGCGGGCGATCGCCCGAGCGGTGCGGCGGGAGTCGAGCCGCCACAGCACCTCGAACCGGTCGCTGCGGTCGGCGCCGGTGATCGCGTCGCGCAGCTCGCCGTAGAAGTCGGGCAGGAACCGGTCGACCTCCGCGCCGAGTCGCACGAGGTTCAGGTGGGCGTTGCGGCGGATCAGCGGATCGTAGGTCCAGCGCATCTCGGTCACTCCGTGGGCGAGGCACACGGCGCGCTGGCGCAGCTTCAGCGCGACGCCGATGCCGCGCCCGCGCGCGCCGGGGTCGACGGCGTTCATGTGCGAGTGCAGGTGCAGTCCGCCGGTCCAGCCGAGGAAGCCGAGCGTCGCGCCAAGCGGCGTGTCACCCGACGCGGTGGGCTCGGCAGCGGCATCCGGCCACTGGGTTGGCGCATCCGCCCACTCGGTGGCAGGCACGGCGACGAGCACGGTGTTGCCCGCGTGCTCGAGCGCCTGGAGCATCGAGCGGTCGGGTCCGCGCCCCTCGCCCCACGTCGCCTCGAAGCGGGCGAGCACGCCGCCGAGTTCGCTCGGATCGGCCGGACGGGTGTGGATGCCGCCGCGCGCGTCTGCGGCATCCGCCGTCGCCTCGGCCTCGGCGATGAGCGACGCCGGCACCCGCTCGAGCGAGCTGCTCACGCCAGCCGGTCTTCCACGTGCCAGGGCTGGCCGTAGCCGCCGTCGAACTCGGGTCGCGCCATGAGATCGAGGTAGGGCGCCGCGTCGAACGCCTCGGGGCCGAGCACGCCGCGGCCCTGCCAGACGCCGGTGGCGAGCAGCTCGAGCGCGATGACGGGGTTCAGCGCGGTCTGCCACACGACGCACTGCGCCTCGTACTCGCGCATCGTCCACTCGTTGTCGCTCACGTGGTAGAGGTACGCCTCGCGGGCGCCGCCGTCGGTGCCGGTGCCCGTGACCCACAGGCCGGCGCACGTCTTGCCCGTCATCCGCGGCCCGATGGTCGCCGGATCGGGCAGCGATGCCGCCACGACATCGCGCGGTGCGACGTGCACGGGGCCGTCGTCACTCCGCACCCGCACCGGCGTCGTCGAGTCGAGGCCCAGCATGTGGAGGGTGCGCAACACGTTGATGAACTCCGCACCGAGTCCGTACTTGAAGGTGACGCGCTTCGCGTCGATCCAGCGCGGCATGAGGAGCACCTCCTCGTGCTCGACGTTCACGCACTCGACCGGGCCGATGCCCTCGGGGAACTCGAACACCTCGGGCTCCGAGAACGGCGCCGTCGTGAACCAGCCGGCCTCCTCCTCCCAGATGACGGGCGGGTTCAGGCACTCCTCGATCGTCGTCCAGATCGAGAACGACGGCGCGAAGATCTCGTTGCCCTCCTCGTCGGTGACCACGAGGTTCGCGCCGTCGCGCACACCGAGCTCGTCGATCTCGCTGAAGAGGTGGTCGGCAGCGAACCGCGCGAAGACGTCGGAGAGGCCCGGCTCGACGCCCATGCCCACGAGGGCGAGGCGGCCCGCGGCATCCCAATCGGGGCCTTGCGCGAACTGGTCGTCACCGAGCTTCACGCCGGTCTGCGTGTACGGGTCGGACGGATGCGGCTCGGAGAGGCTCATCGCCATGTCGAGGTAGTCGGCTCCCGCCGCGAGCGCGCCCGCGAAGATCGCCTGCACGAACTTCGGCTCGACCGCGTTCATCACGTGGGTCGCGCCGTGTTCACGGGCGACGGATGCCACGATGTCGGGATCGCTCGCATCGATCTGCGTCGTGGCGAAGCGGGCGGCCACCTCGTCGCCGTGCTTCGCCCGGATCCAGTCGACCGTGCGCTGCGCTCGCGACTCGTCGTAGTCGCTCACGACGAGGAGCTCGAAGAACTTTCGACGGGCCGCGATCTTGGCAATGGCGTCTCCGACGCCGCCGGCGCCGACGAGGAGGATCCGCATCCCACGACGCTATCGTGGCGGGCGCGGCACGTCGACGGCGGGATGCCGTCAGGCCCCGAACAGCACCCGCTCGGTGAACGCGTTCCGGAACCGGCCCTTGGGGTCGTACTGCGCTGCGAGCGCGGTGAACGCGTCGAAGCGAGGGTAGAGCGGGGCGAGCGCCGCGGCATCCGCTGCGAAGAGCTTGCCCCAGTGCGGTCGTGCCTCGAACACGGCGAGGGCTGCCTCAAGTCGCGGGAGCAGCGCGACCACCTCGGCCTGCATGGGTCGCCAGGTGAAGTGCAGCCCGACGACGTCGCGACCGAACGCGGGGCTCAACCACAGGGCGTCGGCGGCGACCGTGCGCACCTCGCTCACGAACAGCAGCGGCGCGATCTCGGCGGCGAGCCCCCGCACCGCCCCGATTGCCGCGACGGCATGCTCGCGCGGCACGAGGTACTCCGACTGGAGCTCCTCGCCGTTCGAGGGCGTGAAGCCCATCCTGAAGTGCGCGAGCCGCTCGAGCCACGGGCCCGCGGCGCCGCCCTGTTCGGTGCAGTACTCCGCCGACACCCCGGGCAGCGGATGCCGCGGACCCGTCGCCGGGCGCGCACCGACGACGTCCGCGAGCGCCGGGCGGTCGCGGTCGGGCCGCCGCTTGACCCACAGCTGGTCGATGACCTCGGGATCCCGCCAGGTGGTGAACAGGCTCACCGAATAGCCGAGCCCGGTCACGGCGTCGAGGTCGGCGAGCACGGCGTCGACCGGAAGACGCTCGTACACGGTCTGCTCGACCTGGAAGCTCGGCTCGATGTCGAGCGTCACCTGCGTGACGACGCCGAACGCGCCGAGCCCCACCACGACCGCGTCGAATTCCGCATCGCCGCGGCGGAGCGTCACAAGATCGCCCGCCGCGGTCAGCAGCTCGACTGCGGCGACGGATGCCGCGAGCGAGCCGTTGCGATCGCCGGAGCCGTGCGTTCCCGTGCTCACGGCGCCCGCCACCGAGATATGCGGCAGGGAGGCGAGGTTGCCGACCGCCCAGCCGGACTCCTCGAGCCGGACGGCGAGGTCTCCGTAGCGCATGCCCCCGCTCACACGCACGAGGCGTCGCTCGGCGTCGATCTCGATGTCGGCAGGCAGCGCCGCAGTCGACACGAGCAGGCCGTCGGTGTCGGCGATGTCGTTGAACGAGTGCCTGGTGCCGAGCGGACGCACGCGTTCGCCGGCGAGTTCGGCGTCGGCGAGCAGGCGTCGCAGTTCGTCGAGGTCGCGCGGGGCGGCGACGCCGCGGGCGGCGTAGCGGAGGTTGCCGGCCCAGTTGCTGGCGCTTGGCTGGATCGTCGTGGGGGCGGGGGTCATGGGGTCAAGCCTGCCGTACGTGTCCATCGCGGGCTCGGTTGACGCGCGGATTCCTCGCGACGACACGCACCTGGGCGTCATCGAGGGGCGCGGCATCCGTCATCGCAGCCCGCTCGAGACGTCACCCCCCGAGAACAGTCCGCTCGAGAGCTGGCCGCTCGGGAACTGTCCGCGGGGAAGCGGCTCGGTCAGCCGCACCTGGCGATTCACGTCCTTGTAGAGGAGATAGCGGAACGGGCCCGGCCCGCCCGCATAACAGGCCTGCGGGCAGAAGGCCCTCAGCCACATGAAGTCGCCTGCCTCGACCTCGACCCAGTCGTCGTTCAGCCGGTACACGCCCTTGCCTTCGAGCACGAAGAGCCCGTGCTCCATCACGTGCGTCTCGGCGAACGGGAGTGAGCCGCCCGGCTGGAACGTCACGATGTTCACGTGCATGTCGTGCGCGAGATCGTCGGGATCCACGAACCGGGTCGTCGCCCATGCGCCGTTCGTGCCGGGCATCTCCTGGGGCGCGACCTCCGCATCGCTGGTGACGAACGAGATGGCCGTATGACCCTCGAGTGGTTCATACGCCTTGCGGATCCAGTGGAAGCTCGTGAGCGCCGCAGCCTCGTTCGCGATCGACCAGCGCTCCCCCGCCGCGAGATACGCGTAGCCGCCCGCCTCGAGCACGTGCCGCTCGCTCTCTCGCTCGAGCGTGAGGGTGAGCTCGCCCGACGTCACGAACAAGACGCCCTCGACCCCCGGCTCCTGCTCGGGATGCTCCGCTCCGCCGCCGGGCGCGATCTCGACGATGAGCTGCGAGAACGTCGTCGCGAACCCGGCGATGGGCCGGGCGATGATCCACGCGCGGGTGTTCGTGAAGCCCGGCAGGTTGCTCGTGACGATGTCGCGCAGCACGCCCTTCGGGATCACCGTGTAGGCCGCCGTCACGATCGCACGATCCGTGAGGAGCTCGGTCTGCGCGGGCAGTCCGCCCAGCGGGGTGAAGTAGCTCATGGGCCCTCCTGATCGGTGATGGCCGCGGTGCGGCATCCGTTCACGGTTCCGACCTCCTCGGATGCGCGAGCGCAGCGAGCTCCGACTCGTCGATGCCCGTGTCGTCGGCGACCTCGGCGGCCGAGATCGCGCCGCACTGCACGCCGCGCAGCACGAACGCGGCGAGGGCACGCACCGTGGCGGGTTCGTCCAGCACCGCGCTTGCGATGCGCGCGCGGTGATCGCGAAGGCGAGCGGATGCCTCGGGGTAGCCCTCGCGATAGAACGCGTACGTCGCGATGAACCGAGTGGGGAGCTGATGCGCGTGCAGATCCCAGCCTTGGGGGAACCCGCGCTCGAGCGACCGGCGCACGAGCCGAGCGTGCTGCCGCCATGCCTCCCCTGCGCGATCGCCGATCGGCAGGAGGTTCGTCGATCCGTCGGAGAGGCGAATGGAGGTGCCCGCGACCGCGAGCTGCATGAGCTCCTTCGCGACATCCGCAGCGGGGTGCTCCATCGACTGGTACGGCGCTGCGATCTGCAGGGACGCACTGTAGTCGTAGGTGCCGTAGTGCAGCGCGCTGATGCGGCCGGGCACCGCGAGGGGCAGGCGTGCCACGGGCGAACGGCCGTCGGCGCCGAGGATGAGCTGCGGCGTCTCGACCTGCACCTCGAACGTGAGCCGGCCGTCGGGCAGGCCGAGGGCGCGTTCGAGCGCGGCCGCGACATCCGCCATCGCCTCGACCTGCGCGACCGTCGACACCTTGGGCAGCGTGAGCGCGAGGCCGTCGGGCAGCGCGCCGTGCGCGACGAGCTCGGTCACGAACAGGTCGAGGGTGCGGATGCCGCGAGCTCGCGTCGCCGCCTCGAACGACTTGAAGCGGATGCCGATGAACGGCGGGGCGAAGCCCGCGCCCGCCGCGGCGACGATCCGCTTGGCGGCGCGCACCGCGTCGGCGTCTTCGACCTCGTCGTTGCGCACGCCGTAGCCGTCTTCGAAGTCGATCCGAAGGTCTTCGATCGGCTCGCGTTCGAGCTTCTCGAGCACGCGTGGTGCGACGGCGGCCGTGACGGCGGCGTCGATGCCGACCAGGCCCGCGAGCGCCTCGATCCCTCCCGCCGAATCGGCGGCGGCGAGCGCGGCGCGTCCCCAGATGAAGGGAAGCTCCGGCGTGTACCGGTCGGCGGCCACGTACACGGTGTGCACGGGCTGTCGCGAGCCGTCGTCGCCGGGATACGCGGTGGCGAGCAGCTCGTCGGTCGCGGCGAGGCGGGCGTCGATCGCAGCGAGGTCGGTTCGGGTCAGTGCGGTGCGCATCCTCATTCCAGCAGTTCGTAGGCGGGCAGGGTGAGGAAGTCGACGTAGTCGTCGGAGAGGCAGAGCTCGGCGATCAATCGCGAGGCGGGCTCGTAGTAGGCGGCGAACCGCTCGGGCGTCACGTCGGTTCGGAGGGCCTCCACCTCTTCGGCCAGCACCTGGCGCACGAGTTCGGGCGTCATCGTGCGGCCCGTGTCGGCGAGCACGACCCGGTGCTGCAGCTGCTGCCACACCTGGGAGCGGGAGATCTCGGCCGTGGCGGCATCCTCCATGAGGTTGTGCAGGGCGACCGCACCATTGCCCGAGAGCCACACGGCGGTGTAGGCCACGCCGACGGAGAGATTGGTGCGAAGCCCCGCCTCGGTGACCTCGCCGCCTGCCGAGGCGACGTCGAGCAGTTCGCGGGCGGTGACCTCGACCTCGGGTCGCTGGCGATCGAACTGGTTGGGGCGGTCGCCGAGCACGCCGTCGAACACCTCGCGGCATACCGGCACGAGGTCGGGGTGCGCCACCCATGATCCGTCGAACCCGTCACTCGCCTCACGGGCCTTGTCGGCACGGACCTTCTCGAACGCGGCCGCCGTCACCTCGGGGTCGGCGCGGTTCGGCACGAACGCCGCCATGCCGCCCATCGCGGCGGCACCGCGCCGATGGCAGGTCTTCACGAGCAGTTCGGTGTAGGCCCGCATGAATGGTGCCGTCATCGAGACCGAGGCGCGGTCGGGCACGATGAACTCGGGCCCGGCGTCGCGGAACAGCTTGATCATGCTGAACAGGTAGTCCCAGCGGCCGGCGTTGAGGCCCGACGCGTGGTCTCGAAGCTCGAAGAGGATCTCGTCCATCTCGAACGCGGCGGGAACGGTCTCGATGAGCACGGTGGCACGGATGCTGCCGGCCGGGAGGCCGAGCTGCCCCTCGGTGAAGGCGAACACGTCGTTCCAGAGCCGCGCCTCGAGGTGACTCTCGAGCTTCGGCAGGTAGTAGAACGGGCCGTGGCCGTTGTCGATGAGCCGGGCCGCGGTGTGGAAGACGTGCAGCCCGAAGTCGACGAGCGACCCTGATCCTCGTTCGCCGTCGACGAGCACGTGCCGTTCGGGGAGGTGCCAGCCGCGCGGCCTGGTGACGACGGTCGGGCGGCGGATGTCGTCGCGAAGCGCGTAGTCCTTGCCCTCGGGCGAGGTGAACGCGAGCGTGCCCAGTGCCGCATCGCGGAGGTTCCGGATGCTTCCCACGACGTTCGCCCACGTCGGACTCGACGCGTCCTCGAGGTCGGCGAGCCACACGCGGGCGCCGGAGTTCAGGGCGTTGATCGCCATCTTCGCGGGAGACGCAGGCCCCGTGATCTCCACCCGCCGGTCGAGCAGCGCCTCGGGTGCGGGCGGCACGCGCCAGTCGCCCTCACGGACCTCCCGCGTCTCGGGGAGGAAGTCCAGGCGCTCGCCCCCGGCGATCCGCTCGCGCCGGCCGCCGCGGGCGGCGAGCAGCTCACGGCGTCGCGGATCGAAGCGGCGATGCAGTTCCTCGACGAAGGCCAGCGAGTCTCTCGTGAGGATCTCCTCGCCGCCCTCGACGTCGGTGGCATTCGCGATCTCGATCGTCATGCGGCAGCCGCTCCCTCCCGGGTGATGGTCCACACGCTGAGTTCCTCTCATCTTGGCGCAGAAGCGCTCGCAGCGTAACCGGAACATGCGGAACGTCGCGGCGCAGTCTCCCGAGACAAGGAGTTCGACGATGGATGATCACCAGTGCGCCACGGGCCAGCCCTCGGCGTCCCACTCGAGCTCGATGAGCGCGAGCTGGAACGCGCCGTCCAGGCGTCGATCGTAGTAGTGCAGGGCGAGCGTCTCCCCCGCGACCGATTGGCCGCCCGGGCCGACGCGATCTCCGTCGGCGGCCAGCAGGAGCGTGCCGCCGCCCTCGAGGAGCGAAACACCGTCGCGATCGACGTAGGGGCCGGTGATCTCGTCGGCGCGGCCGACCGCGATGTTGTAGGTGCTCTCGAGTCCGCGGCAGCACGAGTCACGGGAGACGAAGAGGAAGTACTCGCCTTCGTGCTCGACGATGTACGGGGCTTCGATCGCGTTGGGCGGCAACTGGCGGTCGGCGAGCCGCAGCGGCTCCGCGGCATCCGCTCGCATTCCGCTCGGCCATTCGAGCGCCACCATGCGGATGCCGCTCCAGAACGACCCGAATGACATCCACGGCTGCCCGTCGCCATCGACGGCGATGCCCGGGTCGATGGCGTTGAAGTCGTCGGAGCGGGCCGAGGAGATCACGGGTCCGCGATCGACCCACTCGTACTCCGCGGCATCGGGATCGAGCGTCTCGTTGGTCGCCAGGGCGATCACCGAGGTGTTCGATCCGAACGTCGACGCCGAGTAGTACAGGAACCACGTGCCGTCGTGCTCGATGAGCTCGGGCGCCCAGAGGTTCGAAACTCCGGGCACGGCCTCGTCGAGCCATTCGGGCTTCTCGGGCCACACCTCGCCGCGGTGGCGCCACGACGAGCCGTCGGTCGAGCTGCGGATCTGGATGTTGCCGTCGGCCACGGTTTCGCTGCCCGTCGAGTACACGTAGCTCGTGCCGTCTTCGACGGCGAGCGCCGGATCATGCGTCATCAGGTCGCCCGTGAGCTCTCGCGCGCCGCCGCTCGAGCAACCGGCGAGCGCGGCGAGCGAGACGACGGAGACGAGCGCGACGACCGAGCGCAGCGTTCTGACGAGAAGGGCGGGGCGCGCCGTCATGGACGACCGGCGCGCCCCGCTGCTCATGCGCCGAGCGAGACGGCGGTCCACGACACGGCGGGCAGCACGAGCGTGAGCTGCCCGTCGGCGAGCTCAGCGCTGTCGTTGGCGCGCAGGCCGACGCGCTCGGGCTCGTCGAGCGTGTTCTTCGCGTACACGTCGTCGTCGGCGAGGGTCTGCGCATCGAGCACCGTGATCTCGCCGAGCGCCGAGACGTCGATCGTCACCGAGATGGGCTCGCCCTGGCTGCGGTTCACGAGGAACACCGCGGCTCGGCCCGTCTCAGCGTCGTGCGTCGCGACCGCGTCGACGAGCGGCACGACGCCGTAGACCTCCGTCTCGTACGTGGGGGCGTCGAGCCTGACTTCGAGTGCCTTGCCCGTCGCGAGTTGCGACGTGAGCGCGAACGGGAAGAACGTGGCCTGCCGCCACGCCGGGCCGCCGGGCTCGGTCATGATCGGCGCGATCACGTTCACGAGCTGCGCGAGCGACGCGCTCGTGACGCGATCGGCGTGCTTCAGGAGCGAGATCATGAGGCTGCCGAAGACCACCGCGTCGGCGACCGAGTAGACGTCTTCGAGGAGGCGCGGCGCGACCGGCCAGTTGTCGATGCCGTCGATCTTGTCGACGTTGTGGAAGCGCTCGATGTACCAGACGTTCCACTCGTCGAACGAGATGTCGATCGTCTTGTCGCTGCCGACGACGGCCTTCACGTGGTCGGCGGTGGCGACGACCGTCTCGATGAAGTGGTCCATGTCGACGGCCGACGCGAGGAACGAGCCGAGGTCGCCGTTCTTCTCCTCGTAGTAGGCGTGGCACGAGATGTAGTCGACGTCGTCGTAGGTGTGCGTGAGCACGACGCGCTCCCACTCGGCGAACGTGGGCATGTGCGCGCTCGACGACCCGCACACGACGAGTTCGACCGACGGGTCGAGCTGGCGCATGGCCTTCGCCGTCTGCGAGGCGATCTTGCCGTAGTCGTCGGCCGAGCGGTGGCCGAGCTGCCACGGGCCGTCCATCTCGTTGCCGAGGCACCACATCTTCACGCCGAATGCGTCGGTACGGCCGTTGGCGATGCGCCGGTCGGCGAGCGCCGAACCGCCCGCGACGTTCGAGTACTCGAGCAGGTCGAGCGCCTCGAGCGGCCCCCGCGTGCCGAGGTTCACGGCGAGCATGAGCTCACTGTCGACCTTGTCGAGCCACGAGGCGAACTCGTGCAGCCCGATCTCGTTCGTCTCGGTCGAGTGCCACGCGAGGTCGAGGCGGCGGGGGCGCTCCGCGCGCGGGCCGACCGAGTCCTCCCAGCGGAACCCCGAGACGAAGTTGCCGCCCGGGTACCGGATCGTCGAGACGCCGAGCTCCTTCACGAGGTCGATGACGTCTTGGCGGAACCCCTCTTCGTCGGCGGTCGGATGTCCGGGCTCGTAGATCCCGTCGTACATGCATCGCCCGAGGTGCTCCACGAAGGAGCCGAAGACGCGGCGGTTGATGGGTCCGACCGAGAACTGAGGGTCGATGGTGAGGCGTGCGGTGGGCATAACGGTCTTTCTGTGATGAGGTGTACGGTCTGCGGATGCCGCCGCTCGCGGCATCCGTCATTGGTCGTCGTTCGCGTCGGCTACTTCACGCTGCCGATCGCGAGCCCGCCCTGCCAGTACCGCTGCAGGAAGAGAAACGAGAGGATGAGCGGGATGATCGAGATGAAGGAGCCCGTCGTGATCAGGTTCCACACCTGCTCGCCGCCGGCACCCGCGTTCGAGAGCGCGGTCCAGCGATTCAGTCCGAGGGTCACGGGCAACAGCTCGGGGTCCGTGAGCACGGCGAGCGGCAGGAAGAAGTTGTTCCACGTGCCGACGACGGAGAGCAGGAGCACCGTCACGATCGCCGGCTTCAGGAGGGGCAGCGCCACTTGCGCGAACGTGCGCAGCTCGCCGGCGCCGTCGATGCGTGCCGCCTCGAGCAACTCGTCGGGCACGGCGTCTTGCGCGTAGACGCGCATGAGGTACACCCCGAATGGATTCAGGAGCGACGGCAGGATCACGGCCCATGGCGTGTTGATGAGGCCCATCTGGCTGAGCAGCATGAACGTGGGGATGACGAGCGCGGTGAGCGGCACCATCACCGACGCGAGCACGATCGTGAAGAACGGACCGCGACCGCGGAACCGGTACTTGGCGAAACCGTAGCCCGCGAGGATCGCGAGGATGGTGGCCCCGGCTCCACCCGCGAACGCATAGAGGAACGAGTTCGCGAACCAGCGCCAGTAGACGCCGCCCTGGTGGGTGAAGAGTCCCGCGATGTTGTCGAAGAACGCGAACTGGTCGTCGAACCACAGCGGCCCGCCCGTGCCCGTGAAGAGGCCCGAGTTGCTCTTCGTCGCCGCGACGATGAGCCACCACAGCGGCGTGATGAAGTAGATCGCGAGGATGATGAGGAAGACATGCGAGCCGATGCGCCGGCCGCCCGAGCGACCGCGGCCGTCGCCGCGGCGCGGCTGGTGCGCCGGCACTCCGGTCGCGACGGTGAGGTCGGTGGGCGCCGTGGCGCGAGTCGAGGTCGTGGAGGACATCACTTCAGTCCGCTCTGCTTGCGCGTGAGGAAGAGGAACACGGTCGACCCGGCGAACACGAGCGCACCGAGCGAGAAGGCGATCGCCGAGGCGTAGTTGAACTGGCTGTAGGAGAACGCCAGCGAGAACGCGTACATGTTCGGCGTGTACGCCGCGTCGATCGCCCCTTGGGCGACGCTGCGGAGCACGACCGGCTCGGTGAAGAACTGGAGCGTGCCGATGAGCGCGAACGTGATCACCATCACCATCGACGACGAGATCATCGGCAGCTTGATGCGCGTGGCGGTCTGCCAGCCGTTCGCTCCGTCGATGCGCGCCGCCTCGTAGATCGTGGGGTCGATCGAGCGGAGGGCCGCGTAGATGACGATCATGTAGTACCCCGCCCACTGCCACGTGACGATGTTCACGAGGCTGCCGAAGATGCTGTCGGCGGCGAGGAAGTTGGGGGCGTCGAGGCCGACCATGCTGAAGATCGTCGCCGCGGGGCCGAAGCGGGGGCTGTAGAGGAAGCTCCACATGAGGGCGCCGATGACGACCGGAATCGCGTACGGCACGAAGATGAGCAGCCGCGAGAGCTTCGACACGCGCGTCGCGAGCGTGTCGAGCACGAGCGCCGCGACGAGGGCGACGAGCAGCTGCGCCGGGATCATGACGACCGCGTACGCGAGCACCCGCAGCATCCCCTCGAGGAAGAGCGGATCGGTGAACGCCTTCGCGTAGTTCGCGAGACCCGTGAACTCGGTGCCGGTCGCGAGCGTCGAGGTGAACAGGCTCATGCCGAACGCGTAGCCGAGCGGGAGCACGAGGAAGATCGCGAAGACGACCGCGAACGGGGCGACGAACAGCCAGCCCCAGCGCTGGCGGCGACGAACGAGGCGGGCACCTCCGCCCGGGCGTGGAGGCGCGTCGCGCCGCGACCGGACTGCGGATGTCGCGGCCGCCTCCATGGTGTTGCTGGTCATCGTTGCTCTCTTCGTCGAGTCGTCGGTCGGAGGTGGGCCCGCGTCCGGTGAGGGAGATCACCGGACGCGGGCCGCGGGAAGGCTACTGGAGCGTGAAGCCCTGCTCGGTGGCGTACGCCTCGAGCGAGGCCTGCAGGTCGTCGAGCGCCTTCGAGGCATCCTTCTCGCCCTGCACCATCGCGTACAGCTGTTCAGTCAGCTGGTCGTAGGCGTAGTTCTGGAAGGGGCTGAACGTGAATCCGGTGTAGCCGGATGCCGCTTCGAGGAACACGTCCTTGTTGATCTGCTGCCCGCCGAAGAACGGGTACTCGAGGTCGCGGAAGTAGTCGGACTCGAGGATCGGCTTCCACAGCGGGAAGAGCGCCGCCTCCTCGATGCCGATCTTCCAGGCCTCCTCGGTGCCGAAGACCTCCTTGGCGACGAGCGCCGCGGCCTCGGGGTCCTTCGCCTGCGTCGTCACGGCGAACGTGGAGCCGCCCCAGTTGATCTGCACCGGGTTGGCCGGGTCCCACTGGGGAACCGGCGCTGCGCGCCAGACGGCGTCGGCGTCGGCGTCGGAGAGACCGCCGAGGTAGCCGGGGCCCCAGGCCGCCGCGATGTAGATGGCGTACGAGCCGTCGACGAGCTTGGTGTTGTAGTCGGCCGTGAAGGCGTCTTCAGTGCCGACGAGGCCGTCTGCTGCGAGCTTCTCCCAGTACGCGAGCACGTCCTTGGAGGGCTGGTCGTTGACCTCGATGCCGATCTCGGTCGGCTTCGCGTTGTCGTAGACGAACGGCGTCGAGCCGACCTGGGCGAAGAGGGCCTGGTTGTAGGCGCGGCCGTTGGTCGGGAAGTCGGCGAGCACGCCGGGCGCCCCGGCGTCCTTCAGGGTCTGCGCGGCCGCCGCGAATTCGTCCCACGTGGTGGGCACAGGGATGCCGTACTCGTCGAGGATGTCCTGCCGGTAGAGCATGCCCATGGGGCCGCCGTCGACCGGGATCGCGTAGACCGCGTCGCCGCTCGAGACGTCTTTCCAGGCGCCTTCCGAGTAGTCGCCCTTGACGTCGTCCGCGCCGTACTCGGTGAGGTCGACGAGCGAGTCGCGGATGCTGAAGCTCGAGAGCACCTCGGACTCGAGCATGATCACGTCAGGTGCGCCGGAGCCCGATTCGATCGCAGTCGAGAACTTCGTGTACTCGTCGTTGCCCTGGCCGGCGTTGGTCCAGCAGATCTGCACCTCGTCGTGGGTCTCGTTGAACAGGTCGACGACCTGCTCGAAGGCCGGATACCAGGCCCAGACGCTCACCTGGGTGGCGTCGGGCTGGAGGATCTCGTTGGTGCAGGATTCTGCGCTGGCACCGGGCGTGCAGCCGGTGAGTGCGGCTGCGGCGACGGCGACGACGCCGCTCGCGGCAAGGAGCTTGGATCTCATTTGCTGTGCTTCCTCTCGCGGTGTTGGACACCGTTGTCTCTGGCGATGGAGGCTCGTGCACCGTCGCACAGCAGGGGCTCCGCGGCGAGTTCCGAGTCTTCTACAACGTTGTAAAGTAAACGTTGTAGAGACATGGTGCCGTGGCATCCGCGTGATGTCAAGTTCGAACCGGACGCGTGCCGGATAGAGCCCCGGCTATGCGCCGATCATCGCCCTCGATGGAGCTGACTCGCGTTCGACCACGTGGAAGTCGGCAAGGAGAAGCCTCGGCTCGCCTGCGGCATCCGTTCGCCGGATCCGCTCGAGGAGTGTCGCCACGGCGGTGCGGGCGATCCAGCGCTGGCCCGGGTCGACGGTCGTGAGCGACGGAATGGAGTACTTCGCCTCGTCGAGACCGTCGAACCCGATGACGGCCACATCAGTGGGCACCCGGATGCCGGCCTCCTGCAGCACGCGCATCGCGCCGAGCGCGAGCGTGTCGTTGAGCCCGAACACCGCATCGAAGGTGACGCTGCGGTCGAGGAGGTCGCGCATGCCGCGGGCGCCGTTGGCACGGTGCCACGTGGTGGTCTCGCTGATGATCGAGTCGTCGTAGGGCACGCCAGCCGCCTCGAGGGCCTCGCGGTAGCCGCGCAGTCGCAGGCCTGCCGAACCGATGACCTCGCCCGGGTGCGCTCCGACGACGGCGATCCGCCGCCGCCCGGAGGCGAGCAGGTACTCCGTCGCGGCCCGCGCAGCCTCGACGTTTCGCATCGTGACGTGGTCGACGGGGGCATCGAAGATGCGCTCACCGAGGAGCACGAGCGGGTACGGTCGCTCGAGGTGAGCGGCATCGTCCTGGCCCATGCCGAGTGCGCTGAAGATGAGACCGTCGGTCATCTGCAGCCGCGGACTGCGCAGCAGTTCGATCTCGCGATCGCGGTCGCCGCCCGTCTGCTCGACGAGCACGACCACACCTGCCTCGTCGGCGGCTTCGATGACGGCGGCCGCGAGCTCGGCGAAGTAGCTGAGGGCCAGTTCGGGCACCGCGAGCGCGATGGCTCCGGTGCGGCCCGACCTCAGGCTGCGGGCCGTGAGGTTCGGGGTGTATCCGAGATCGGCGATCGCCTGCTCCACCTTGGCCTTCGTCGCCGGCCGGATGTGCGGGTAATCGTTGATGACGTTCGAGACGGTCTTGATGGAAACCCCCGCCAGACGGGCCACGTCATGCAGCGTCGACGCCATGGTGCCTCCTCAGCCGATGCCGCCACTCTACAACGTTGTAGGTGGCGGGGCTTCTCCGCAATGCGGTCGGGCGCTGGGCGCCCGAGCCCTGCATCACGCCCGCGCCGGTGGCGTGACGTGCGCCTGCGCGCGCTCGGCGTTGCGTGCCGAGATATGCGCGAGCCGAGCGAGCCGTTCGCGTTCGAGGGGCGCCGCGAACACCGCCCACAGCACGAGGGCGACCCCCGCGCCGACGAGCAGGCCGCCGATCGTGTCGGAGAGCCAGTGCGCGCCGAGGTACGTGCGGCTGATCGCCATCAGCACGGTGTAGGCGGCGCCCAGGACCCACATCCAGACGTAGGGGATGATCACGGCCAGGGCGAGGGCGATGGTCGCGGCATTCCCGACATGCCCCGACGGGAACGAACCCGTATCTGACGTGACGAGGATGTCCGGCGGGCGGGCCCGCATGAATGAGCGCTTGAGGATCTGCACCACGCCGGCGCTCGCGGCCGATGCCACGAGGAAGTACAACGCCGCCCATGGGCGTCTGACGACGAGGAGGATCACGGCCGTCACGACTGGGACGACGAACACCCCGGCCACGCCGCCGCCGAGCATGTTCATGAAGTACCCGAACACGTCGCCGACCGGGCCGCGGATCTCGACCAGGTCTTCAGCCCACTCCTCGTCGAACTCGAAGGGCAGGCCTCCGGAGCGCGCCATGACGACCACACCGAGCAGTGCTGCGACGACGATCCCGGAAGTCCCGCTCACGAGCGGGACGCGACGACCGAGCCGCCGCGCCTTCGCCTCGCGCTGGGCGGGTCTCAGGTCGTCGGCGACCGTCGCCGTGGTGTCGTGGCCGTTTGCCTCCTGCGCGGTGTCAGGTGCCTCCGGTGGCGGCATCGTGGGAGCGTCGTCGCGGCCGGTCATCGTTCAACGCTAACGCGGGAGGCCAGCGGATGCACCGGCACACTGCACGCGGCACGCGGCATCCGCTCGCCCGGCTCAGTCGCTCAGCGGCGGCACCGTGCTCGGGCGCACGAGCCACCACAGCGCCGTGATCGCGACGGCGGCTGCGCACAGCATCACGAACGCCATGGGCACGGCGCTGCCGACGCCCAGGAGTCCGATGAGCGGCGAGATCAGGCCGGCGAGTCCGAAGTTCAGCGCGCCGAGCAGCGACGCCGCGGTGCCGGCCTCGGCGCCGTGTCGCGCGAGGGCGAGCACCTGCACTGCCGGGAACGAGAAGCCGCACGCGAGGATGTAGATCCACAGCGGGATCGCGATGCCCCAGAAGCCGGCGCCCGTGCTGTCGAGCACCATGATCGCGATCGCCATGGCGAGGTGCACGATCGTCGTGATGGCGAGGATCCACTGCGGCTGCACCGGGCCGCGCATGAGCCGCGAGCTCGCCTGCACGCCGATGATGATACCGACGGAGTTCACCGCGAAGAGCAAGCCGTACTGCTGCGCGGTGAACGCGTAAAGCTCCTGGAAGAGGAATGACGACGTGGAGAGGTAGCCGAAGAGGCCCGTGAAGGTCATGCCGCCGACGAGCACGGCGCCGAGGTACACGCGGTCGCGGAAGAGGGCCGCATACCGGTCGCGCAGCGTCGAGTGTCCGGCGACGTGGCGGCGCGACTCGGGCAGCGTCTCGACGATGAAGAACGAGACGGCGACGACGACGACGGCGGCGTAGATCGCGAGCACGACGAACACGCCCCGCCAGTCCATGAAGGCGAGCAGCTGCGACCCGATCACGGGCGCGAGCACCGGGGCCAGGCCGTTGACGAGCGCGAGGCGCGAGAGCATGCGCACGAGCGGCTTGCCGCCGAAGAGGTCGCGCACCATCGCCATGGCAACGACGCCGCCGGCGGCCGCGCCGAAGCCCTGCAGCAGGCGGAACACCATGAGCCACGCGATGTCGGGCGCGAGGGCGGCGGCGACGGATGCCGCGATGTGCAGCACTGTGGCGAGGATGAGCGGCAGTCGACGACCGACCTTGTCGCTCCACGGGCCGACGATGAGCTGGCCGAAGCCGAACCCGATCATGGTGCCCGTGAGCGTGAGCTGGACGGCGGCAGCTGAGACGCCGAGTTCGTCCTGCAGCACGGGGAACGCGGGCAGGTAGAGGTCGACGGTGAACGGGCCGAGCGCGGTGAGCGCGCCGAGCACGAGCACGTAGACGAGTCGCTGGCGGCGGCTGAGGAGGTCGCCGGGGTGCGACGGACGACCGTAGTCGTCGGGACGGATGATGGGGATGGATGACGTGCTCGACATGCGTATTCCTGGGCGTGCTCGGATGCGGCGGCGCACGCCCTCGGGCACCGGGAAACAGGACTGACGGCACCCTCGGGCGCCGTCAGTGTTCGATCTCAGGCTCGCGCGGCCTCGAATCGATTCGACTGCGGTCCAGTCTAGCGCGCGCCCCCCGGAGCAGATCAAGTTCGAATCGATGGTCCGCACACCTTGCGAAGCACTTTCGAGAGGTTTCGGCGAACGATGCCCTAAAAATGCGCCGAATATGTTGCGCTTGACGGCATATCTGCCTTCGCCGTATATTCGAGACGTCCAGACCACTTTCGACGCAGGTGTCGAAACTTTCGAGAGGTTCAAAGATGAACAGACGCAGCATCCCACGGCTCGTCACGCTGGGTGCCGTGGCCGCGCTGGCCCTCGGCACCCTCGCCGGGTGCAGTGCCGCAAGCGGTGACACGGGGGACGGCTCGGCCGAGCTGAGCTTCTGGCACAACTCCACCACCGGCCCCGGCAAGGCCTATTGGGAGCAGACCGCCAAGGACTTCGAGGCGGAGCACCCCGGCGTCGACATCAAGATCCAGGCCATCCAGAACGAGGACATGGACGGCAAGCTCCAAACCGCCCTGAACTCCGGCGATGCGCCAGACATCTTCATGGCCCGTGGTGGCGGCAAGCTCGCGGCCGTCGTCGAGGCGGGTCAGGTGCAGGACCTCACCGACGCGCTCTCCGACGACACGAAGGCCGCACTCGGCGAAGCATCGCTCGCCGCGCTCTCCGTCGACGACAAGGTCTACGGCGTGCCGTCTTCAGTGCTGCCGGGCGGCATCTACTACAGCAAGGACCTGTTCGCCCAGGCCGGCATCACCGCGCCGCCGGCCACCTTCGACGAACTGAGTGAGGCCGTCGACAAGCTCAAGTCGGCCGGCGTCGCCCCGATCGCCCTCGGCGCCAAGGATGCCTGGCCCGCCGCTCACTGGTACTACTTCTTCGTGCTCCGCGAGTGCTCGCAAGATGTCGTGGCCGAGCTCGCGTCGGACCCGAGCTTCAGCGACGAGTGCTTCCTGCGCGCCGGCGAGGACCTCGCGGACTTCGCCGCCACCGAGCCGTACAACGATGGCTTCCTCACCACCTCCGCACAGCAGGGTGCCGGCTCCTCCGCGGGTCTGCTCGCCAACCACAAGGCCGCCATGGAGCTCATGGGCGCATGGGATCCCGGTGTGATCGCCTCGCTGACGCCCGACGAGCAGCCGCTCGCCGACCTCGGATGGTTCCCCTTCCCCGCCGTGAACGGCGGCGACGGCGAGGCCGGCGCGATGATGGGCGGCGTCGACGGCTACAGCTGCTTCGTCGACGCGCCCAAGGAATGCGGCGAGTTCCTCGAGTTCGCCTCGCAGAAGGAGCAGCAGGAGGCCTACGCCGAGGCGTTCGTGACGCTCCCGGCCAACAAGGACGCCCAGAGCGTCGTCACCGATCCCGCGCTGCAGGAGGTCCTCGCCTCGTACAACGACGCACCATATGTCTCGGTGTGGCTCGACACGCTGCTCGGCCAGAACGTCGGCAACGCGCTCAACGTCGGCGTCGTCGACCTGCTCGCCGGCAAGGGCGACGCCCAGGGCATCGTCGACGCCGTCGAAGACGCCATCAAGAAGGGCTGAGAGGCCCTCGCAACATGAATGTTCGCACCAGCACTCCCGCACCGAAGCGAGGAGCCCTGGCGGACGGCGTGCGGGTCGGGGACGACGAGTCGTCCCCGACCCCGCGCCGGGTCACCGCCCCGGCGCCGGCGGCCGCACGGCGAGGCCGACCGGACTGGCGGAAGGCCTTCGAGATCGCCTTGCTCGTCGGCCCGGCCCTCGTCGTCTTCCTCGGCTTCGTCATCTTCCCGGTCGTCATGGCCGGCTACTACGGGTTCTTCAGCTGGAAGGGCTACGGCCCCCCGACCGACTTCGTCGGCCTGCAGAACTACGTCACGATCCTCCAGGACCCGACGTTCCACGAGGCCCTCTGGCACAACGCCGTCATCGTCGTGATGTCGCTCGTACTGCAGGGGCCGCTCGCGCTGCTGCTGGCGCTGCTGCTGAACCGCCCGATGCGAGGGCAGTCGGTGATCCGAGTGCTCATCTTCGTGCCCTACGTGCTCGCCGAGGTCGTCGTCGGCACCGGCTGGAGCCTCATGCTCCAGAGCAATGGCGCGGTCAACGGATTGCTCGAGAAGGTCGGCCTCGGCGCTCTCGCCCAGGACTGGCTCTCGAACCCCGACCTGGCGATCTGGACCCTGATGGGGATCATCACCTGGAAGTACATCGGCTTCGCCGTCATCCTCTTCCTGGCGGGTCTGCAAGGCATCCCCCAGGAGCTCACCGAGGCGGCACAGATCGACGGCGCCTCCTACTGGCAGATCCAGCGCAGGATCACGCTCCCGCTGCTCGGCCCGACGCTGCGTATCTGGGCGTTCCTCTCGATCATCGGGTCACTGCAACTGTTCGATCTCGTCTACATCATCTGGGGCCAATACATCGCCTCGACCGCGGGCACCTCGACGATGGCGACGTACATGGTGGCCAACGGCCGCAACGCCGGCAACTTCGGCTACGGCAACGCCGTGGCGGTCGTGCTATTCGTCATCTCGCTCGTCGTCGCCCTCATCTACCAGCGCTACGTGCTGCGCCGTGACACGGCGGGCGCCCTCACCGAACGGAGCGAGCGATGACCGCCTCGACCATCGCCATCCCGCAGGCCAGGCGGCCGCGCGGCAACGGCCGGCTCCCCTGGGGCAGCCCCGCCACCTACTTCGGCGCCCTCGTCGTCATCGGGCTCATGCTGGCGCCGATCGCGTACATCATCATCGGCGGCTTCCGCACCAACGCGCAGATCACCGCCGATCCGTCAGGGCTGCCCTCGCCATGGGTGATCGAGAACAACGCCGACGTGCTCGCCAGCACGACGTTCTGGGGCGAG
The DNA here is from genome assembly GCF_030815405.1 of Agromyces albus. Lineage (NCBI taxonomy): Bacteria > Bacillati > Actinomycetota > Actinomycetes > Micrococcales > Microbacteriaceae > Agromyces > Agromyces albus. Next base: position 764,526 of record NZ_JAUSWX010000001.1, on the reverse strand, counting down.
GTGGCGAACTCCACGGTCGCCGCGGTCGCCACCACGGTCGGGGTCGTCGCGCTCGGCCTCATGGCCAGCTACGTGCTCGCGCGGTACCGGTTCCGTGCGCGCGGCCTGCTCTACGCGACCTTCGCTGCCGGACTCATGTTCCCGATGACGGTCGCGATCACGCCCCTGTACCTCGTCGTGCGCAACCTCGGCCTGACGAACTCGCTCGCGGGCATCATCCTGCCCCAGATCGCCTTCGCGCTGCCGGCCACGATCATCATCCTCGTGCCGTTCCTGCGCGCCATCCCCGACGAGCTCGAGGAGGCCGCCTCGATCGACGGATGCTCGCGCCTCGGCTTCTTCTGGAGGATGGTGGTGCCGTTGGCGATGCCCGGCGTCATCACCGTCGGCATCCTCGCCTTCATCGCGAGCTGGAACAGCTACATGCTGCCGCTGTTCATCCTCAACCACGAGGCGAGCTACACACTGCCGCTCGGCGTGCAGGCCTTCGCCTCGCAGTACTCCGTCGACACCGCCAAGGTGCTCGCCTTCACCTCACTGTCGATGATTCCCGCGCTCATCTTCTTCAGCATCTTCGAGCGCCGCATCGTCGGCGGCCTGACCGGGGCAGTGAAGGGATGAGCGAGCCGGTGACGGATGCTGCGGGCGCGACGGATGCCGCCACGATGACGAATGCCCCGACAGAGCGAGAGGCCGGCACGATGACGGAAGCCCAGATGACCGATACGACGGCGACGGATGCCACGGCGACCCATGCGCCGTGGCGCGACCGGTCGCTGCCTGCCGGTGCGCGCGCGGGTGCGCTCATCGCCGAACTCACGCTCGAAGAGAAGATCGCCCAGCTCTACGGCATCTGGATCGGCGCCTCCGATGACGGCGCCGACGTGGCGCCGCACCAGCACGACATGAGCAGCGAAGTGGATCTCGACGAGCTGCTGCCCAAGGGGCTCGGCCAGATCACGCGGGCCTTCGGCACCGCGCCGGTCGATGCGGCGGTCGGAGCCCAGTCGCTCGCCCGGCTGCAGGAGCGCATCGTCGCGTCGGGCAGGTTCGGCATCCCGGCGCTCGTGCACGAGGAGTGCCTGGCGGGCTTCGCCGCCTACGGCGCGACCGCCTACCCGGTGCCGCTGTCGTGGGGCGCGACGTTCGACCCCGAGCTCATCGAGCAGATGGCGCGCCGCATCGGCGCCGACATGCGCTCGGTCGGCGTCCATCAGGGACTCGCTCCAGTGCTCGACGTCGTGCGCGACGCCCGGTGGGGCCGCGTCGAAGAGACCATGGGCGAAGATCCGTACCTCGTCGGCACCCTCGGCACGGCGTACGTGCGGGGGCTCGAGGCATCCGGCATCATCGCGACCCTCAAGCACTTCGTCGGGTACTCGGCATCGCGAGCGGGCCGCAACCTGGCGCCGGTGTCGGTCGGCGCCAGGGAGCTCGCCGACGTGCTGCTGCCGCCATTCGAGATGGTGGTCCGAGATGCCAAGCCGCGTTCGGTGATGAACGCGTACACCGATCTCGACGGCGTGCCCACCGCTGCTGACCGCGACCTGCTCACGGGCCTGCTGCGCGAGACCTGGGCCTTCGAGGGCACCGTCGTCGCCGACTACTTCTCGGTGGCCTTCCTCGAGACCCTGCACGGCACGGCCGGCGACCTGGGCGATGCGGCCGCTGCGGCGCTCGAGGCGGGCATCGACGTGGAACTGCCCACGGTGCACGCGTTCGGCGAGCCGCTCGTGCGGGCGGTGGCCGACGGCCGCGTCGACGAGGAGGTCATCGATCAGGCCCTCCGCCGTGTGCTCGTGCAGAAGATCGAAGCGGGGCTGCTTGACGACCCCACGGCGCCGGCCGCGGCCACAGCCGCGAAGGGCGCGGTCGATCTCGACCCGGTGGAGAACCGCGCCCTCGCGCGCCGCATCGCCGAGCGGGCGATCGTGCTCCTCCACAACGACGGCACGCTGCCCCTCGCCGAACCCGCCCGTATCGCGGTGATCGGCCCGACCGCCGACGACCCGCTCGCCGTGCTCGGCTGCTACGCCTTCCCGACGCACGTGGGCGTGCACCATCCCGGAAGCGGAGCGGGAATCGAGCTTCCCACCCTTGTCGAGGCCGTGCGCGCCGAGTTCCCCTCGGCCGAGATCGCCCTGGCACCGGGCACCTCGATCGACGGCGGCGAGACCGATGGCATCGCGCACGCGGTCGCGGTCGCGGCATCCGCCGACGTCGTGGTGCTCGCACTCGGCGACCGCGCGGGCCTGTTCGGCCGGGGCACGAGTGGCGAGGGCTGCGACGCCGAGACCCTCGACCTGCCCGGTGCGCAGGCGACCCTGCTCGAGGCCGTGCTCGACGCCGGCACGCCGACGGTGCTCACCCTGCTCGCGGGTCGCCCGTACGTGCTCGGCACGGCACCCGACCGCGCTGCCGGCATCCTGCAGGCGTTCTTCCCTGGCGAAGAGGGCACCCGCGCGCTCGCCGCCATCCTCGGGGGACGCGTGAACCCGAGCGGACGCCTGCCCGTGAGCGTGCCGTCGACGCCGGGTGCGCAGCCGTCGACGTACCTGGCATCGACGCTCGCCCGGCGCAACAGCGTGTCGAACATCGATCCGACGGCTCGATATCCCTTCGGCCACGGACTCGGCTACGCGTCGTTCGCGTGGAGCGACCTGCAGGTAGGGGTGCCCGAGGTGACGACCGAGGGCACGGTCGTGCTGTCGCTCACGGTGGAGAACACCGGTGACCGGGCGGGCGCCGAGATCGTGCAACTGTACCTGCACGACCCCGTGGCATCCGTCGTGCGACCGGTGCAGCGGCTGGTCGGATTCCGCCGCGTCGAGCTCGAGCCCGGAGCATCCGTGCGCCTGAGCGTCGAGGTGCCCGCCGACCTCGCCGCATTCACGGGGCGCGACGGCCGCCGCATCGTCGAGCCGGGGTCGCTCGTGCTGGGCTTCGGGCGGTCGAGCGCCGACCTGCCGCTGCAGGCGAGGGTCGACCTCGTCGGGCCGGTGCGGGTGGTCGACCACACCCGGGCGCTGCATCCCGTGTGGGCCGTCGTCGGATGACGGATGCCGCGTGCCGGGGTGGTCCCCCCGGCAGGCGGCGCCTCAACTCGCGGCAGGCGGAGCCTCAACTCGCGGCCGGCGGTGCCGTGCTCTCGCGCACGACGAGGCTCGTGGCGAGGTCCATGCGCGGCGTGGGCGCCGATCGGGGCTCGCCCGACCCGTCAACCGTCGCGGCGGGCTCGTCGTATTCGTCGGCGAGCCGGATCGCGAGCCTGGCGGCCTCCTCACCCATGCGGCGAAGGGGCTGGTGCACGGTCGTGAGCCGAGGGGTGAGCCAGCGGGCGAGCGGGATGTCGTCGTAGCCGACGATCGAGAGCTCCTCGGGCACGCGGATGCCGCGCTCGCGGGCCGCTTCCATGACACCGAGCGCCTGCATGTCGCTGCCGGCGAAGATCGCGGTCGGCCGGTCGGATCGGCCGAGCAGCTCGCGGGCTCGTTCGCGGCCGCCGCTGACGTGGAAGTCCCCGAAGCGGATCCAGTCGGGGTCGATGGCGAGTCCTGCGGAGTTCATCGCCGAGCGATAGCCGTCGACCCGGGCGAGCGAGCACATCATGTCTTCAGGGCCGGTGATCGCGGCGATGCGCGTGTGGCCGAGCTCGATGAGGTGCCGGGTGGCCGCGAGGCCCCCCGACCAGTTCGCCGAACCGACCGAGGGCGCGTCGGGCGAGGGGTCGCCGGCCGGGTCGACGATGACGAACGAGATGGCCCGCGAGTGCAGCCGCTCCCGGTATTCGGGCGCCAACTCGGAGAAGACGAGGATGACGCCGACGGGCCGGCGTCGCATGACCCCCTCGATCCAGTCGGGGTCGGGCGCATGACGGCTGCCGCTCACCGTGAGCACGACGCTGAGCCCGTGCTCCTTGGCCACCTGCTCGACGCCGCCGATGAGCTCCATCGACCAGATCGGGTCGAGTTCGTGGAACACGAGCTCGATGAGCTCGGCGCGTGACTCCGAGCGCCCGCCGCCGCGGCGACGGTAGCCGCGCTCGGCGAGGAGCTGCTCGACGCGGGCGCGCGTGGGTGGCGAGACATCCGCCCGGCCGTTCAGGACCTTCGAGATGGTGGACAGCGAGACGCCCGCCTCCTCGGCCACGCTTGCGAGGGTGACCCGCTCCCCCACGACATCCGCTTCCATGTTTCGAATTCTAAGCCCGAAACTTGCGGTCAGCCGCGCGAGCGTGCGAGTTCGGCCCCCGCCGCCTGGAGCCAGCGCAACGGCTCCGCCATGGCGGGCGCGCTGCCGCCGGCGATGGCCGCGAGGGCGACGGATGCCGCGAAGCCTCGCGGATCGGCCGTGATCGCCCCGGCGACGAGCGCCGTCGGCACGCCCGCGTCGCCCGCGAGCGCAGCCACGACGGTCGGCGCCTTGCCCGCCTCGGACTGCCCGTCGAAACGCCCCTCCCCCGTGATCACGAGGTCGGCTCCCTGCAGCACGTCGGCGAGGCCGACGGTGTGCGCGACGAGCGCCGCGCCACCGCCCATCTCGGCGCCCCAGGCGAGCAGGCCGAAGCCCGCGCCGCCGGCCGCGCCCGCACCGGGTGTCTCGGGGTTCGCGGGCAGGAGCCGTGCGAGCCGCGCGAGGTTCGACTCGAGCACCTCGACGCCCGCGGCATCCGCCCCCTTCTGCGGCCCGAAGACCGCGGCAGCGCCGAGCGGGCCGAGCAGCGGATTGGTGACATCGCCGAGGATCACGGCCCCGCCGGGCGGCAGCGACCGAAGCCCGGAGAGATCGACGCGCGCGAGCGCGCCCAGTCCCCGATTGCCGAGCTTGATGGGCCGGCCCGACGCATCGAGGAATCGCCCGCCGAGCACCGCGAGCGCGCCCACCCCGCCGTCGGTCGAGGCGCTGCCGCCGAGCGCGAGCAGAAGGCGGTCGACGCCATGGTCGAGCGCCGCGGCGATCGCCTCGCCGAATCCGGCGGTGTGCGCGTCGAGCGGCGCGAGCGGGTCGAGCAACGTGATGCCCGAGGTCGCGGCGAGCTCGACGACGGCGGCCGGGCGGTCGCCGGGCAGCAGCAGCCAGTGCGACTCGACCGGTTCGGAGACCGGGCCGCGCACCGTCACCGGCATCCGCCGAGCATCGGGCACCGCCGCTGCGAACGCGTCGAGCGTGCCCTCGCCGCCGTCGGCCATGGGGCGCAGCACGAGGTCGTCGCCGGGGCGCACCGCGTGCCAGCCGCGCGCGAGGGCGGCAGCGGCATCCGCTGCGCTCGCCGTTCCCTTGAACGAGTCGGGCGCGACGACGATGCGGCTCACTCCACCTCCGCCGTGGCCGCCGGAACGTGCGAGAGCCACTCGAGCGATCGCGTGATGAGTTCGCGATGCTCCGCCGACTCGTAGGAGCGGGTGTCGTGCCCGAGCCCGTCGTACACGAGGCGCGACCGGCCGAACTCTCGCGCCCACACGAGCGGGTGACGGCCGCCGCCTTCCTCGTGCTCGGCGATCGGCTCGATGACGTCGTGCAGGTGGAAGTCGGTGTATCGCTCGTCGAACACCGTGAAGTCGCCGAGCCCCTCGGCGATGGCGTGGTTGCCGACGACGTGCACGTGCGCCTCGTCGATCGGCGGATGCCACGACTCGCCGCGCACCCAGCGCGCACCGAGCGCCCGCCCGTACGCCGGGTAGGCGCGCAGGCTCGCCGCCGCGGCATGCAGCGCGAGGATGCCGACGCCGCGATCGATCGCGGCGTCGAGCGCGGCGTTCGCCTCGGTGGTGACGGATGCCGCGGGCTGCACGCGTGCGGTGTCGTCTGGCCCCTCGGGGTCGCCCGCGTTCACGACGAGCAGGGTGACGTCGTCGGCGAGGCCGGCGAGCGCGGCGTCGGGATCCTCGGAGATCTCGACCGTGAACCCGGCCGCTCGCGCGAGCTCTGCGAGCACGGCGCTCGTCTCGGGATAGGGATGCCACGGATCGGCGTACCGGCCGGCTCCGCTCAGGATGATCGCCTTCGTCATCGTCGCTCCTTCATCGCCGTCACTGTCGCCCGTCGCCCCAGACTGCCACGCCGTGGCCGGTGCGGCCACCGTGACCTGCACCGCTTGCGCACCCGGTCTCACGCATCGAGCACCATCGCCCAGTCGAAACGGCCGAGCATGACGCGCTCGACCGGAGCGCCCGTCACGGCATCGGTGCCGACGACCACGACCTCGACCTCGTCGTCGCCGTGATTCACGAGTGTGAGGAGCTCCCCGCGGCGCGCCGCCTCGACGTGCTCGGGAAGGTCGGCGAGCACCGGTGCGACGCCCGCGTCGGCGAGGACGTGGTCGATCACGGCTTGGGCGCCCGCCTCGTCGGGCACGGTCGCGAGGTAGCGGGCGGTGCCGTTTCCGGTGCGGCGCACCGTGAGGGCCGGATGCCCCGCCAGGCGGCCGCTCGTGAACGACGCCTCGACCGTGGCATCCGCTGCCTCGATCTCGATCTCCTCGGCGACGAGCGTGCCGACCGACTCGCCGAGCGCGTCGCCCGCGAATCGCGCCTCGCGCTCGCCCGGGCCGGCGGCGCCTGGTGCGACGAGGGCTCCGAAGTCGTCGAGGCGGATGCCGTAGAGCTCGCCGAGCTGCGTGAGGAATCCGCCGTCGCGGAACCGGTCGAACTCGTCGACCACGTCGGTGAATGGGCCCGCGACCAGGTGTCCGCCGCCCTCGACGAACGTCGTGAGCGCGGCGGCACCCTCGTCGCGCAGGAGGTAGAGGAGCGGGGCGATCGCGAGCGCGTACTGGCCGTCGACGCGTTCGGGCGGCACGATGTCGACCTGCACATGGCGGCGGTGCAGTGCCCGGTACCAGCGCTGCACGACGGCGACGTAGTCGAGCTCGTTCATCGGGTGGTCGGAAGCCTCGACGGCCCACCAGTTCTCCCAATCGAAGACGAGCGCGACGCGGGCGTCGCGAGCGCCCGCCGGCAGCTCGGGCAGGGCCGCGAGCTGCTCGCCGAACGCGGTGACCTCACGCCACGTGCGAGTGCGCGTACCCGCGTACGGGAGCATCGCCGAGTGGAACTTCTCGGCGCCCGCCCGCGATTGCCGCCACTGGAAGAAGAGGATGCCATCGGCGCCTCGGCCGATCGCCTGCGCGCTGAGCGCGGCCATCTGGCCGGGAGCCTTCGGGGCGTTCGTGGGCCGCCAGTTGAGGGCGTTCGTGGCCTGCTCCATGAGGATCCAGGGCACGTCGGGCTTCATCGACCGCATGAGGTCGCGCTGGAATGCCGCGGCGCGGAAGCTCTCGGGGTCGTTCGGATCGGGGTAGCAGTCGTCGCTCACGACATCTATGTGCTCGGCCCACTGGGCGTAGTTCGCGGGCTTGAACGCGCCCATGAAGTTCGTCGTGATCGGCTGCGTCGCGCCCGCGGCACGGATGATCTCGCGCTCCATGAGGTAGCACTCGAGGAGCATGTCGCTCGTGAACCGCCGGAAGTCGAGCATCTGGCCCGGATTGTGGCTGTAGGGCGCCTTGCGCGGCGGGAACACCTCGGCGAAACTCCCGTAGCGCTGCGACCAGAAGTTCGTGCCCCAGACCTCGTTGAGCCGGTCGATCGTGACGTAGCGGCGCTCGAGCCAGCCGCGGAAGGCGTCGCGCGCGGCATCCGAGTAATCGAGCTGAACATGGCAGCCGTACTCGTTGTTGACGTGCCACATCACGACGGCCGGATGCTGCGCATACCGCTCGGCGATCGCCGTCACGAGCTCGGTGGCGAGCCTGCGGTACACCGGCGACGAGGGAGCGAACTGCTGCCGGCTGCCCGGCCAGTACACGGCGCCGTTCTCGTCTTGCGGAAGGAGCTCGGGGTAGCTCGCCGACGCCCACGGCGGCGGGGAGGCGGTCGCGGTCGCGAGGTCGACGGCGATGCCGCCCTCGTGCAGCAGGTCGATCACCCGGTCGAGCCAGTCGAAGTCGAACTCGCCCTCTCGCGGCTGGATGCGCGACCACGAGAAGATGCCGAGGCTGACCATCGTGACGCCCGCCTCGCGCATGCGCGCCACGTCGTCGGGCCAGATCTCCTCAGGCCACTGCTCGGGGTTGTAGTCGGCGCCGTAGTGCATTCGTCCTCCGTTGCTCCGTTGCTCCGTTGCTCGCTCTGGGAAAGCGTATTCCATCCCGGCCGCCCGACCGAAGTGGCGGGTCGTCGCGTGACTACTGACCAGTCTGTGCTGTTCTGGCGGGCCAGAACGACCCGAAATGGCCAGTAAACGAAAACCGGGTGCCGGCGCCCTTGCGCGCCGACACCCGGGGTCTTCGATCGAGCTCAGCCGAGGATCACCTTGGCTTCGCCGAAGAACTGCTCCACCGCGTCATCCACGCTGAGCGCGCCGAGACCGATCGACTTGCCGAGGTCCCAGAAGGTCTGCTCGAGCGAGCCGTAGCCCACGACCGGCACGGGCGGTGCCTCGCCGATGCGGTCGGCGACCGACTCGAGGTAGTCGGCGACCTGGGCGTCGATCCCCTCGAGGGTCGTGCCGGCGAGCTTCGTCTTCGAGGCCGGGAACCCGACCGTGGTGCCGAAGATCTCACCGGCCGCCTCGCTGTTCACGATGAAGTCGAGCCAGAGCGCCGCTGCCTCGGGGTGCTCCGTGTCGGCCGAGATCGCGACCTGGAGACCGCCCTGACGGTAGAGGTCCTTCGAGCCGGGCTCGTCGGTCGGCGGCGCGACGAGGGTGACGCTCGCGGCACCCGAGTCGGCGAGGTAGCCGCCGAGGAAGTTGCTCCAGCTCGCCTCGCTCGCCGTCAGGTTCGACGCGAACCCCGACTTCGGGAAGGTCTCCTCAAGGCGCTGCTGCGGCACCGTGACGCCATCGCGCGCCTCCGCACCCGAGTTCCAGAAGTCGCGGAGCTCGTCTTCCGTGAAGCCGAGCTCGCCGTCATCGGTGTAGAGGTTCTTGCCCTGCTGGCGCAGCTCGTTCTCGAAGGTCTGGATGCGCTGGGTCATGTCGGTGCCGCCGTAGACGGCGCCGCCCGTGGCATCCGTGACCGACTTCATCCAGGCCGTGTACTCCTCGGTGCTCGTGCCACCCTCGTAGGGCTCGACGCCCGCCTGCTCGAGCAGGCCGTCGTTCAGGAACACCGCCCACGAGCTGTACCCGGTGGGAAGCGAGTACTGCACGCCCTCGAGCTGCCCGGTCTGCTGCAGCGACTCCTCGAACGCGTCGAAGTCGATGTAGTCGCTCACCGTGCCGAGGTCGAGGAGCATTCCGGGCTCCGCGTATTCGCGCAGGTAGGAGTCGGAGAACTGCCACACGTCGGGCAGGCCGCCGCCGGTGGCCTCGATCTTCCGCTTCTCCCAGTACGCGGGGAAGTCGGTGAAGGTGCCCTCGATCGTGATGTTCGGGTGCTCCTCGTTGAACGCGTCGATGAGCGACTGGTACCGCGTCGCGCGGTCGTCGTTGCCCCACCAGGTGAACTGCAGCGTGACCTCCTCTTCGGGGTCGTAGGCCGCCTCGCCGTCGCCCGCGCTCCCGGCGCACCCGGTGAGGGCGAGCACCGCAGCCCCGGTCATCGCCGCAGCGGCGAGCATGCGCCGTCGCGCTCCAGTCGTGAACATCATCGTCCTCCAGTAGGTCAGTTCTCTGTGATCGGCGCGGCCCGGGAATAGCAGGGGGGAAAGCGCTTCCCGCAGCGTAGCGTGAGACGATTCAATCGGTCAACGCCGCGGCCGGTGAAGCAGGTCTCGATTCGGCAACGAGACCGCGATCGCGGTGCGTCCATCGAGGGCCCGCACGGATGCCGCGTCGCCATCGACGACCACAACGCCTCCGTCGGCGTGGCCCAGGCGCGCCACCACGCGGCATCCGTCACCTCGACGGCGTGAGTTACCGAGCCGCCCCGCGGGCGCGCCGAGGGCGCTCGGGCACGGCGACGATGGCGAGCGCGACGCAGCCGAGTGCGGCGATCACAAGCGGGATGAGCTGCCACGTGACGATGACGGCGAACGCGGCGGTCGCGATGAGGTATCCGGCACCCGCGGGGTCGTCGCGGAGTGCGCTCGGCACTGCACGCAACGCACCGAGCCAGCCGTGCTCGGGCGTCCACCGCCCTGCGGCCACGAAGAGCACGAGCACGAGCACGGCGAGTCCGACCCAGCCGACGACGCCCACGATCGGGCCTCCGGGCAGCACGCCGGTTGCGGCGAGGTCGATGTCGAGGGCCAGCACGGCGGCGATGACGACGGATGCCGCGCCCACGCCGAGGCCACCGAGCAGTGCTGCCCGCACGTCGCGCCAGAACCACTCGAGACTCGAGTCGTCGGCGCGGAGGAACCGGCGGAGGTGCCGCGCCCCCGCGGCGAGCCCCGCCGGCAGCGTGACCAGCGGAAGCGACACGAGCGCCACGAGGATGCCCACGAGCAGCACCTCGCCGAGGAGGCCGAACGCGCTGCGTGCACCCGGGAAGCGCGCCGTCGTCGCGGCGTCGTCGCGCGTCGGCCCGCTGCCCGAGAGGGCGGCCCGGCGTGCAGCTCGATCGGCGGCTCGAGACATCCGGATCCTAGCCCTTCAGACCCTGCGTGGCCACGCCGTCGACGAGGAAGCGCTGGAACACGATGAAGAAGATCAGGATCGGCAGCAGGGCGAGGAACGACACCGCGACCGTGGCCCCGTAGTCGGACGTGCTCGTCGCGTCGTTGTAGAGACGCAGCGCGATCGGCAGCGGATACTTCTCGGGTGAGTTCACGTAGAGGAGTGGACCGAGGAAGTCGTTCCAGGTCCAGATGAACGTGAAGATCGCGCTCGTGATGAGGGCCGGCTTGATGAGCGGCAGGATGATCGAGAAGAAGATCCGGACGTGCCCGGCGCCGTCGATGCGCGCCGCCTCGTCCATGTCGCGCGGGATGTTGCGGATGAACTGCACGATGAGAAACACGAAGAACGCCTCGGTGGCGAGGAACTTCGGCAGGATCAACGGCCAGTACGTGTCCACGAGCTCGAGCCGGTTGAAGATGATGTACTGCGGGATGATGATGACGTGGAACGGCAGCAGGAGCGTGCCGATCATCGCTGCGAACAGCACCCCGGCGCCCTTGAACTTGATGCGTGCAAACGCGTACGCGGCAAGTGCTGAAGAGAAGAGCGTGCCGATCACGGCCATCAGGGCGATGAAGAGCGAGTTGGCGAAGAACCGCCAGAGCGGAGTGCCGCCGATGCCCTCGAGCACCTTGACGTAGTTGTCGACCGTGGGGTTGTCGGGAATGAGTCCGGGGTTCTGGCCGAACTCGCTCGACGGCTTGAACGTCGAGAACACGAGCCAGACGAGCGGGTAGAGGATCACCGCCGTGATCGCGAGCAGCACCACGAACCAGATGATCGTGTTGACGGTCTTGCTCTTGATGCGCCGGCGCCGCGGGGGCCGCGGTTCGGTGGCGACCTCGAGGAACTCCGCGCGCGGGACTTCGATCGTGCTCATCGGTTCTCTCCCGCGTAGTGCACCCAGGACTTCTGGGTCTTGAACAGAATGAAGGCGATGATCGCCACGACGATGACGAGCACCCAGGCCATGGCTGCGGCGTAGCCCATCTGCCCATCGGCGAAGCCTCGCTTGTAGAGGTAGACGGTGTAGAAGTTCGTCATGCCGGCGGGGCCGCCCGAACCGTTGGAGATGATGAACGCCGACGCGAACACCTGGAAGGCGTTGATCGTCTCGAGCAGCAGGTTGAAGAAGATGACCGACGACAGCATCGGGATCGTGACGCTGCGGAACTTGCGCACCGGCCCCGCGCCGTCGACCTCGGCCGCCTCGTAGAGCTCCTGCGGAATCTGCTTGAGCCCGGCGAGGAAGATGACCATCGGGGCGCCGAACTGCCAGACGGCGAGCAGGATCATCATCGGGATGACGAGGTCGACGTTGCCGACCCATCCACCGAGCTCGATGCCGAAGAGGCTCAGTGAGCTGTCGACCGGGCCGTCGGTGGAGAACATCGCACGCCACACGATGGCGACGGAGACGGATGCCCCGATGAGCGACGGCGCGTAGAACGACGAGCGGAAGAAGCCGCTGCCCTTGTTGCGATAGTTCAGGAGCATCGCGACGGCGAGGGCCGCGGCGAGCTTGATGGGGGTGCCGACGAGCACGTAGACGAGCGTGATCTGCACCGACTGCATGAACTGCGGGTCTTCGGTGAACATGCGCACGAAGTTGTCGAGGCCGACCCACTCGGGCGCAGTGAAGAGGTTGTACTTCGTGAAGGCGAGGTAGAGCGAGAAGATCATCGGGCCGACGGTGAGCCCGAGGAAGCCGAGCATCCACGGGAGCAGGAAGCCGTAGCCCACGACGGTCTCCCGACGACTCTGCGATCGCTTGCCCTCGGTGGTCGGGACCTTGCCGCGCTCTGTGCGACGCAACTGGCGCATGGCCTGGCGCACGCGCGTCGACTCGGCCTCGGCGGTGACGATCGATTGGGTTTCCGTGCTCACGTGGTTCTCCGTCCTTGCGAGAACAGTGCTCCGGGCCCGGGGCAGGCCCGTCGGGCCCGGAGTCGCTGTCGTGCTGCTACTGGTTGAGGACGACGTCCAGCTCACCGAAGAACTGGTCCACGGCCTCGTCGACGGTCAGGGTGCCATAGGCGAGCTCCTGTCCGATCAGGCGGAACTTCTCCTCGAGCGAGCCGTATCCGACGATCGGCACCGGCGGTGCGTCGCCGAGGCGGTCGGAGATCGACTCCTCGTACTCGCGGATCTGCTCGCCGAGCGGGTCGAGCTCTGCACCCTCGAGCATCGTCTCGGAGGCCGGGAGGCCCCGGTTGGTGCCGAACGCCGCGCCGGCCTCGGGTGAGTTCACGAGGAAGTTGACGAGCGTGGCCGCCGCTTCGGGGTGATCGGTCTTCGAGGAGATGGAGTGCAGCATCGAGGGCTTCAGGTAGAGGTCCTTCGCGCCTTCCTCGGTGACGGGCGGGGCGACGAGGCCGAGCTCGGTGTACTCCGCGCCCAGGTTGCCGAGGTAGCCGGCGCCGAAGTTGTCCCACGTGAGCTCGCTCGCGGTGAGCGCCGAATCGAAGGCCGAGAGCGGGTAGATCTCCTCGAGGCGCTGCTGGTCGATCACGGTGCCGGCTTCACGGATGCCCGAGCCGGATTCCCAGAACTCCGCGAGGTCTTCCTCGGTGAAGTTCGGCTCACCCTCGTCGGTGAAGAGATCTTCGCCCTTGGCGCGCTGCTGGATCTCGAAGTTCTGGATGCGGCCGGTGTAGTCGGTGCCGCCCCAGATCGTGACACCCTGAGCCGCGGCGGCGTCGGTGATCTCCTGCATCCAGGAGTCGTAGTCGGCCCAATCGCCGCCCTCGAACTCCTCGATGCCGAGCTGCTCGAGGAGCTTCGGGTTCGTGTACATGCCCCAGGCGTTGGTCGACGTCGGGATACCGGTGGTCTCGTCGCCGACGACGCCGATGTCGAGGATGTTCTGGCTGAGCGGCTTGGTGTCGATGATGTCGCCGAGGTAGGGGCTCAAGTCGAGGAGCAGCCCGTTCTCGGAGTACTGGCGGAGGTAGGAGTAGTCGAACTGCATGACGTCGGGCAGGCCGCCGCCGGCAGCCTCGGTCTGGCGCTTCTCCCAGAACTCGGGGAAGCCGAGGAACGAGGAGTTCACCGTGATGTTCGGGTACTCCTCGTTGAACGCGGCGATGGCCTCTTCGTACATGGCGGCGCGCACGTCGTTGCCCCAGAAGGCCAGGTTGAGCGTGACCTTCTCGTCGGGGTCGTACTCGGCAGCGGCATCCGACCCGCCGCCCGAGCAGCCCGTGAGCACGAGGGCCGCGCTCGCGGTGAGTGCCGCTGCGGCGACCGCGACGCGGCGCTTGCGAATGTTGAACATCGTTGTTCCTCCCGGAAACGTCTCTGTCTGCCTGATTGCAATTCCACGTCGTGTGCGGGAAAGCGCTTCCCAAAGCTAACCCGCGCTCGTGCGCTGAGTCAACCTCAGACAGAAAATCGTTTCAATTCGTTATCTTCGAGCGGTCCGGATGGCGCCGAAGTGGATACGAAGCTCTGGTCAGACGGTGTTTACGCGCAGGGTCAGTCAGTCAGCCACGGCGAAGGTCGACGACCGGGCTCTCGAGGCTGCGCAACCGGTCGACGTCGTCACGGAGCGTTGCCGGCGTCACGGTCTGGCCCGTCGCGGCCGAGGAGTAGATCGCGGTCACGATCTCGAACGAGCGCGCGGCATCCGACGCCGTCGACGGCAGCGGGCCGCCTGAGCGGAGCGCCGCGTAGACGTCGCGCAGGAGCGGCTCGTGCCCGCTCGCCTCTTCGAGGTCGGGAAGTGCCCACGCCGCGGAATCTGCTTCGCCGACGTGCGGAGCCGGCGTGATGCGCCAGTGCTCGTGACCGTGGCCGTAGAGGTGGTCGACCGTCACGGTCGCGAGCTCGGTGTCGATGCGGATCGAGCTCACCTCGCGCGGCGACACGGCGCTCGTGATGACGGATGCCACGGTGCCGCCCGCGAACGTGATGACCGCCGTCGAGACGTCTTCGGTCTCGGTCTCGCGGTCGAGCCGCCAGAGGCCGCCGTGCACGCTCGCCCAGTCGCCGAGGAGCCACGCGAGCAGGTCGATCTGGTGGATGCCGTGCCCCAGGGTGGTGCCGCCGCCCTCGGTCGACCACTTGCCGCGCCACGGCACGGCGAAGTAGGAGGGGTCGCGGTACCAGAGCGTCTGGCACGTCGCGACGAGGGGGCGCCCGAGCGCGCCGGAGTCGAACAGGCGGCGCACGTGGGCCGCGGCCGAGCCGGTGCGCTGCTGGAACACGACGACGAAGCGACGATCGTTGCGCTCGGCGGCATCCGTCATCGCGTCGAGCTCGTCGAGGGAGAGCGCGGCGGGCTTCTCGCACACGACGTGCACTCCTGCGTCGAGCGCGGCGATGGACTGCTCGGCGTGGGCGCCCGGAGGCGTGCAGACGTGCAGCACGTCGATCGTGCCGCTCGCGAGCAGTTCGTCGAGCGAATCGAACACCGCGGGGCCGCCCCAGCGTTCGGCGAAGGCGCGGGCGAGCGCGGGGTCGCGGTCGACCACGGCGACGAGCTCGGCATCGGATGTCGCCGCGAGCCCCGCGGCATGGGAGTTCGCGATGGCGCCGGTGCCGACGATCGCCGCGCGCAGCGGGGCGGACGAGGCGGGTGTGGTGGACGGCGCGGGTGAGGGCTTCTCGGTCATCGGGCTCCTTCGGGGTGGCCGGTCTCGGGCACGGCGGCGCTCATGAGTTCAGCAGGTCGGGCAGCCGGGCCGATCCTGCCGCGGCGAGCGCCGCAGCGCGGTCGGGGTCGCTCGCGCCATCCGCGATGACGACGCCGTAGCGAAGGTCGAGGGTCGCACCCGGCTCGACCTCGTGCTCCTCGCTGAAGAACGGAGCGGGGCACAGGCACGCGAACTCCTCGCTGCGGGCAAACCACTGCGGCGGATGCTGCAGGTTGCCGGGGTCGTCGATCATGACGATCGTCGAGGCGGCGCCGGTGACGTCGTGGCGACCGGTGAACCCCATCCAGGGCGCCCGTGTTCCGCGCAGCTCATCGCCGCCGGCGATGCCGGGGGCGAGCACGGATCCGCCGGTGAACGACCTGGGGCCTCGCCAGAACAGTCCGCCGTAGCCGGCGTTCTCCCGGCCGCGCGTGGTCGGCGAGCCGATCGGGATCAGGCGGCCGCTGACGTTGCGCATGCTGGTCGCGAAGGCGAGGAGCCACGAGTCGTCGTCGAGGAGGGTGGCCCCCACGATGCGCTGCTCCTCGAAGAGCTGCTCGCCGCCCTCGGTCACCCAATCGAGCGCCTCGACGAACCGGGCCGTGGATTCGTCGTCGACCACCGGGAATTCGCGGTGGCCCTGGGTGCCGTTGTTCGGCAGCTGCACGTAGCCACGGCGGTCGACGAACGTGGGTCCGCCCCAGAAGTTCTCGTCGCCGACCACCGGCAGCGACCAGGTGATGCCCTTGTGCCAGACGTGGTCGTGCGGGCGGTAGAGCGAGACGAGCTCCCCCGCGCGAGTGCGGATGGGGCTGAAGTACGGCCGCGGGGACTCGAGCTGCGGGTTGTCGGGACGGTGCACGTATTCGGCGAGCACGACGGAATCAGCCGTGAACCCGAGGCGGCCATCCATGGTGTCGATGCGGATGCGGCTCATCTGGAACTCCTGCGAGTCGTCGTCGGTCTCATGATCGGTCGAGCTGGTTGGGAAAGCGCTATCCCACGCGCTATCCCGAGCCTACACGCTCGAGCTCGATCGGGCGATCGATGCCGGCGACCTCGATCGTCGGCCAGCGGGGATCGACGGTGAGCACCTCCACACCGGTCGTCCGCACGAGCACGGTGTCTTCTACCTTGGCGCCCGGCGCCGTCGGATTCCACGCGAAGGCGTGGTCCTGCTGTACCACGTCGCTTACGACCGCAGTGCCGCGCGGGTCGCGCCCTGCGTATCCCGCGGCGCCGCCCTGGTGATGACGGCGCCACTCGTCGCTGCCGAAGCCGTGCCGTGCATACGAGTCGATGCCGCCGCGGAACGCCTCGCCGATCGTCGCGCCGACCAACGTCGAGGCGAAGAAGGCCGCCTCGACCTCGAGGATGCGCCGCTCGGCGTCGGCCTCGGCGTCGGCGTCGCTCCGACCGCCCGAGCGCACCCACCTCGTGGCGTTCGCGATGAGGCCGTGCCGGCGGCCGCACGCCACGAGCATGGCGCGGTCGCCGATCGGCGAGCCGGTGGGCAGCGGATGCCGGTGGCCGAGGCGCGATCGGCCCGCGACGAGGATCACGAGCGGGTCGATCCCGCGCGCGATGAGGTCGCCGCCGAGGCGCGCCGCGACGTCGCGCTCGGATGCAGCGGGATCGGCGGAGTCCGCGGCATCCGTCAGCGCCTCGGCGACCTCGCGCCCGAGCGCTCGGTACCGGGCGAGCTCGGCCGGAAGGAGACTCGCCCGCGCCGCTCGCAGTTCGGCCGCGACGTCGTCTTCGGCGAGCGCGGCGATGCCGGCCGGCGCGAGGACGTCGTGCCATGGCACGCGGGTGACGTCGAGGTCGAGGTCGCCGATCGCGCCGAGCTCCTCGTCGAGCAGCCGGTCGGCCTCGTTGGCGAACACGCGCAGCTCGTCGCCGCCGTGCCGCACGACGACGGCCGCAATGGGATCGCCCGCGAGCGAGACGTGGGTCCGCGCTCCGTCGAGGTACCACGCGACGGCGGCGTGCGAGTGGAGCACGATCGAGTCGGCGCCGCGGCGCCCGAGCAGTTGCAGCATCCGCTCGCGCTTCACCCGGCGGTCGGCGGCCGAAGGCGCCGATGACGCCGGCACGGTCGTCTGGGCCGACGTCGCCGCCGCCACCCTGCTCATCGCACGGGCCCGGTGCTCTCGCGCGCCTCGAGGCGCGGCCGATACAGCACGGTGTGCTCGATCGGCCCGCCGGCGATGAGCGTGCGCAGCCGTGCCCAGACTTGCGCGCCGATCTCGCCTCGCGGCACCGACATGCTCGTGAGCCGCGGCGTGGCGAACCTCGCCATCGGCACGTCGTCGAATCCCGCGATGGAGAGGTCGCCGGGGACCTCGACGCCGAGCTCGCGCAGCCGGGTCATGAGCCCGAGCGCGACGAGGTCGTTGAAGGCGATGACCGCGGTCACGCCCTCACGTCGCGCGGCGTCGACGGACTCGGCGGCCTCGTAGCCGTCGTCGAGCCGGGAGCCGCCCTCGATGACGTCGATCGCGATGCCGGGCTCGGCCGCCACCGCGTCGGCGACGCCGCGCAGGCGCTCGGCGTTCGAGGCGCTCAGCCTGGGGCCGCTGAGATACGCGAGGCGCCGATGGCCAAGGCCGTGCAGGTGGTCGACGAGGTCGCGGATGCCGCGTGCGTAGTCGACGCCGACGATCGGAACTTGCGCGCCGGGAAGGGGCCGGTTCACGACGACGACCGGCGCGATGCGGGCCACGAGTCGTTGCAGGCGCTCCTCGGGCATGCGCGGCGCGCACAGCACGATCGCGTCGCAGCGATGGCGCGCTTCGAGCGCAGTGACCTCTTCTTCGTCGACCTGCTCGGCGGTATCGGCGACGAGCACCCGATAGCCGTCGGCCGCCACCGCTCGGCTGAGTCCCTTGAGGATGCCCTGGAAGAGCGGGTTCTCGAGATCGGGCACGACCATCGCGATCGTGTCGTTGCGCCCGTGCACGAGACTTCGCGCGGCGACGCTCGGCGTGTAGCCGAGTGCCGTGATGGCGGCCTGCACGGCCTGCACGATGGCGGGGTCGACGGACTGCTTGCCATTGAGCACGCGGGAGACGGATGCCTGTGACACCCCCGCCCGCGCGGCGACGTCGGCGATCGTGACCGCTCGGTTCCGATCGCTCATCTCACTCCTCGGCGCTGTCGTCTGTGCGATGCCGGCGTGCCGACACGCCGGGAAATCGGTTCCCCAGTGTAGCGCCGAAGTTGCCCGAGACGCGCGCCTCCCCTAGGCTCTCAGCGAGAAAGCGGTTTCTCAGCAAGGGAGCACGAGCCATGCACGTCGTCGTCACCGGTGCATCCGGTCGTCTGGGCCGCAGCGTCTGCGCCGCCCTCGTGGCGGCGGGCCACCTCGTCGTGGGCGCCGACCGCACGTTGGGCGGTCTTGACGGCATCGACGAGCGGGCGATCGACCTCGCCGACGATCGAGCCGTCCAACGATTGCTCGACGAAGTGCGACCCGATGCGCTCGTGCACCTCGCGGGCATCGCCGTGCCCTTCAGCGCGCCAGAGCGCGACATCCTGCTCACGAACACGAGCCTCGCGCACATCGTGCTCGCCGCCGCAGCTCGGGGCGGAGTGGCGAGGGTGCTCGCCGCGAGCAGTCCGACGGTGATCGGCTACGGCTCGCCCGGTTGGCATGCGGCATCCGTGCCCATCGACGAACGCCATGCGGTCGCGCCGACGAACGCCTACGCCCTCTCGAAGGTCGTCATCGAAGACACCGTGCGAATGTTCTCCCGCACGTCGAACGGCGCGTTCGGCTTCTTCCGGCCCTGCTACGTCGTCTCCCCCGAGGAATGGGCGGGCGCCCCGACGCAACAGGGCCACACCATCGCCGAGCGGCTCGCCGACCCCGCCCTCGCCGCGGTGAGCCTCTTCAACTACGTCGACGCGCGCGATGCCGCGGAGTTCGTCGCCGCGTGGCTCGCAGCCCCCGCCGCCGCCATCGACGGCGAGGGGTTCTTCGTCGGCGCCGCCGACTCGCTCGCCGTGCGCCCCGTGGCCGAGCTCTGGCGCGACTTCGCCCCGGGTCTCGGCGAGGCCGCCGAGCTGCTCACGGGCACGCAGCCCGTGTTCGACATCGGCAAGGCCCAACGGCGGCTCGGATGGCGGCCGGCGCGCAGCTGGCGCACCGAGCTCGACGCGGCATCCGTCGCCTCCGAGGCATCCGTCGCCGCATCCGTCATCCGACCGCACGAGACGAGGGCCTCATGACCGCATCCGCTCCCCGATTCGACGGAGTGCTCTTCTTCCCCGTCACGCCGTTCGGCGCCGACGGCGGCGTCGAGCTCGACCTGCTCGCCGAGCACGTCGAGAGCCGGCTCCCGTTCGGCCCCGGCGCGGTGTTCCCGGCGTGCGGCACCGGCGAGTTCCACGCACTCGCGGCCGGTGAGGTCGTCGACGTCGTGCGCACGACCGTGCAGACCGTGGCCGGGCGCGTGCCCGTGATCGCCGGCACCGGCGGCCCGCTCGGTCACGCGATCGAGCTCGCGCGGGGCGCGGCCGACGCCGGAGCCGACGGCTTGCTGCTCCTTCCGCCGTACCTCGTCTCGGGCACCGCCGACGGCCTCGTCGCGTGGGTCGAGGCGGTCGCTGCGGCGACCGAGCTGCCTGTGATCGTCTACCACCGCGGCACCGCGCGCTACACCGCCGACACGATCACGCGGCTCGTCCGCAACCCGCGCATCATCGGCTTCAAGGACGGTACGGGCGACATCGGGCTCGCGCAGGAGATCGTGCTCGCGGCGCAGGCAACGGGGCGCGACCTGCAGTTCTTCAACGGCCTGCTCACGGCCGAGCTCAGCCAGGGCGCCTACCGCGGCATCGGCATCCCGCTCTACTCGTCGGCCGCCTTCGCGATGATCCCCGAGCTCGCCGGGCTGCACTATCGCGCCTACACCGACGGAGATGAGGAGACACGGATGTCGCTCCTGCGCGAGTTCTACACGCCCCTCGTTCGACTCCGCGACGAGACACCCGGCTTCGGGGTGTCGCTCATCAAGGCGGGACTCCGCTTGCGCGGCCTTCCCGTCGGCTCGGTGCGCCCGCCGCTCGTCGACCCGTCGCCTGAGCAGGAATCCCGGCTCGCGGCGATCCTCGACGACGGCCTCGCGCTCGCCGAGCGGCTCGAGACGGCGGCGGCTGCGGCAGTGACGGCGCCACCGGCGGCTGCGGCTGGACCGACAGCAGTGACGGCGGCGGCCGCGCGGTGACCACCTCGATCCGGCGGTTGTCGACGCGGCTCGTGCGCGTGCCGTTGCGGCGCCCGTGGGGGCCCGACGTCACCGACATCTCCCTCATCGAGGTCGTCGTCGAGGATTCGGCCGGCGACGTCGGCTACGGATTCTCGTGGACCCCCTCGATCGGCGCCGCGGCCGTACAGGCGCACCTCGACCACGACATCGCCGCGTTCGCCGTCGGGCGCGACGCCGACGCCGAGTCGCTCTGGACCCCCCTCTGGCTCCACTTGCACGAGGGCGGTGGCGGCGGCATCACGACGATCGCGATGGCCGGGCTCGACCTCGCGCTCTGGGACCTCGCCGCACGCCGGGCCGGCGTGGGCATCACCGACCACCTCGGCCGCCGCCACGACGTCGCCGCGATCTACGGCAGCGGCGTGAACCTGCACTACCCGCTCGACGAGCTCGTCGCGCAAGCCGAACGCTGGGTGGCCGCGGGATTCGACGCCGTCAAGGTGAAGGTCGGCAGTTCGCTCCTCGACGACGACGTGCGGCGCATCGCGGCGGTCCGCGAGGTCATCGGGGGCGACCGCGACCTCATGATCGACGCGAACCAGCGGTGGGAGCCTCGAGCAGGCCGAGCGGGCGCTCGACGCCCTCGCCCCCTTCGACCTGGCCTGGATCGAGGAGCCGCTGCGCGCCGACGACCTCGCCGCGCACGTCGCCCTCCGCGACCGCATCGACGTGCCGATCGCCCTCGGCGAGAACCTGCACACGCGCTACCGGTTCGCCGAGTTCATCGACGCGGGCGTCGTCGACGTCGTGCAGCCGAACATCGTGCGCGTCGGCGGCATCACCCCGTTCCTCGCGATCGCGTCGCTCGCCGACGATCGCGGCGTGGATCTCGCGCCGCACCTGCTCCTCGAGCTCTCAGCCCAGCTCGCGCTCACGCTGCCGGGCGAGCACCTCGTCGAATCCGTCGAGGACGCCTCCTTCGCCGACCTCGGCGTGATCGCATCGCCATCGCCGGTCATGGTCGAGGGCACGCGGGCACGCACGACGGGGCAGACTGGACTGGGCATCCGCTTCACCGATGACCGAGCGGATGCCGCGGCATCCGCTGATCCCACGGAGGAATCATGACCACGACCGATACCGCCACCCGCACCACTCTCGACGAGGTCTCGGATGCCGCCCGGCGCGCCTTCGCCGTCACGGTGGCGTCCACCGCCGCCGAGCGTGCCGCGTGGCTCACCGCGGTCGCCGATGCCCTCGATGCGAATGGGCCCGAGCTCATCGCCATCGCCGACGAGGAGTCTCACCTCGGCACCACTCGCCTCACGGGCGAGCTCGCCCGCACGACCTCGCAGCTGCGGCTC
Source organism: Agromyces albus (assembly GCF_030815405.1). NCBI lineage: Bacteria > Bacillati > Actinomycetota > Actinomycetes > Micrococcales > Microbacteriaceae > Agromyces > Agromyces albus. The sequence goes on along the minus strand of NZ_JAUSWX010000001.1, from coordinate 742,746 downwards.
TTCGCGGAGGCCGTCGTCGAGGGCTCCTACCTCGAGGCCACGGTCGACCACCCGAATGCCGAGACGATCCCGCCGCGCCCCGACCTCCGCCGCATGCTGCGTCCGCTCGGCCCGGTGGCCGTCTTCAGCGCCTCGAACTTCCCGTTCGCCTTCTCGGTCGCGGGTGGCGACACCGCGTCGGCCCTCGCCGCCGGATGCCCCGTGATCGTGAAGGGGCACTCCGCGCATCCGCGGCTCTCGCGTCGCACCGCCGACGTCGTCGCCGGTGCACTGGCCGCGGCGGGGGCGCCCGACGGCGTGTTCGGCCTCGTCGAAGGCCGCGAGACGGGCGTCGCGCTCGTGCAGCATCCGTCGATCCGTGCCGTGGGCTTCACCGGATCGCTGCACGGCGGCCGCGCGCTCTTCGACCTCGCGTCGGGCCGACCCGACCCCATCCCCTTCTACGGTGAGCTGAGCGCCGTGAACCCCGTGCTCATCACCGCCGCCGCGCTCGACGCGCGCGCCGACGAGCTCGCCGCGGGACTCGCGGCATCCTTCACCCTCGGGGCCGGACAGTTCTGCACGAACCCCGGTGTCGTATTCGTGCCGGCGGGCTCCGGCTTCGCCGAGCGCGTCGGAGCGGCGGTCGGCGCGACCGCACCAGTGCCGATGCTCACCGACGGCATCGCGGCGGCGTTCGCCGACGGGCTCTCGGGCCTTGCCGCCCACGACGGCGTGACCGTCGTGGCGGGCTACGCAGCGCAGCAGCCGGGCACCGGATCGGCCGTCGTGCTCTCGACGACGACCGCCGCCGTGCTCGCCGATCCGTCGGCGCTCCTCGTCGAGTGCTTCGGCCCGTCGACGCTCGTCGTCGAGTACGACCGCCTCGACGACGCCTTGGACGCGATCCACTCCATCGGCGGCAGCCTCACGGCCACCGTTCACGCCGAGCCCGGCGAGGAACTCGGCGGCATCGTCGAGGTACTCACCGAGATCGCCGGCCGCGTGCTCTTCGCGGGCTGGCCGACCGGCGTCGCCGTGAGCTGGGCGCAGCAGCACGGCGGCCCGTGGCCGTCGACGACGTCGATCCACACCTCGGTCGGCGTGACCGCCGTGCGCCGGTTCCTCCGGCCCGTCGCGTACCAGGATGCATCCGATGCCGTGCTGCCGCCCGAGCTCCGCGAGTCGAACCCGCTCGGGATCCCGCGCCGCGTCGACGGCGTGCTGCGCCTGCCCGGTGCGCCGGTGACCTGAGTGGGCGTCGACGCCTTCTGTGACGCTGCCGCAGGGCGTTCGCGGCTCAGCCCGCGGCGCGGGTGAACGTGCCGAGTCCGTGCTCGTCGAGCAACTCGATCTCGAGCGTGGACCCGTCGAACGTCGTCTGCGAGACGCTGCCGAGGGCTGCGTTCTCGCTGAACGGTTCGAAGACGAACACGTCGCCGTCCCAGTGGTCGAGCGGCCAGACCACCGTGCCCGGGCCGACCGTGAGCTCGAGGGAATCACCCACCACGGTGACCCGGGCGGTACCGAAGTAGTCGTTCACGTAGTCCCCCGCGTACTCGGCGAGCGCGCGAGCCGGCGCGGCATCCGCGGGAGGTGACTCCCCGACGAGTTCCCCGGTAGGACCGGCCTCCGCGGTAAACAGGGCCGTGTACAGCGCGAACCAGTCCTGGCGGATCTCCCCGAATTGGGCGAGATCCATGAAGCGGGCGGCGACGGCCTCTGTGGTGCCGTCGGCGGAGCCGTTCGCGAGGGCGATGATGCCGAGCCCTGCTTCCGGGAGCATGCTGAACGTCGTGCCGGCACCGAGGTAGAAGGCGCCCGAATGGGTGACGGAGGCGAGGCCTCCCGCTGTCGACCCCACATTGAAGCCGTAACCGTAGAACCCGGAGCGCTGGTAACCGAGCGCCGCCGCGCCCGAGACCGACTGGGCGGTGATCGCCGGAACGAGCGCCTCGGGGCTCACGACGTCGTTCGCCTCGGCATCCGGGCCGGAGGCACTGAGGACCATCGACATCCACGCCGCCATGTCGGTGGCACTCGAGCTCACCCCGCCCGCGGGCGACTCGGCGTCGGGCTGGCGCTGGCTCGGGGTGACGATCCACTCGTCGTCGTCGAGGATGTGGCCGTCGGCGCGGTTCCCCTCCGCCATGAAGTCGTCGAACCGAGAACTCGTCGAGCGCATGCCCAGCGGCTCGTACAGCACCTCCTCAGACAGGTCGGCCCAGTCGACGCCCGCGGCGCGAGCGACCGACTCCGCCGCCGCGGTGATGTCGAAGTTGCCGTACGCGTACGTCGAGCGGAACGGGGACAATGGCGTGTACCGGAGTCGCTGCAGCACCTCACCGCGGTCGTACCCCAGGTCTTCGAGCTCGTCACCCGCATGCTTGAAGAGCCCCGAGCGGTGCGCATACAGGTCGCCGATCGTCACCTGCTCGGTGACCCAAGGGTCGGCGAGGGCGAATTCGGGCAGGTGCAGCGCGACCGGAGTGTCCCAGTCGACGACGCCCTCGGTCACCTCGTGCGCGACGACGGTCGCACCGACCGACTTCGACACCGACGCGAGCTGGAACACGGTGTCGGGGTCGACGGGCTCTCCGCTGTCGATGTTGCGCACACCGAACCCCTCCGAGTAGATGAGCTTGCCGCCGTACACGACCGCAACGGCGAGCCCAGGCATGCCGGTCTCATCCATGAGTTGTTCGATCGAGGCGGGGAGCGCTGCGACCGCCGCCTCGATGCGTTCGTCGGTGACCGTCGCGACGGCGTCGGCCGGCGGGTTGCCGTATCCCGGCCTCTCGGTGGACAGGGGTGGCGTGGTCGGGGTGGATGGCTCCCCCGCGCCGAAGGTGCATCCGCTCAATGCTGCCATGGCCCCCGCCACGACTCCTGCCGTAGCGATGAACATGCTCGTGCGTCGCATCCGATTCACCGCCCCCGCGCGGGCCTGGCCGCGACGCCGACAGCATATTCCCAACGGACCCCGCCCGCTCGCCCCAGTTCGCGTGGGATGCGTCATCGCGACGACGCGAAGTCCGTGACAGGATCGCGGTGTGGCCGACCGATTGATGCTCCTCGATACCGCCTCCCTCTCTTTCGCGCCTTCGACGGCGTGCGCCGGTGCGCCGGTGAGCTGAGTGGGCGTCGCGGCCTATCTCACAGCGGCCACGCCGCCGCGACTGGCGGTCGGCGGCATCACCGTGGCCATCCCCGTGCTCGCGGTCGAGCAGCTCGGCGACGTCGCGCTCGGCGGCCTGCTCGTGGCCGCTGCACTGGGGCCGAGCATCGTCGCCGCGCCGATCGTGGGCGCAGTGCTCGATCGCTCGCGCCGGCCGGGAGCGCTCATGGCGGGCGCGGGACTCGTGACGGCCGTGGCGTTCACGGTCGCCGCCTTCCTCGGCGACGTGCCCGCATGGGTGGTCGCGCTCGCCCTCATCATCGCCGGCGTCACGACGCCGTTCCTGATGGGCGGACTGTCGAGCTTCGTGACCGAGGGGATTCCAGAAGAGCGGAGAGCCTACGCCATCGACGCGCTGGCCTACAACCTCGGAGCGGTGGCCGGACCGGCCACCGTCGCGGCGGCGGCAGCCTTCGGCTCCGCCCGGCTCGCAACGCTGCTCATGGCGGGAAGCGCGTTGCTCGGCGCGGCCGGTACGCTCCCGCTGCGACTCCGCCCGCTCGCCGGCGAGCCGCACGGCTCGATGCTCGCCACGATGGCTGCGGGCTTCCGCCATATCGCGACGCATCGGCCGCTCGCCGTCATCACCGCGAGCGGCACCGTCAGCCAGTTCGGCGCGGGCGGCCTCGCGATCGCCGCGGTCGCGCTCTCGGTCGAGCGCAGCAGCGATGCGGGCGCGGGAGCCGTCATCGTGACGGCCTTCGCAGTGGGCGGCCTGCTCGGCGCGCTCGCGAACTCGGCGTATCCCGCGCGGCTCCGGCCCGAGCTCGTCATGGGCGCCGGCTTCGCCGCCACCGGGGTGTTCACCGTTCTCGCCGCCCTCGATCTCGGCACGGAATGGACGATCGCCGCCATCGGGATCTCCGGGCTGTTCACGGCGTCGAGCGCGGCGGCGATGCTGCTCCTCCGCAAGCAGCAGAGCCCGCCGTCGCTCCGATCGCAGGTGTTCACCGTGGGCGCGGGCCTGCGCGCCGCCGCGGCCGCGGCTGGTGCCGCGGCCGCGGGGCTGTCGGCCGGCATCGGCGCCGAGGCGCTCATCATCGCCATCGGTGCGGTCTGGATCGTCTCGGGGGCGATGCTCGTCGCTTACCCGAAGGGCGCTCCCGCCATCGACGGCCCGCGCTGACCACACCCGCTGTCGCTGTCGCTGCCGCGAGATGACGCAAATCGACCCTTCCACGCTCGGGAAGGTCGATTTGCGTCATCTCACGCGCGACGTCGCGCCCACCCCCGCGCCGCCCTACACCCCGAGCTCGAGCTCCGAGATCAGCACCGGCTGTCCGGTCGCGAGCGAGAGGTTCCCGGCGATGCCCACGGAGACGGCCTTCACGCCATCGGCGTAGCCGGCGACGCGGCCGAGCGGCGCGTCATCCGTCACGCGGTGGAAGAGGTGCTCGAGCAGGTAGGCGTCGCCGCCGCCGTGGCTGCCGATGCCGTCGGGGATCGGCACGACCTGCGCGCCCTCCCAGTGCCGCTGCAGCACGAGCCGCTCGGAGTCGGGACGCACTTCGTCTTCGGGCGAGTACCCGGGATGCATGCTCGGGTCGATCACCACGCGGCCGTCGTCGCCGATGAGCACGGCGCCCCGCTCGACGACCTCGAGCTCGGCGCGCCCCTCGGTGCCGTTCACCGTGACGCGGTAGCCCTCCCACGGCGCGTGCGCGTTCAGCGAGTAGCTCATCGTCGCGCCGGAGTCGTAGTCGACGATCGCGGCGAGGTTGTCTTCGATCGTGATGCCCGGATCGAACACGTCGCGGTCGCGGAGGTAGCCGTCATGGTGCTCGTTGTCGAGGTAGAGCTCCTTCATGCGGGCGTCGGCCTCGAGATCGAGCGCGAAGGGGTCGCCGATGACTCCGGTGCCGCGCGCGGCACGTTCGCCGAGCCCGCGCGCGGCCGCGTTCTCCGCACCGTAGAAGCGCAGCCCGCCGCTCGCGAAGACGCGCGTGGGCGACGCCTGGATCCACCAGTTGACGAGGTCGAAGTGGTGCGAGGCCTTGTGGATGAAGAGGCCGCCCGAGTTGGCCTTGTCGCGGTGCCAGCGGCGGAAGTAGTCGGCGCCGTGCACCGTGTCGAGCGCCCATTCGAAGTGCACGCTCGTCACGTCGCCGATCGACCTCTCGGCGATGACGCGTCGAAGCGAACTGTTGCGCGGGCTGTACCGGTAGTTGAACGTCGTGATGACCTCTCGGCCGGTCTCGGCGATGGCCTCGCCGATGCGCCGAACGCTCTCGGCGTCGATCGTGAGCGGCTTCTCGACGACCACGTCCGCGCCGGCGCGGAGTGAGCGCACGACGAGATCGGCGTGCGTGTAGTCGGGGGTCGTCACGATGATGCGGTCGAGGCGCTCGTCGCGAATCATCCGTTCCAGGTCTTCGGGCCGATAGCGGACGGGCAGCGGATGCCCCGACGCGGCGATCTCCCGCTCGTACACGTCGAGACGCCCGGGGTTCACATCGCTCCACGCCACGAGGCTCGCGACGTCGGCGTGCTCGCCGATGAGCGCACCGACGTACATTCCCGCTCGACTGCCCGTGCCGATGAGTCCGTACCGTTCCTGCTGCGCCATCGCCTGCTCCGCTCGGGTCTCGGTTGAGAAAGCGCTTCCCCCGAGGCATCCCATTCACGGGGGTCTCGCCTTAGAATCAAGGAGAAAGCGCTATCTCCGTTCTACCAGCAACGGCCGCGGCGGCCAAACCGCCGGGTCGTGGAAAGGGCCGCGCGGTAGAGTCGGATCGCGCGAGCGGAGCGGAGAACGCCCCTCGGAAACGCGGGAGGAACCGATGACGGAGACCGGGATCGGCACGAGCAAGAGCACTCCGGCGACCCTGCACGACGTCGCTCGCGAGGCGGGCGTCTCGCTCGCCACTGCGTCGCGTTCGCTGAACGGCAGCACGCGCAAGGTCAATGACGAGTACCGCAAGCGCGTGCTCGACGCCGCCGCGCGTCTCGACTACTCCCCCAACCTTTCGGCACAGGCCGTCGCCAGGGGCACGACGACGACCGTCGCCCTGCTCGTCGCCGACATCGCCGACCCCTACTTCTCCTCGATCGCCGCGGGCGTCGTGGCCGAGGCCGACCACGAGCGGCTCATCGTCACGATGGCGGCGACCGAGCGCGACCCCGAGCGAGAATTCGAGCTCGTGCGCACCCTCCGCGGGCAGCGTCCCCGCGTCATGATCCTCGCGGGCTCGCGCCCGACGAGCGATCCCACCGAGGGCGCGCTCGGCGAGGAGCTCGCCGCCTACGAGCGCTCGGGCGGGCGGGTAGTGCTGATCAGCCGCAACGAGTTCGACTTCCGCACCGTGATCGTCGAGAACACCGCCGGAGCCGAGGCGCTCGCACGTGAGCTCGTCGGCATCGGCTACCGCCGGTTCGCCGTCATCACGGGCGGCGAGGGCCTCCGCACCGCGGCCGACCGCGTCGAGGGATTCCGCGCCGGCCTCGCCGCGGCGGGCGGCACGCTCGACGACGAGCACGTGGTGCGCGCGGCGTTCACGCGCGACGGCGGCTACGACGGCATGCGCCAGCTCATCGAATCGGGCCTCGACGGCATCGAACTCGTCTTCGCGGCCAACGACGTCATGGCGGTCGGCGCGCTCTCGGCGGTCCGCGACGCGGGCCTCACACCCGGCACGGATGTCGCGGTCGCCGGCTTCGACGACATCCCCACGGTCCGCGACGTCACGCCCGCCCTCACGACCGTGCGAGTCCCACTCGAGGAGCTCGGGCGCCGCGCGCTCCGACTCGCCCTCGGTGACGAGACCGCCTCGAGCGAGGGCGCGGTGCGCACCGAGGTCGTGCTGCGGGAGTCGACCCCCGGCATCACGCTCTGAGCCCGGTGGTTGAGTAGGCAGCGAAGCAGCCGTATCGAGACCACCCGACCCCTCGACGTCCGGTGGTTGAGTAGGCAGCGAAGCAGCCGTATCAAAACCATCCCCGCACACGGGGTGTTGCGAATCGCACCACCCTGTCCTACACTTCACTTCGGGTAAACGCTTTCCCGCAGCGGACTCGGCTCGCGCCGCCCGCTCCCGGCTGAACAGGAACCAACGTGGCAGAGTCGACCATCGGCATCATCATGAACGGCGCAACGGGGCGCATGGGCTACCGCCAGCATCTCGTGCGCTCCATCCTCGCGATCCGCGAGCAGGGCGGCGTGCTGCTCGCCGACGGCACTCGCGTGCAGGTCGAGCCGATCCTCGTCGGCCGCAGCGAGGCGAAGCTCGCCGAGCTCGCCGCGAAGCACGGCATCGAGCACTACACGACGAACCTCGACGAGGCCCTCGCCGACCCGCGTTGGCAGATCTACGCCGACTTCCTCGTCACGAAGGCCCGTGCAGCAGCGATCAAGAAGGCGATCGCCGCCGGCAAGGCGATCTACACCGAGAAGCCCACCGCCGAGAGCTTCGAAGAGGCCCTCGAGCTCGCGCGCCTCGCGCAGGCCGCCGGCATCAAGAACGGCGTCGTCCACGACAAGCTCTACCTGCCGGGCCTGCAGAAACTCAAGCGCCTCATCGACTCGGGCTTCTTCGGCCGCATCCTCTCGGTGCGCGGCGAGTTCGGCTACTGGGTCTTCGAGGGCGACTGGCAGCCCGCCCAGCGCCCCAGCTGGAACTACCGCGCCGAAGACGGCGGCGGCATCATCGTCGACATGTTCCCGCACTGGAGCTACGTGCTCGAGAACCTCTTCGGCCGCGTCGAGTCGGTGTATGCGCAGGCCGTCACGCACATCCCGAGCCGCGTCGACGAGCAGGGCGACGAGTACCTCGCCACCGCCGACGACGCCGCCTACGCGGTCTTCGAGCTCGAGGGCGGCGTCGTCGCCCAGCTGAACTCGAGCTGGACCGTTCGCGTCAACCGCGACGAACTCGTCGAGTTCCAGGTCGACGGCACGCACGGCTCGGCCGTCGTGGGGCTCTTCGGCTGCAAGATCCAGCCGCGCAACGCCACCCCGAAGCCCGTCTGGAACCCCGACCTCGCCGACGCGCACGACTACGACGCCGACTGGATCGAGAGCCCAGGCAACCAGGAGTTCGAGAACGGCTTCAAGACGCAGTGGGAGGAGTTCATCCGCCACGTCGTCGACGATGCCCCGAACCACTACGACTTCCTCGCGGGCGCACGCGGCGTGCTGCTCGCCGAGCTGGGTCTCGCGTCCTCCGAGCAGGGCCGTCGCATCGAGCTCCCCATCGTGACGCTCGAGGGCGTGGCCCAGACGGATGCCGCCGGCAGCACCACGGCGCCGGGCGCCGCGGATGCCGCGAGCATCGCCGGCCCCGCGGCATCCGACGCCCTCACCGGATCGGCCCGCTGAGCACCATGACGACCCTCACCCTCATCGACGAGTCGGGCACCCGCACCGGGGTGCCCCTCGCCCCCGCGTCGATCATCGCGAAGCCGCGGCATCCGCTCACGAGTCGCGTGGTGTACGCCGCAGCTCACGTCGTGCCCAAGGCGTGGGCCGACAACGTGCCGGGCGCGCCGGCCGAGATCGACTGGGACCAGACGCTCGCGTTCCGCCACCACGTGTGGTCATGGGGGCTCGGCGTCGCCGACGCCATGGACACCGCACAGCGCAACATGGGCCTCGACGCCGCCGCGACGCGCGAGCTCATCTCGCGCAGCGCCGCCGAGGCGGCGAGCGTCGGCGGTCGCCTCGTGGTGGGCGTCAACACCGACCATGTCGACGAGGAGCACATCTCGCTCGACGAGGTGATCGACGCCTACAAGGAGCAGCTGCACTTCACCGAAGACGCGGGCGCCGGCGTCGTGCTCATGGCGAGCCGCCACCTGGCCCGCGCTGCACGCACGGCCGACGACTACCGCCGCGTCTACCGCGAGGTGCTGCAGGCGGCTGGCGCGCCCGTCATCCTGCATTGGCTCGGCACGGCGTTCGACCCGAGCCTCGCCGGTTACTTCGGCTCAGCCGACACCGACGTCGCCTCGTCGACACTCCTGCAGGTGATCGAGTACAACCGCGAGCGCGTGGCGGGCGTGAAGATGAGCCTGCTCGACGCGGGCGCCGAGATCGCCGTGCGCGAGCGCCTGCCCGAGTCGGCCCGCATGTTCACGGGCGACGACTTCCACTACGTGGGCCTCATCGAGGGCGACGAGCGCGGCCACTCCGACGCGCTGCTCGGCGCCTTCGCTGCACTCGCGCCGCACGCCTCGGCGGCCGTGCAAGCCCTCGACGCGGGCGACACCGCGAGGTACCGCGACCTGCTCGGCCCGACCGAGGCACTCTCGCAGCAGATCTTCGCCGCGCCCACCTACTACTACAAGACCGGTGTCGCGTTCCTCTCGTGGCTCAACGGCCACCAGTCGGCGTTCAGCATGGTCGGCGGCCTGCACGCCGCCCGCAGCCTGCCGCACCTCTCCGAGATCGTGCGGCGCGCGAACGCGTGCGGCGCGCTCGAGCGGCCCGAGCTCGCGGCGGCCCGCTGGCAGTCGCTGCTGACGCTCAACGGCATCGAGCCGGCCGAGGTCACGAGCGAAGCTGATCTCGAGGAGGCGCTCGCATGACCGCGCACCCGCGACTCTCGCTCAACCAGGCCACGATCAAGTACGCCCCGTTCGACGAAGCCCTGCGCCTGACGCGCGCCGGCGGCTACGAGTCGATCGGGCTCTGGCGGGAGCCCGTCGCCGCCGTCGGACTTGACGAGACGGCCCGCCGGCTCGCCGACTCGGGCCTGCGCGTGTCGAGCCTCTGCCGCGGCGGGTTCTTCACCCTGCCCGAAGGTCCCGACCGGCGTGCGGCGATCGACGAGAACCGCAGGGCGATCGAGGAGACCGCGACGCTCGCCGCCGCCGGAGCTCCCGGCTCGGCCGCCGTGCTCGTGCTCGTCGCGGGCGGGATCCCTGCCGGATCCACCGATCTGGTGGGTGCCCGCGAGCGCGTGGGCGACGCCCTCGGCGAGCTGGCTCCGGATGCCGCGGCCGCCGGGGTGACCCTCGCGATCGAGCCGCTGCATCCGATGTACGCCTCCGACCGTGCCGTCATCTCGACGCTCGGGCAGGCGCTCGATCTCGCGGAGCCGTTCGACGCGGCGACCGTCGGGGTCGTCGTCGACACCTTCCACGTCTGGTGGGATCCAGCAGTGTTCGAGCAGATCGCGCGCGCCGGAGCATCCGGTCGCATCGCGAGCTATCAGGTGTGCGACTGGGCGACGCCGCTGCCGGCCGACGTGCTGCTGGCGCGGCATTACCCGGGCGACGGCGTCATCGACTTCACCGCGTTCACGCGGGCCGTCGAGGCCGCCGGATACGCGGGCGACATCGAGGTCGAGATCTTCAACGAGGCGATCTGGGATGCCGCGTGGCCAGAGGTCGTCGAGCGCACCGCGTCGTCGTTCGAGCGCGTCGTGGCACCGCACCTGTCTGCGCGCGTCGGAGCCTGAACCGACCGCTGCGGGCACCCCCAGTCAAGGGGCCACGATCGGGCGCATCGGCGAGCAATCCCGGAGTTCCGGCAGGGATGGCGCGTAACCGGCCCATTCGGTACCCAAGCGTTATGAAGGAATCCTCCACATTGCGCGATCATGGCAGTGCCGCCGCCAAGGATGACGACGGCACCGCGAGGGGTCGACCTCACCTACAGAAGGGGAGCGCCATGAAGACTTCTTCACTGGTCTCTGCCGCCGCTTTCGCCGGAGTCTCGGCGCTGTTGCTGGCGGGCTGTGCGGGCGGCGGCGATGGTGGCGGAGAAGACGGGGGCGACGCGGCGACGCGAGCCTGTGTCATCTTGCCCGACGCCGCCTCCTCACCGCGCTGGGAGAACAACGACCGTCCGTATCTCGAAGAGGGCCTCGAGGCCGCGGGATTCGAGACCGACATCCAGAACGCCCAGGGCGACGTCAACAAGTACTCCACCATCGCCGACCAGCAGCTCAGCAAGGGCTGCGGCGTGATGCTGCTCGTCGACTACAACGGCGCCGGAGCCGCGGTCGCCGAGAAGGCCAAGGCCGAGGGCATCCCGGTGATCGCCTACGACCGCCCGATCGAGGGTGCCGACTACTACGTCTCGTTCGACAACTTCGAAGTGGGCCGCCTCGAGGGGCAGTCGATCGTCGACGGCCTGGCCGCTGCCGGCAAGGACCCGGCCACGGCGGTCGTGGTCTACATGGGCGGTGACCCGGCCGACGGCAACGCCAAGATGTTCCACGACGGCGCCGTCGAAGCCATGGAAGCCGCCGGCATCAAGCCCGCCGCTGAGCCGCCGGGAGTCTGGGACGGCGACAAGACCGCGACGAACTTCGAGCAGGCGCTCACCTCGCTCGGCGGCAAGGTCGACGCAGTCTGGGTGGCGAACGACACCAACGCGGCGGGCGTCATCACGATCCTCGACAAGAACGGCCTCACCGTTCCCGTCTCGGGTCAGGATGCCTCGATCGCCGGCCTGCAGAACGTGCTGCTCGGCAAGCAGACCGCAACGGTCTACAAGCCGATCAAGCTCGAGGCCGACGCCGCGATCGAACTCGCCGTCGCGCTCCTCGAGGGCGAGACGCCCACCGCTGACCAGGAGCTCGAGGACGGCACGCCGTACATCGCCGTCACCCCGGTGCTCGTCGGGCCGGAGGAGGTCATCCAGGTCGTCGACGCCGGCGACGCCGACGCTGCGGAGCTCTGCGAGGGCGAAGTCGCCGCCGCGTGCGAGCAGTACGGCATCACTCCATAGCCGAACGGATCGGAGGCCTCGAGGCGCAGCCTGCTCCGGGGCCTCCGATCCATCCCGTCATCCGCGACGTCGCGTGCCACACTGAGATCAGACAGCGTCGTCTGAAAGGAACCGGCAATGGACAAGCCCATCATCGAGCTCACGGGGATCGTCAAGAGCTTCGGGCCGGTCAGCGTGCTCAAGGGCGTCGGCCTGAAGGCCTACCCGGGCAAGGTCACCGCCCTCGTGGGCGACAACGGCGCGGGCAAGTCGACGCTCATCAAGGGCCTCGCCGGCGTGCAGCCCTACGATGCCGGCACCGTGCGCTTCGACGGTGAAGAGGTCGTGCTGCACACCCCACGCGACGCCGCACACCTCGGGATCGAGGTCGTCTACCAAGACCTCGCGCTCTGCGACAACCTCGACATCGTGCAGAACATGTTCCTCGGTCGCGAGGAGACGGTGAGCGGCACGTTCGACGAGGGCCGCATGGAGCGCGAGGCATCCGACACCCTCCGCTCCCTCTCGGTGCGCACCGTGAAGTCGGTGCGACAGAAGGTGGCTTCACTCTCGGGCGGCCAGCGGCAGACGGTCGCGATCGCCCGTGCGGTGCTGAAGAAGGCACGCGTCGTCATCCTCGACGAGCCGACGGCCGCCCTCGGCGTCGCACAGACCGAGCAGGTGCTGCACCTCGTGGAGCGCCTCGCCGAGCAGGGCGTCGCGGTCATCATCATCAGCCACAACCTCGCCGACGTGTTCGCCGTCGCCGACCACATCTACGTGCTCTACCTCGGGCAGATGGTCGCCACGCTCGACACGAAGGACACCACGAGCGACGACGTCGTCGGCTACATCACCGGCACGAAGACCGCGGCAGGAGCGAGCGCATGAGCGCACCAGAGACGGTGTCCACCTCCGACGCCGCGCCAGGCCCCGGCACAGGCGACCTCATCGGCAGCGGCCAGGAGGGGACGATCCAAGACCAGGTTCGCGGGTACCTCCAGCGCCTGCGGAGCGGCGAGATGGGCGCGCTGCCGGCCGTCGGCGGCTTCGTCGTGCTGACGATCCTGTTCAGTCTGCTCAGCCCGTTCTTCCTGACCGAGCGGAACTTCGCCAACCTGCTGACCCAGGCGGCCACGCTCGTCATGCTGGGCATGGCCCTCGTGTTCGTGCTGCTGCTCGGAGAGATCGACCTGTCGGCCGGCGTGACGAGCGGCATGACGATGGCCCTGTTCATCGTGCTCGTCAACGTGCACGGAGTGCCGTGGATGATCGCGCTGGCGATCGCGTTCGCCGCCGGCATCCTCACCGGCACGTTCATCGGCTTCTTCGTCGCGAGGGTCGGCATCCCCTCGTTCGTCGTGACCCTCGGCCTCTTCCTCGGCTATCAGGGACTCACGCTCATGATCATCGGAGCGGGCGGCCTCTACCGCGTGCAGATCCCCGAGATCAGGGCCATCCAGAACCAGAACCTCCCGGTCTGGGCCGGGTGGGCCATGCTCGCGATCATTCTCGCGGTCTCGGCGGCGACCTCGTTCTGGGATCGCGCCCGTCGCACACGCGCCGGCGTTCCCAACCGCACGATCACGCTCGTCTGGATCAAGCTCGGCGTCATCGCGGTCATCGGCGGCGCCGTGGTCGGCATCCTCAGCCGCAACCGCGGCCAGTCGGTCGGAGCCGTCGAGGGCGTGCCGATCGTCGTGCCGATCGTGCTCGTCATCCTCTGGATCGGCACGTTCGTACTCGACCGCACGAGGTACGGACGATACCTCTACGCGATCGGCGGCAACGCCGAAGCGGCGCGGCGCGCGGGCGTCAAGGTCATGCTGATCCGGTGGACCGCGTTCATCATCTGCTCGAGCCTCGCCGTCGTCTCCGGCCTGTTCTCGATCAGCAAGGTCGGCGCGGTCGACGCGGCCGCCGGCCGTGAGATCGTGCTGTCGGGCGTCGCCGCTGCGGTCGTCGGTGGCGTGAGCCTCTTCGGCGGCCGCGGCCGCCTGCTGCACGCCGCCGTCGGCGCGCTGGTGATCGCCGTCATCACGAACGGACTCGGGCTGCTCAACCTCCCCGCGGGGGTCAACCTCGTGGTCACGGGCAGCGTGCTCATCCTCGCGGCCACGGTCGACGCGGTCTCGCGCACGAGGGGCGGCGGCAGGATCCTGCGCACCTGACGGGCTCGCCCGACTCCCCAGCCTGCCGCAGGTACTCTGGGATGATGTCGTTCGATCTGCAGGACATCCCGCTCGACTCCGCGGCATCCGCTGCCATCGCGGCGCAGGGACTCGAGTACCGACTGCTCGACCCGGGCAACCGGGCCGCGCTCGCGGCGTGGATCCAGGCAGACATACGCGGCTTCCACCGCGCCCGGCCCCGGAAGACGGATGCCGCGCACCAGCTGCAGGTCCTGACAGACCGGCGCGTGCTCGGCGTCTACGACCCGAAGGCCGCCGACCGCGAGACTCCTGTCGCGACGGTGTCGGGCTGGCCGGCCGGACTCACGGTGCCCGGCGGGCGCAGTGTCGACGGCTGGGCGGTCAGCTCGGTCACCGTCTCGCCGACGCATCGGCGCCGCGGCATTGCGAGGGCGCTCATGGCGGGCAGCGTCGCCGATGCCAGTGCCGCCGGCGCTGCGCTCGCGATGCTCACCGCCACCGAGGCGACGATCTACGGTCGCTTCGGCTTCGCCCCCGCTGCACAGGCGGCGACCATCACGATCGACCGTCCCCGGGTTCGCTGGATCGGTCCCGCCGCGCCCGGACGCCTCGAGCTCATCGAGCCCGCCGAGCTGCGCGACGACGCCGCAGCCCTCGTCCGTCGCGCCGTCGCGCGCACCCCGGGCGAGATCGACCGCTGGCCCGGCCTTCTCGATCGCGTGCTCGGGCTCATCGATCCCGAACGGGACTTCGCCCGAGCAACCCGGGTGGTGCGCTACGACGACGAAGACGGCCAGCCGCAGGGCTTCGTCACCTATCGCATCACGCGCGAGCTCGACGAGCCCGGCATCCTCGACTTCGACTTCCTCGTTGCCGCCACCGACGACGCGGAGCGCGCGCTCTGGCGATTCCTCGTGGAGCAGGACTTCGTGACGGCCGTGCGCGGGCGACTGCGCTCAGTCGACGAGCCGGTGGCGTGGCTGCTCGAGGACCCGCGGGCGATCACGGTCAGCGACGTCGTCGACCACCTCTGGGTGCGCGTGCTCGACCCGGTCGCGGCACTCTCGGCTCGGGTCTATGGCGCGACCGGCACCCTGACCCTCGAGATCGCCGATCCCGACGGCCACGCCGACGGCACCTTCGAGCTCGAGGTCGCCGGCAACGGGCGGGGCGAGCTGCGGCGGGTCGACGATACGCCGTCGGCGGGCGTCACAGCATCGCGGGTCGCGCAGAGCACGCGTCGCTCGCGCCCGTCCCAGGGCATCCGCCTCGGCGTGCAGGAGCTCGGCGCGATCTACCTCGGCGGGGTGCGGCCTTCGGTGCTCGCGCGTGCCGGTCGGCTGGCAGAGGTGGCGCCCGGGTCGATCGCGCTCGCGGACCGCATGTTCGCGTCCGAGCGCACGCCGCACCTCAGCATCTGGTTCTGACCGGCACGCGCGCTCGTTCGCGCTGCAGCGCTACATCCGGTCCTGTCGCGGGAACACGACCTTGTCCATGATGATGACGAGCGAAGCCGCCACCGGGATGGCCACGAGCGCCCCGAGCACGCCGCCGAGCGTTGCGCCCGCCACGGCGGCGATGACGACGAGGGCGCCGGGCACGGCGACCGCGCGCGACATGATGCGCGGACTCAGCACGTAGGCCTCGACCTGCATGTAGATCAGGTAATAGATCGCCGCCGCGAGCGCGGTCACCGGCGACGCGGCGAGGCACACGAGCGAGATGATGACGGCACCCGTGATCGTGCCGACGAGCGGCACGAGCGAGGCGAGGAACGCGATGAACGCGAGCAGGATCGGTTGAGGTGCGCCGATGATCGACAGGTAGATGAGGCTCAGGACACCGTTGGTCGCGCCGAGGCTCACTTGGCCGATGACGTACCGACCGACGGAACCGGTGATCTCCTCCTCGACCTCGCGGTACGCGCCGCGCGAGCTCGCGGGCACGAAGCGCGCCGCGTAGCGCTTCAGCGAGTCGAGCGAGGCGAGGAAGTAGAGGGTCAGGATGAGGACGATGACGGCCCCGGTGAACCCGCCCAGGATGCCGGCGCCCACCGCGAGGATGCCGCCGCCGAGCGAGCCGAGATTGTCGGGGTCGGCGAGCCAGTCGCCCGCGGAGACGATGGTGTCTTCGATCGCGGTGCCGGTGCCGGTCAGGGAATTGAGCCAGCCGACGAATTCGCTGTTCAGCACCCGCTCGACGATGTCGTCCCATTCCCTGATGATGGTCGTCGTCTCTCGGATCACGATCGGCACGATGAGGGAGATGAGGCCGACGAAGAGGCCGATTACGACGACGAACACGAGCAGGATCGCGAGCCCTCGCGGCATGTCGCGGCGTTGCAGCCAGCTGACGATGGGGTCGAGCCCGAGCGCGAGGAAGAGCGCGAGGGCCACGTAGAGGATGACCGTGCCGAGATCGCCGACGATGTTGCCGAGCATCAGGGCGAGCAGCACACCGAGCGCCCCGACGAATCCGATGCGGAACGCGCGGACCCTCACCTCGGGTGCGCGCGATTCGCTGTCGGCCGTGACCTGGGCGGTCGGCTCGGGTTCTGGCGTCGGCCGTCGTTTCGTTCGCACCCGCATGCCCCGACGCTACACGGGCGCGGGGCATCCGTCGGGAATGAAACGGGCGCGAACGCGTTGCGACTGAGAGGGTGACTGGAGGGGCGGCGGTCGACGTCGCCTCAGCGAGGAGCAGCATGACGGAGCAGAGCGCGGTGGGATTCCGTTCCGATCGAGGTCCCGTGCTCGTCGCGGTGATGCTCGCGACGGGGCTCATCGCCATCGACTCCACGATCCTCGCGACCGCTGTGCCGTCGATCGTGGCCGACCTCGGCGGGTTCACCCAGTTCCCGTGGCTGTTCTCGATCTACCTGCTCGCGCAAGCGGTGTCGGTGCCGGTGTACTCAAAGCTCGCCGACACGATCGGGCGCAAGCCGATCATGTTCGTCGGCATCGGCCTGTTCCTCGTCGGCTCGATCCTCTGCGGGTTCGCATGGGATATGACCTCGCTCATCGTGTTCCGCGCGCTGCAGGGACTCGGAGCCGGAGCCGTGCTCCCCGTGTCGATCACGATCACGGGTGACATCTACACGGTGCGCGAGCGCGCGAGGGTGCAGGGCTACATCGCGAGCGTCTGGGCGGCCTCGTCGGTCATCGGGCCGACGCTCGGCGGGCTGTTCGCCGAGTTCGCCTCATGGCGGTGGATCTTCTTCGTGAACATCCCGCTCTGCATCATCGCCGCATGGATGCTGCTCCGCGCGTATCACGAGTCGGTCGGGCGGGAGAAGCACCGCATCGACATCGCGGGGGCGAGCGTGCTCAGCGTCGCGCTCACGCTGCTCATCCTCGCGGTGCTCGAAGGAGGCCAGGCCTGGGCGTGGCTGTCGTGGCAGAGCGTCGGCGCCTTCGCCGTGGGCGGGCTGCTCCTCGTCGCGTTCGTGCTCATCGAACGGCGGGCGGCCGAGCCGGTGTTGCCGCTCTGGCTGTTCTCGCGGCGGCTCATCGTGACGACCTCGCTCATCTCGCTCGGCGTGGGCGCCGTACTCATCGGCCTGACCTCGTATGTTCCGACCTTCCTCGAGGTCACGGCCGGCGCTTCGCCGCTCGTGTCGGGGCTCGCCGTCGCCGCGCTCACCCTCGGCTGGCCGATCGCGGCCGCCCAGTCCGGCCGCCTCTACCTCCGCATCGGGTTCCAGCGCACCGCGCTCATCGGGCTCGCGATCACCGTGCTCGGCTCGACGGCGCTCCTCGTGTCGTCGTTCACGCCGAACGTCGTGGCGACCGCGATCGCGTGCTTCATCGTCGGGCTCGGACTCGGGCTCGTGGCCTCCCCCACCCTCATCGCAGCGCAGTCGTCGGTGCCGTGGACCGAGCGCGGCGTCGTCACCGGCGCGAACATGTTCCTGCGCTCGATGGGCAGTGCCGTGGGCGTCGCGATCTTCGGCGCGGTCGCGAACGGCGTCATCGTGCGCTCCGGGCTCGGCGAGCACTCCCCCGTCGCCATTCAGGCCGCGTCGACGGCCGTCTTCGTCGCGGTGCTCGTCGCCGCGTTCGTCACGATCGCCGGCGGCATCGCGATGCCCCGTGCCGACGTCGACGACGTCGAGCACCGCCCGGCCGAGGTGAGCGCCGCAGGGAACGCCGCCGCCACCGCCACCGAGCGCGCCGACGAGGCAACCGGGGCCTGAATTCCGCTCACGCCATCGCGCTCACGCCGGCGATCACGCGCTCGACGAACCAGAACAGCCCTGCGGCTCCGACGAGCACGGCCGCGATGAGGATCGCAGGTCCGGCCGCAGCTGTGCGCCGGAGCAACACGAGCAGCGGGAACGCGATCGCGATGAGCACGAGCTGCACCGCCTCGATGCCGAGGTTGAACGCGATCAGCGACGACAACAGCTCCCACGACCACCCTTCGTCGATGCCGAGTGCGCTCGCGAACCCGAGGCCGTGCAGCAGGCCGAAGGCGAACACGACCGGCGGCCGCCATCGTGCGGCCGTCTCGCGACGGGAGAGCGCTGCGGCTGCGGCCGCGACGATCGACAGCGCGATCACCGGTTCGACGATCGCGGCCGGCACGTTCACGAGGCCCATCCCGGCGAGCAGGAACGTCACGCTGTGCGCGACGGTGAACATCCTGGCGTTGAGCACGACCCCTCGAATGCTTCGTGCACCGAGCAGCAGCGCGACCAGGAAGAGCACGTGGTCGAGCCCCAGCAGCAGGTGCTCGGCGCCGAGCACGAAGAACGCGCCGAATTGCGGAGCGGTCGCGTCGAGTTCGATCGTCGGCGCGCCGGCGTCGAGCATGCCGCTGCCCCGAGCGCCGTCGAGATCCCAGCTCACGAGGGTCTCGGTGTCGTGCACGAACCCCTCGATGTCGGGGAACAGCGCGCTCGAGACCGCGAGGGTGCCGGGTTCGCCACCGCGGCACTCGGCGACGTAGCTGAGCACCGCGAAGGCACGATCGTTCCGCTGGCGGAGGTCGGGCGCATCGCCGCGTTCGAGGAGACAGCGGCTGTCATCGGCGTCGACCGCGAACCGTTCGGTCACGTACTCGTCGACGGCGTCGGCGTTCCCGGTGAGCTGGCGCAGCTGTTCTGCGGGATCCGTCGCCTCGTAGGCTTCCGCGTAGAGCCAGGCCGACTTCATCAGCAGGTCGTACTCGAGTTCGAGCTCGACGGTGACCTCGGAGCCGAGGCGCTCGATCTCGGCGTAAGCGGACGTCGTCGAATCGTGGGCCGCCGCCGGGCCTGCCGGGAGCACGACGGCGAGCAGGATGGCGCCGACCGCCGCCGCGGCCCGGGCGAACGGGACGCGACGGCGGCGGTGATGATGCATCATCCGGCCAGGGGCTCACTCTGCCGGAAGTACGGGAAGAGCGGGGAGCCCTCGTTCCACACGCCGGGCCGGCCTGCGGCATCCGACGTGATGAACACCGAGGGCTCCGAGGTCGTCTCGCCTCCGCCGGCCGATCGAGCGGTGACGAGCCACGCGTACGCCGTGCCCGGCTTGAGCTTCGCCCATTCGATCGACGCCACTTCACCGGAGGCCACGGTCGTCTCGCCGACGACCTGGGTCGGCACGTAGAGTGCCACCGAGTCGGTGTGGAAGCTCGTCGTGCGGCTCGTGAGGTCGACCGGCAGCACCATGTTGTCTTCTGTGCCGTCGTACCGCTTCCGGTCGTCGTATTCGGTCGCCCCGAACTCGTCGAGCAGCGGCGAGTACGTGTCGACGTTCATGATGCCCCGGTCGACGTCGATCTGCAGCAGCCGGAAGAAGCTCGCTCCGAACTGCAGCTGCGCGTCGGGCTGGTACCCGCCGATCTCCGTCAGTCCGAGGCGATCTGCAGAGACCGTGTAGAACTGGTAGTCGGCGAGCAGTTCGACGACGCCGCGGTCGACCTCCCCGACGCGCGCCTTCACGTTCGTGCCCACGCCGTGCTCGTGGCCGGCGAGGATCAGGAACACGTTCGCGTTCTTCTCCACCACCGTGTTGTAGAGCATCGAGCCGTCGGGTGCCGAGAAGCTCGCATTGCGTCCGTCGGGTTGCGTGCTCGGGGCGAGGTAGTCGTGCGAGAGCAGGATGCCGTTGCGGTCGGGGAACTGCGCGAAGATGCCGCCTGCCCACTCCGCCTCCTCGCGCGTCACGCCGTACGAGAGGCCGACCACGACGAAGTCGAGCCCGCCCGCCGAGAACAGGTCGTAGTGATTCTGGTTGTCGCCGTCACGCCAGGGCCCACCGTACTCGGCCTGCTGCCACCCGGCCGCTGCTGCCGCGTAACGGTCGGGGCCGTAGTAGCGGTTGAAGATGGCCTCGGGTCCGTTCTCGGTGCCCGACTGGTTGTCGTGATTGCCCGCGACGACGCCGTTCGGCACGCCCGCGGCATCCAGCACGGCCTGCTGGGCCGACGACACCTCGAACTCGCCGATCGCCTGCTGCGCCTGCGCGTCGGTGACGGGCTTGCGGATGTTGTTCTCGATGATGTCGCCCGTGTGGGCGACGTAGGCGATTTTGCGCGACTCCGCGTTCTCGGCGATCCAGTCGACGATCCCCGAGTACGCCGACTCCCACACCGCACGCTCCTCCGGCGTCTCCTGCTCGACGGCGCCCTCCGAGATGTACTGCGTGTCGGTGAAGTGCGCGATCGAGAAGTCGTAGCTCGCTGGGTCGGCGAAGCTGTTCGGGTCGCCGGCGACGAGGTCGTCGGCGAAGGGGTCTTCACCCGTGACCATGACGTGCACCTGCTGGCCGTCGATGTAGCGGTCGTCGACGTCGGCCGTGAGCACCGTGTCGCCCTCCGCTGTTCCACGGGCGCTCGCGAGCACGTCCCACGTTGCGCCTGCCACGTTCCATGCACGCAAGGAGGCGAGGCGGTCTGGGTCGATGACGCCGGCCCAGCGGAGCACGGGGGCGCGCACCTTGCCCTTGATCATCACGTCGAAGCGCTGGTAGGCGACATCGCGCGAGGCGCTGGTGTCGAGGGTGAGTCCGTCGCCAGGGGTGAGCGATGAGGCGTCGACCGGCTGCTCGCCGTCGACCCGGAGCGTGGTCGGGACTGCCGGCGACGTGCCCTGCCACACCTGGTTCGGGCTGATGATCTCGGCCTGCGAGAAGGTCGCCGTGACATCGCCGCCGTCGGGCTCGGCGACCTTCGCGGAGAGCGTGACGTCCGCGCCGATGTCGGTGGCACCGGAGAGCGGATCGAGCTCCGCCGGCGCATCCGGGATGCCGGCCGAGACGAACACGATCTCGTGGGTGACCCCGTTGCCGAGACCGTCGACGGCCGTGACGGCGAGCGTGTGCTCGCCTGCGCTGAGGCCGGGGCCGATCGCGTCGGCGAGTGCCACGGGGGCGCCGTCGAGTGTGACGTCGGGTCCGGAGAGGATGCCCGAGGCATCCTCCAGGAACACATCGAGCGTCACGGCCGACGTGATCGTCTCGCCCGCGGCGGGGCTGCTCGAGACCACGGCGGGGCCGCTGTTGTCGCTGATGAGCGTGCGCGTCGCGACCTCGCCGGTCGTGGAGGCGGCGGCGATGAGGTGCTCGCCGTCGGCGAGCGCCGTCGTGTCCACATCGGATCGGAGACCCTGCTGGGGCGCTTCGACCGAGAACTGGAGCGCGACCTCGCGGAGCAGGGTCGCGTTGGTGCCGCAGCTGCCGTCGCCCATCGCGTAGGAGGCCTGAAGCCCGACGCCCGTCGCGGTTCCGGCGGCCGGCGCGAGTGCGAGCGCCGAGACCGCGAAGTCGTCGCGGTTCACCCCGCACGCCGAGTCAGATGCCGCCGGTGACGAGCTGGATCGTGTTCGCGCCCGGCTGGAGCCACTCGTTCGGGAATGCGACGTCGACGCGGCGGCTCACGAAGTCGCCGCCGATGTCGTGCTTGATCCCGTTCACGAGAATGTGGTTGTGGTAGCGGGACTCGATCGAGTTCGAGCCCACGTTGAAGCTCAGCACGGCGTCGCCCGCGCCGAGGGCCGGCACGGTCTGCGCGCCGCTGCCGTCGATCGTGAGGCTGGCCACCCCGCCGTCACCCGAGGCCGGCTGCGTCGCGAAGACCTGCTGCACACCCTTGGCGATCGTTCCATCGGCCGGCGTCACGTGCGGTGCGCCCACGGGGGCGTTGTTGACGGTCACGGTGCTCGTGGCGCTCGCGCCCGAGGCGGTCGTGGCGACGATCGTGTGCGGGCCGTTCGCGACGGTCGACGTGTCGAGCTCGCTCGAGAGACCGGTCGTTCCCTGCGGGTCGCCGAGGACGAAGAACGAGAGCTCCGCCGAGAGCCGGAGCGAGGTGTTCGTGCCGCAGCTGCCGTCGCCGAACGAGTAGCTGTACTCGTTCTCCTTGCCGTCGGCGATCTCGCCGAGCAGCTCGAGGCCCAGGTTCGAGAGCACGAAGTCGTCGTGGTTGAGGCCGCACGAGGAGGGGACCGCGCCCGTGACGATCTCGATCGTGTTCTCGCCCTGCACGAGGTGCTCGTTCGGAATCTCGAGATCGACGCGCTCGTTCACGTGGTCACCGATGGCGATGCGGTGGTCGCCGTTCACCAGGATGTAGTTGCCGAAGCGAGCCTCGGTGGAGTTCGAGCCGACATCGAACCGCAGGTACGAGACCCCCACGGTCGCCGTCGCGTCGAGCTCGGCGCCGTCGAGGGTGAGGCTCGTCACGTCGTCGTCGGCCGCGACAGGGGTCGCCGCGATCGTCGCGACGCCCTCGAGGTAGGCGCCGCTCTGCGGCGTGAGCAGCGGCGGCGTGGGTTCCGCCGGTGTCGGCTTCGCCGCCGGCAGTGCCATCGTGCCGGGCGCCGCCGAAGCGGCCTGCACGTGCACCGGCGCGATCGCGAGGCCGGCTCCGAGGAATGCCGAGATCGCCACCGCCACCACCTCCATCGGTCTGCCGCCGTTGCGGCGTCCGTTCCTCCACCACTGCATGCGTGTGCACCCTCCCTGGCAAGCCATTCGGGCCCTCGCGGTCGTTGCGAGGCACCCCGGATGACACGGTGGCCAGCCACGGTGAACAACGGGAGTTCGATGGACGACGTGTCGGGGTCAGCTGGGAGAACGGTTGCCGGAGAGTGACCACGGCTGAAACGGTCAGCGCAGCCCCGCCGGCGGAATGACCTCGCCCTGCAGCGTGCGCACCCAGCGCTCACCCGTCTCGCGGTACTCCGCGTGCGTCGAGAAGCGGTAGTGGTACGCGCGGGCGCGCACCCATCGCGGCGGCTGCCCGTCGAACGGGTCGATGCGGATGAGCTTCAGCGTTGCGGCATCCGCTTCGAGGAATCGCAGCAGGAGCATCTCGAACCACGGCTCCCAGATGCGGCCGAGCGGCAGGAACCACATCAGCCAGTCGAGCCGCAAGTGATAGGGCGCCCATTGGGGCGGCATCCGCCGCAGATCGCCGGGCTTTCCCTTGAACTCGTACTCGCGCCATTCCGCGTCGCCGTCGGGCGACTCGGCGAGGGTGCCCTCGACGACGATCTCGATGCGCCGCTTCGTGACCGTGCCGAAGGCGCCGTAGGCGTTCACGAGCATCCAGCGGTTGAAGCTCGCGTTCATGAGCTGCCGGCGCGAGAAGAGGTTCTGCACCGGGCGCCAGCTCAGCGCGAGCAGGAGCACCGCCACCGCGGCGACGATGACGAACCACCAGATCGGCGTCGACGCGGCATCCGTGCCCAAGTCCGTCGGGATCGCCGGGATCAGCCAGTGCCAGGCGGAGTCGGTGACAGCGGATGCCGCGAGCACCACGGTGATCCAGTTGAGCCACGCGAAGTTGCCGGTGACGATGAGCCACAACTGTGTGAGGATCACGACCGCGGCGGCTGATGAGCCGACCGGCCCCGGCACGAACAGCAGGAACGGCACGATCAGCTGGGCGAAGTGGTTGCCGAGCACCTCGCCCTTGTGGAACCACTTCGGCAGCAGGTGCGCCTGCCGGCTCACGGGATTGGGAATCGGCTGCGTCTCGTGGTGGTACATGAGCGCGGTGAGGTCGCGCCACTCGCTCCCGCCGCGGATCTTGATCATGCCCGCCCCGAACTCGAGCCGGAACACGAGCCACCACACGGCGACGACGATCATGATCGGTGGCGGCTCGTTGATCGACCCGAGGAACGCGACCGAGAAGAGCGCCTCGCAGAGCAGCATCTCCCAGCCGAAGCCGTAGAAGGTCTGGCCGACGTTCACGATCGAGAGGTAGAGGATCCACAGCGCGAGGAACACGAGCATCGGCAGCCACGGAGGGCCGAGCTGCGGGAGGCCGAGGATCACGGATGCCGCGAGCACGAGCCCCGCGATCGCCACGGCCACGAGCCGCCGATCGGTGTATCCCCAGCGGAAGAGGGTGGGGCCGCGGAGCCGCGACGCGAGCTGCAACAGCACGGGAACGGGCAGCAGCCCGTGCTCGCCGAGGAGCGGCCGGAACTGGTTCAGTGTCGACCAGAACGCCACGAAGGCGAGCGCGCCCACCCCGCGTTGCAGCACCTGGCGGGCGATCTCGTAGTCGTGCGCATCGAACCAGTCGAGCCAGTCCACTCGCTCACGGTACCGCCGGCGAGCAGCTGCCGTCGATCAGCACCGGCCGTCGATCAGAAGCGGTGCAGGTAGACCCACGGCAGCCGGTCCATCACGAGCCGGTGGCGGCGGCCCTCGGCGTCGGGGGCGTCGTCGGGAACGGCAGGCTGGTCGCGCTCGGCACCGTTCACGGCGTCGTACTCGTCGTCCTCCTGCCAGAACACGGTCGTGCGTCGCTCGTTGAAGCGACCGACGAAGGGGCGCACGTCGCCGCTGCGCAGTTCGGCGAGTGCGGCGTCGACGGATGCCGCGTGCTGCAGTCCGTGCAGCGTGACCCACGTCGGCGGCCACAGCGTCATCGCGCCGGCGGCGTGCCGCTCGAGCGCGTCGATCGGGCGAAGCCACTCCGCGCCGGCGACCTCGTCTGGTGCGAGCCGCAGCTCGCCGTCGGGCACCCGCACGGCGAAGAACGTCGTCGTGAGCTGCTTCTGCGCTCCCTTCGGCGGGGTCCAGTGCGAGAACGGCACGAGCTCGGCGGCGTCGATCTCGAGGCCGACCTCCTCACGCGTCTCGCGCACGGCGGCCCTGCGGGCGGCTTCGATGCCGTCGATCGGGTCCCCTGCGGCATCCGCCTCGTCGACCGCACCGCCGGGGAAGACCCACGCACCCGCGAACGAGCCGCGGTCGCGCGGTCGCTCGGCGAGGAGCACCTCGAGTCCGCGCTCGCCATCGCGCAGCAGCACGACCGTCGCCGCGGCACCGGTGCCGGCGGGATCGGTCAGGGATTCGAGGTCGCTGTCCATGCCCTCAGACTAGGCCGCGCGGCGCGCGAGCACACGGGTGCCGGCGTCCCCCGAAATGGGCTGCGCCGATACACTGCGGACATGGATGAGACCTCTTCGGGCCCCTCCGTCGGCGAGCCGGTCTCGCCGGTCGCAACGCTCGTGCGGGCGCCGAACCCCGGACCGATGACGCTCGACGGCACGAACTCCTTCGTGCTGCGCACGCCGGGCGCCGCGGGCTGCGTCGTCGTCGACCCCGGCCCCGACGACGCCGGCCATCTCGCCCGCCTCGCCGCCGCCGGCCCCGTCGAGCTCGTGCTCGTCACTCACCATCACGCCGACCACACCGAGGGCGTCGCCCGGTTCGCCGCGATGACGGATGCCCCGGTGCGGGCGATCGATCGCGCGCTCTGCCTCGGCGCTCCGCCGCTCACCGATCGGGAGCGCATCAAGGCTGCAGGCCTCGAGATCGAGGTCGTCGCCACACCGGGACACACCGCGGACTCGGTGTGCTTCGTGCTGCCCGGCGACGCGGCGCTCGGCGTGAAGGATGCGATTCTGACGGGCGACACGATCCTCGGTCGGGGAACGACGATCATCTCCGACCCCGACGGCGCGCTCGGGCCGTACCTCAGCTCGCTCGAGCGGCTGCGCGCGCTCGGCTCCGAAGCGCCCGTGCTCGTGCTGCCCGGCCACGGCCCGGTGCTCCCCGATCTCGCCGAGATCTGCGACGCCTACCTCGCCCATCGCGCGGAGCGCATCGAGCAGATTCGTGCCGCCCTCGCCGAACTCGGCGCGGGCGCCTCGGCCGCTGCTGTCACCGACCTCGTCTACGCCGACACGGATGCCTCGGTGCGAAGTGCAGCCGAGGCATCCGTTCGAGCGCAATTGCGGTACCTGCGCGGCACCGCGTAGCCGTCAGGCTGCGACCGCGAAGCCGCCGGTCCAGCCGATCTTCTCCTGCACGCCGAGCGTGAGCTGGAGGAAGCCCACGGACTCGAGCTCGCGAGCACGTGACAGCGACCCCGCGTCGATCGCAGCGACGCCACCGGCGCGCACGACCTCGGCGAGCTCGTTCTTCGCGTCGACGTCGTCGCCGGCGATGAGCACGGTGGTCGGCAGGCCGCCCACGGTCTTCGCGGCGAGCGTCGAGGCGAAGTTCGTGTTGAAGGCCTTGAGCACGCGCGAGTCGGGCAGCGCCTTCGCGAGCTCGCCCGCCTTCGAACCATCGGCCGGAGCGACGAGGGAGTCGAAGGTCTCGAAGTTCAGCGGGTTCGTGATGTCGACGACGATCTTGCCGGCGAGGTCGGCGCCCCGGGTCGCGACGATCTCGTCGAGCGCCGGGTGCGGCACGGCGAGCACGACGATGTCGCCCGTGATGGCCTCTGACGTGTCGCGGCCGATGTACTCGACGGGGTTGCCTCCGGCGGTGACGATGCCGCCGATGACGCTGCCCATGTTGCCGGATCCGATGATGCTGACGGTGGTCATGTGTGTTCCTCTCGGCGCCGCTCTGGCGCATTACTTGTCGGTACAACCAACACTCTAGCCGCAATCAGTTGTAGCGTCAACCAATGCGGTAGGATGAAGACATGAGCAGCGACACGAGATGGCTGAGCACCGAGGAATCCGCCGCCTGGGTGCGGCTCGTGGCGATCACCGAACTGCTGCCGAACGCGCTCGATGCGCAGCTTCTCCGCGACGCGGGCCTCACCCACTTCGAGTACGGCGCCCTCATGGCCCTCGCCGGGGCGCCAGAACGCACCATGGTCATGACCGAGCTCGCCTCGCGCACCAACGCGACCCTCCCGCGCCTCTCGCACGTCGCTCGCCGGCTCGAGGAGCGCGGCCTCATCGAGCGTTCTCCATGCCGCACCGACCGTCGCGCCACGAACGCGACCATCACCGAAGCCGGTCTCGACCTCATCGACCAGGCGGCGCCCGGTCACGTCGATACCGTTCGCGCGAACGTGCTCGACCTGCTCACCGAGGAGCAGGTCGGCCAGCTCTACCAGATCGCGGGCGCCGTGCTGACGCAGCTCGATCCCGAGGAGCGCCTCGCCGCCACCTCGTGCCAGTTCAGCGAGGGTCCGGCGGTCGCGCGGGCGGGGTAGAGCTCTCAACCACCGGTCTGCTCTCGGCAGCACTGCCCTGAGCGGCATCCGCCCCGCGGCATCGCGCGCCCGCGCAGGCTGGAGACATGAGCGACCATGAGCCCCCTCCGATCCTGCCGATCGACGCCGAGCTGACGAAGCGGCTCTTCCACGAACGCATCATCGTGCTCGGCGACGAGCTCGACCAAGCCGGCGGCAATCGCCTGGTCGGGCAACTCATCACCCTCGCGGCCGACGACCCGCGCCGAGACATCCGCTTCTGGATCAACTCCCCCGGCGGCTCGGTCTCAGCGATGCTCGCGATCGCCGACGTCATGCGCTCGATCCCGAACGACGTCTCGACGATCGCCGTCGGCATCGCGGCGAGCGCGGGCCAGTTCCTGCTCTCGGCCGGCACGCCGGGCAAGCGGTTCTCGCTGCCGCACGCGCGCATCCTCATGCACCAGGGCTCCGCGGGCATCGGCGGCACGGCCGTCGACGTCGAACTGCAGGCCGACGACCTGCGCTACACGCGCGACACGGTGCTCGGCCTCGTCTCGGAGTTCACGGGCCAGCCCGTCGAACGCATCGCCGAGGACTCCCTGCGCGACCGCTGGTACACGGCGACCGAGGCCGTCGACTACGGCTTCATCGACCGCATCGCCGAGGGCTTCGACGAGATGTACCCGCAGGCCCTCCGGCCCCAAACAGGATTGCGAGTGATGGCATGACCAGTTACACGATCCCCTACGTCATCGAGAAGCGCGGCAACTCCGAGCGCTCGCTCGACGTCTACAGCCGGCTGCTTTCGGAGCGCATCGTCTACCTCGGCACCGAGATCGACGACGGCGTCGCGAACGTGCTCATCGCGCAGTTCCTGCATCTCGCCTCGGAATCGAACGACGTGCCGATCAGCCTCTACGTGAACTCCCCCGGCGGCTCCCCGGGCGCCGCGCTCGCGGTGTACGACACGATGCAGCACATCCGGCCGGATGTCACGACGACGTGCGTCGGCCAGGCCGGCGGGCCTGCCGCGGTGCTCCTGGCCGGCGGGGCGAAGGGGCAACGCGCGATCCTGCCGCACGGGCGGGTGATCCTGCACCAGCCGTCGACCCAGGGACGCGGCTCGATCCCCGACCTCATCCTGCACGCCGACGAGGTGGTACGCGTGCGCGCCGAGCTCGAGGCGGCGCTCGCCGCCGACACCGGGCGGGATGCCGTGACGCTCCGGCACGACACCGACCGCGATCTCATCCTCCCCGCGGCCGCCGCGGTCGAGTACGGCCTCGCCGATCACGTGCTCACAGCGCAAGTGCCGATCGGGGCGTCGAGCGTCGAGGCGTCCTACGCGGCGAGCAGGTAGGCGTCGAAGCGGACGGGAGCCGGTGCCGGGGTCGGGCATGGTGACGTCGGGCATGGCGAGCGGATGCTCCGGCACGGCGTCGGCGCGGAACGCGAACGAGGCCTCGACCCGCAGGAGCTCCCGCCGCTCGGCGTTCCTGCGCTCGGCCTCCTGCCGCTCGCCGAGCACGTCGCCGACACGGCGGACCACGTCGACGAGTGCGAGCCCGAGCGCGTCGGCCACCGAGCCGAGCACCTCGGACGACGGCTCCTTGCGGCCGCGCTCGATCTCGGAGAGATACTGCGGCGAGACGCCCGCGGTCGACGCGACCTCGGTGAGGATGCGCTCCTGCTCGAGTCGCTCGCTGCGCAGCACCTCGCCGAGCACGTGCCGCCACAGCGGCTTGGACGTGGGCGAGCCAGTGGCCCGCGTGAACTCGACGACCTTGCGCATGGCACGAGGGTAGCCGTGGCATCCGCTCGGGAACAGGCCGATCCGCTCAGAGCAGAACGAGCGGGTCTCTCGCCGGATCAGCGGGGGTCGTAGGTGAGGCAGTCGGCCTCGACGGCGCCCGGGCCGACGCGAACGGATGGCGCCGTGCACTCGAGCGAGGAGTTGTGCACGCACTCCGCACGCTGGCAGGCGCCGACGTGCGTGAGCACCTTGTCGAGCCCGCCCTTCGTGCCGAGCGGGATGAACGTGGCGCACTCGGCATCACCGATGGAGCCGCCGATCGTCACCGCCGCCGCATGGCAATGCGAGTGGTCGTTGTAGGAACATCCGGAAACCGAACACTCGCTGACTGCGGGCATGTCGTCAAGGGTCATGCTCATGGTGACCTCCACTGCGTCTCGACCGTGCAATACCGAGATGCTAGCCCGGGCACCCGGCGGCGCACAGCACCTGCGACCCGAATTTCCGCAGATCAAAGGCCGTTTCTACTGAGGGGAGGCTTACCTACCTGACCCGAATGCGAGCTTGCCGACACCGTCAGGCGGGCGGGTTCTCGGGGTCGAACGTCTCGATCGAGTCCTGCTCGACCGCATTGTCGGCGTCGAGCTCGTTGGCGTCGGGACCGAGCTCCTCGGCATCGTTGCCCTGCTCGGGACGCACCTTCTCGGGCTCGCCGACGTCAGGGGTGTTCTCGTCGGGGTCGCGTCGCTCGAACGGCTCGCGTGGGTCGGTCATCATCGCTCCATAACTCGCCGGTAGGGATGCGTCCAGCCTGCGCCCGGTCGCGGCATCCGTCAACTGCTTGACAGCACGGCGCCACGACGCGGGTGGTTTCCATACGCGTCCGGCTTCGCCGGGCGCTACTCAACCAGCGGGTGACAGAATGAACGCAGACACTCGGAGGTGGGCGATGTCAACCGAATTCGTGCTGTGGTCGATGCTGGGCCTGTATGGCGCCGTCGGCGGCTTGCTGCTCCTCGCGGCGTTGTGGTCGATCATTCGCGCGAAGCGCTGAATGCTCTGGCCTCGCCGCCGCGCCTCGTGAGAGGCTGAGCGAACGCGGCTCCCGGTCAGGGAAGTCGACGCTCGAGGGGAGTCGGCATGGGACTTTTCGACAAGGCGAAGAACGCGTTCACCGGCGGGCAGGCCAGCGGGCAGGCTGGCGCACAAGACTGGGCCGCGCACGCGCAAGCCGCGCAAGAGCTCGCGAACCAGTCACTGCGCGACGCGGGCTACACCGACGGCTCGCCGGTCACGATGGCCAACGCCGGTGCGGTGAACGCAGCGATGTCGGCCGACCACGACGTGCTCAACGCGTACGGCCAGGAGCTCAATCGCATCATCGCCGTCGGCGCGCCCGGCACCTCGGTGATCCGCAGCGCCGTCGATACGGGCGAGCGCACCGCGGGCAACCCGTGGTACCTGCTCGAAGTCGAGGTCACCCTCCCCGGCAAGGAGCCCTATACGGTGCAGAAGCGCGAGATGGTCGCCCCGCAGTTCCTCGCGGGCTACGCCGAGGGCAGCGTGCACGAGATCAAGGTCGACCCGGCCGACCCGAACAAGACCGCCTTCACGAGCTAGCGATGGGTGTCTTCCGCGACCTGTTCCGGCTCACCAAGGCTGGGCTCGAGCAGACCGCTCGCACCGACTACGTCGGAAATCTGCGCCAGTCGGCCGACCTCGCCGAGCAGTTCGCGGGAGTCCAGCCCGGCGATGTCACGGGAACGCACGGCGCGGCCACGGCGAACCCGTTTCTCAACATGACGAGGTACGGCGGCATGACCCAGGGATCGGGGCGCGTGGTCACTTTGGCCGACAGCGGCAAGCGCATCGGCGATGAGGTGATCTACGCCGTCGAGCTCGACATCACCCTGCCCGGTGCCGAGCCCTACCGAACGACGTACACGACCGTGATCGCCGAGGCCGCACTGCACGGCTGGCAGGCCGGAGCGGTGTTCCCGGTTCGCGTGAGTCCCGACGACCGCAACGCGGTCATGCTCGGCTGACGGCGAGCGCGCGGTTCCCGGCGACATCCCTAGGCTTGACGAATGAGCAGCGCAGAGGTCACCGTGCAGGGTCCCGGCGTGCTCGATCGCACCCGGCGACGCGGTGGCACTCCTGACCGCACCGCGGCCATGCTGCTGCTGCTCTTCACCGTGATCGCGATCGTGTGGGCGAATTCCCCGTGGGGCGCGACGTACGACGCGTTCTGGGACACCGACGTCGAGGTCGGGATCGGCGGATTCCAGGAGCACCTCACGCTGCATCAGCTCGTGAACGACGGGCTGATGGCCTTCTTCTTCTTCACGGTAGGCCTCGAGGTGAAGCGTGAGTTCACGATCGGCGAGTTGACCGATCGCTCGCGTGCGGCCGTGCCCGTGATCGCCTCGATCGCCGGCCTCGCGCTCCCGGCCGCGATCTTCCTGGCGCTGAATGCGACCTCGGGCAACGCGCACGCGTGGGGCGTCGTGATCTCGACCGACACTGCATTCCTGCTCGGAGCGCTCGCGGTCATCGGGCCGAAGTTCCCGGCACGCCTGCGCACCTTCCTCCTCACGCTCGCGGTCGTCGACGACATCGGTGCGCTCATCGCGATCGCCGTGTTCTACAGCGACGGGCTCCGGCTCGTACCCCTCGCGCTCGTCGCCGTGCTGCTCGTGGCGCTCGCGCTCGTGCGGTTCCTCCCGGCAGCTCGCGGACCCGCGTACGCGGTGCTCGGCGTCGCGCTCTGGATCGCCCTCACCGCCGCGGGCGTTCATCCGACCCTCGCGGGCGTCGCGGTGGCGCTGCTGATCCCGGTCTTCCCTCCGAAGCGCATGGAGGTCGAGCGCGCGGCCGAGCTCACGCGGGCGTTCCGCGAGTCGCCGAACTCCGTCTACGCTCGCGACGCCACCCGCAGCCTCCGCGACTCGATCTCGATCAACGAGCGCCTGCAGACGGAGTGGGGGCCGTACATCGCGTTCGTCGTGCTGCCGGTGTTCGCGCTCGCCAACGCGGGCGTGCGCCTCGATCCCGCCACACTCGCTGACGCCGCCGGCTCGACGCTGACGTGGGGTGTCGTCGCGGGCCTGGTGGTCGGAAAGCTCATCGGCATCGCCGGCACGACGGCGATCGTGCAGAAGCTCCGCATCGGCAGGCTCGCACCCGGGCTCACGATGCCGCGCATCGCGGGCGGCGCTGCGCTGTCGGGCATCGGGTTCACGATCTCGCTCTTCATCGTCGGCCTCGCGATCGAGGACCCCGAGCAGCAGGATCTCGCCCGCGTGGGCGTGCTCGCGGCATCCGTCATCGCGTTCGCGCTCGGCTGGGCGGTGCTCACCGTGGCCGATCGCGTGCGACCTCCTCAGGCCATCGGGGCGAAGCTCGTGCGCCCCGTCGACGTGGAGCGCGACCACTTCCGCGGCCGCTCCGACGCCCCGCTCACGATCGTGGAGTACGGCGACTTCGAGTGCCCGTTCTGCAGCCGGGCCACGGGGTCGATCGACGCGGTGCTCGCGTATTTCGGTGACGAGGTGCGCTGGGTGTGGCGGCACCTGCCGCTCGAGCCGGTGCATCCGCACGCGCGGGAAGCGGCACAGGCGGCAGAGGCGGCAGGGCGACAGGGCCGGTTCCTCGAGATGGCGCTCATGATGTTCGCGAACCAGGATCGCCTGGAGACCGGCGCGCTGTTCCGCTATGCCGAAGAGCTCGGGCTCGACACCGACCGCTTCGCAGAAGACCTCCGCTCGCCCGAGGTCGTCCGCAGGGTCGAAGACGACGTGCTCGATGCCGAGCTCATGGACCTGCACTCGACGCCCACGTTCTTCATCGGTGAGCGGCGACACAAGGGTCCGTATGACTCCGTGAGCCTGATTCGCGCACTCGAGGGGTCGCGAGATGCGTGAGCGACGACGAGGAGCGACGGCATGCCGGTGACGAGCGCGGGACTGCTGCTCTACCGCGAGGGCGAGGTGCTCGAGGTGTTCATCGCCCACATGGGCGGCCCCTTCTGGGCGCGCAAGCGCGAGGGCGCGTGGTCGATCCCGAAGGGCGAGTACGACGCCGGCGAAGATCCGCTCGCCGCCGCCCGGCGCGAGTTCGCCGAAGAGATCGGGGTTGCCGCCCCCGACGTCGGCTACGCCGACCTCGGATCGTTCCGCTACACGTCGGGCAAGCTCATCCGCGTGTTCGCCGGCGCTGCTGCCGACTTCACGGTTGACGCAGTGCGCAGCAACACCTTCGAGGTGGAGTGGCCGCCGCGATCCGGTCGGCGGCAGTCGTTCCCCGAGATCGACGAAGCCGCCTGGGTCAGCGTAACTGAGGCGCGCTCGCTGCTCGTCGCAGGGCAGCGACCCGCCCTCGACGCGCTCGAGCGCTTCCTCGCGACGGTCGCCGAGTAGGTCGCGCCGTCACGCGGGCTTGGTCGCCTTGCCGTCGAGCCACAGCGTCTCGGAATCGTCGCGGTGCACCCCGTCGGTGCCGACGTGCTTCGCGTCGATCTGCGGGCCCTTCTTGATGACGTGCACGAGCGCCATCGCATGGCCGCGGCCGAGGCCGTAGTCGGCCTTCAGCCAATCGACGATCACACCGGCCTTCACCGCTGCGTCATCGAATCCCTTCTCGTGAGCAAGATCGATGAACTGGCGCGGGGTCAGGCCCGTCTTCTCTTCGATGTTGTCGAGATATGCCTGGAACGACATGGTGCGGTCCTTTCAGTGAATCGAGCTTTCGGGAGGATGTTCGAGAAGAATCGGCACGGCTCAGTCGGCGTCGAGGAACTCCTGCTCGATCCGCGGCGACGCGTGGATGCACATCATGCGCAGGGTTCCCGAGCTCTCGGCCCGGAATCGGTGCGGCGTAGCCGGCCCGACCACGAGGATGTCGCCGACACCCGCGCGGTGGTCTTCGCCGTCGGCGGTCACGGTGACCTCGCCCTCGAGTACGACCCAAGTCTCGCTGTAGGGGTGCTGGTGCAGGTCGGGGCCCTGACCGGGCTGGTTGTCGACGAGGAAGAACGAGACGCCCGAGCCGTAGCCCTCCCCCTCGAACTTGACGGTGCGCCCTGCACCGATGGTCAGGTCGGATCCTCGAACGGCGGTGAACATCAGGCGACCGGGGTTCCGCCGGCAGTGCCGGGGGCTTCTGCCTTCGCTGCGCGTCGTCGTCGCCCCAGCGACCGCCGTTCCTCGATCGACGGATCGGGGCCTTCCCAGACCTTGATCATCGCCCAGCCCACTGCCGCGATCGGGACGGAGAGCACGGCGCCGACGATGCCGGCGAGGATCGTGCCGGCCGTCAGCGCAATGAGGATGACAAGCGGATGCAGCTTCAGGGACTGCGCCATGACGACGGGTTGTAGGAAGTTGCCCTCGAGCTGGTTCACTCCGATCACGATCGCCACGACGATGAGGGCGACGCCCGGCCCGTTCGCGACGAGCGCGACGAGGGCGGCGAGGATCCCGGTGATCGTGGCACCGACGATCGGGATGAAGGAGCCGAGGAAGACGATGACCGCAAGCGGCAGCGCAAGCGGGACCTGCAGGATGGCGAGGCCGATGCCGATGGCCGCCGCGTCGACGAACGCGATGACGGCGGTGCCGCGCAGGTAGCCGCCGAGCACGTTGACGCTCGTCTCGCCGATTCTGCGGCCGCGAGCGAGCTGCGCCCCGCGGAAGGGACGCAGGAAGAACGCCCAGATGCGGTCGCCGTCTTTGAGGAGGAAGAAGAGCAGGACCACCACGAGCAACGCACCGGTCAGCACTTCGGCCGCCGCCTCCACCCCGGCGAGCGCTCCCGTGCCGAACTCGGCGCTCGTGAAGAATTCGACGATCGCATCACGCGCGGCGTTGATCTGCGCCTGATCGATCGCCACGGGCAGCGTCTGGAGCCAGGCGATCAGCTCGTCGAAGCCCTCGTTGGCGGAGATGACGAGCTCTCCCCATTGATCGCGCACCGCGAACACGATAAGCGTGATGACCGCGCTGAGCAGGAGGATGCCGCCGAGCAGGGTGATCCATGCGGCGAGGATCGGGGACACGCCGTGCCGGCGCAGCCAGCCCACGAGCGGGGCCGCCGCCGCCGCGAGGATGATCGAGATGAGCACAGGGATGACCAGGAGCTTCACCTGCACGAGCGCCCAGATGGCGAGGGCCGCGAGCGCGACGACGATGAGCACCTGCAGGCTCCGAGTCGACCAGCGGCCGAGGCGATCGTTCCACATGGAGCCGAGCGCTGCGGGGGTCGAGACATCTTCGATGTCACGCTCGAGGGCGTCGTCGCGCGGGGGCTCGGCCGGGGTCGTATCAGGTCGCTTGAAGAGCCGCATTCCGCCACCCTATTGGTCGAACGGCGGCGCTCGCTCAGGCCGAGCCGCTCCACGGCGCCGGCACGAGTACCCAGCACACCTCGGCGGGCGCGTCATCCTCTGCATGCCAGGTGTGCGGTTCGCGACCCGGGAACGTCAGCGCATCGCCCGTCTCGAGTCGCACCGAGCGGTCGGCGAATCGCACTGTGACCGCTCCCTCGACGACGTGCAGCACCTCGACGTCGCAGTTCACGGTGTAGAGCTCATGGCCGCCGTGCGCTCCGGGTTCGAGCGCCGATCGGATGAGCTGCACGCGGGACTCACCGCGGGGCGACATGAGCAGCTCGCTGACCCCGACGCCGCCGAGGTTGATGTGCGGTGCATCGGCGCGCGTCATGCGCTGGATCTCGGGCTCGGCGAAGAGCGCACCGACGGGAAGGGACAGCACTTGGCAGAGCTGCACGAGAGTGGCGACGCTCGGCGAGGTCTCGTCGCGTTCCACGCGGCTGAGGAAGCCCTTGCTCAGGCCGCTCGAGTCGGCGACCTGCGCGAGCGTGAGGCCCTGCGCGATGCGGGTGCTCCGGAGCTTGGCGCCGATCGGCGTTCCTGCAGCGTCGGCGGACGGGTGGATCGGCCGCATGAGGCTCCCTTTCGTCGCGTCGTCGAACACGTTTCAGCCAGGCCTTGACGGCGGCACGGGCCGCGGCTTACAGTTGCGGCAAGTTTCCTCAACAGTACCGGAAGTTTCGTAATATGCAACTCAGTCCTGAACCCAGCGCCGATCAAACCGGCGCGGATGTCGCCACCCCAACCGACGGCATCCGCGGCCCCGTCGACGCGAGCGTCGTGCCGCGCTTCGCCGGCATCGCGACGTTCGCCCGGCTGCCGCGGCTCGATCAGGTGGGGCACGCCGCGATCGCGATCGCGGGCGTGCCGTTCGACAGCGGAGTGAGCTACCGGCCCGGAGCGCGCTTCGGCCCGGCGCACGTACGCGAGGCCTCTCGGCTCCTCCGCCCCTTCAACCCCGCGCAAGACGTGTTCCCGTTCGGCGCGCAGCAGGTGGCGGATGCCGGCGACCTCGTCGCCAACCCGTTCGACATCGCAGAGGCGGTTCGCCAGATCGAAGCGGGTGCGGTCGCCCTCGGGGAACACGCCGACCGCATCGTTGCGATCGGCGGCGACCACACGATCGCCCTGCCGCTCCTCCGTGCGGTGAACGCGAAGCACGGCCCGGTCGCCGTGCTGCACTTCGACGCCCACCTCGACACGTGGGACACCTACTTCGGCGCCCCGACCACGCACGGCACACCGTTCCGCCGCGCCTCCGAGGAGGGCCTCATCGACCTGACGGCGAGCATGCACGTCGGCATCCGCGGCCCGCTCTACGCGAAGTCCGACCTCGAGGACGACGCGCGGCTCGGCTTCACGATCGTGACGAGCGAGCAGCTCGAGGAGCAGGGGGTCGCCGCGGCGATCGAGCGCATCCGCGCGCGCATCGGCCGAGCGCCGCTCTACGTCTCGATCGATATCGATGTGCTCGACCCGGCGCATGCGCCGGGCACCGGCACCCCCGAGGCGGGCGGTCTCACGAGCCGCGAGCTGCTCCGAATCATCCGGAGCCTCAGCGATCTCGACATCGTCGGCGCCGATGTCGTCGAAGTCGCGCCCGCCTACGATCACGCCCAGCTGACGGCCGTGGCGGCGAGTCACGTCGCCTACGAGCTCATCAGCGCGATGGCGCCGCGCACCACCACCGCCACCACCGTCCAGGCGAAGGAGCCGAACCGATGAACGCACCGACCGAACCCACCCGCGACGCGGTGCTCGCCGCGGCATCCGAGATCGTCGACGCCTTCGCCGCGACCGACGGCGAGCGCTACTTCGCCGCGTTCGCCCCTGACGCGAGCTTCGTCTTCCACACCGAGCCCGAGCGGCTCGCCGACCGGGCGGCGTACGAGCAGCTCTGGGCGGGATGGGTCGACGGCGGCTGGCGCGTCGTCTCATGCACGTCGAGCGAGCCGCTCGTGCAGCCGTTCCCGGGTGGCGCAGTGTTCACGCACTCGGTCGCGACGACGGTAGAGACGGGCGAGGGCGACGAGTCCTACCGCGAGCGAGAGACCATCGTCTTCCGAGTCGAGGCGGCGACGGATGCCGCGTCGCCGCGCCTCATCGCCGTGCACGAGCACCTCTCCCCCATGCCCGACGCGTCAGACGCATCCTGACGACAACCCGAACCCGACCCACCACTCAACGAGGAGACCTGGCCATGTCGCTCTACTCACGCCTCGAGCAGTACCTCGAGGAACACTCCGATGACGCCGGGCCCGTGCGCGGCACCCTGTCGCTGCCGCGCATCGGCATGATCTGGCTCGCCGCGAACCTCGTGGTCACGACCCTGCTCACCGGCACGCTCTTCGTGCCGGGTGTCGACTACGGCCTCGTCGTCGTGCTCATCATCGTCGGCACGCTCATCGGCGCCGCCGTGCTCGTGACCGTCGGCAACATCGGCACACGCACGGGCCTGCCGACGATGGCGCTCACGCGCGGGCCGTTCGGCACGCGCGGCAGCCTCTTGCCGGTCGCCGCGAACGTCATCATCCTCATGGGCTGGAGCTGGGTGCAGGCGATGCTCGCCGGCATCGCGCTCGACTTCCTCGTGGCATCCGTCACCGGATTCTCGAGCCCCGTGCTGTTCGCGGTGATCTGCCAGACCCTCGTCGTGATCCTCGCGATCTTCGGTCACACGGGCATCGCGCGCGTCGAGCCGTGGCTCGCCGTGCTCATCCTCGGCATCATCGCGTACATCTTCGTGGTCGCGTTCACGACGTATGCCCCCGCGGAGTTCGCCGCGATCCCGGCCAACGAGTCGATCGGCTACACGCCGATCCTCGTGCTCGACGTCGTCATCGCCACCGCGATCTCGTGGACCGTGCTCTCGGCCGACTTCAACCGGTTCGCGACGTCGAGCAAGGCCGGCATCATCGGCTCGGGGGTCGGCTACACGCTCTCGACGGTCATCTCGATGGTCGTCGGCGCGACCGCGATCGGCTACGTCGTGCTCTCGGGCGGCGAGGCCGTTCCGTTCGACCCGGTGACGATCGTCACCCCGTTCGGCGCCCCGCTCGCCGTCGTCATCTTCCTGTCGGTCATGGCCACGAACACGATGGTCGTGTACGGCATGGTCACGACGATCGTGAACGCCGTTCCGGGCGGCACGAAGCTGAAGTTCCTGCCGACCGCGCTCATCGTGGGCGTCATCTCGATCGTGGGATCGACGTGGTTCGGGTTGCTCAACCAGTTCACGACGTTCCTCGTGACGATCGGCGCACTCTTCGCGCCCGTCTTCGCGATCATGATCGCCGACTACTACATCGTGAAGCGCGGTGCCTACACGCGCGACATCCTGCGCTCGCGCGACGGGCGCTACTGGTACCTCGCGGGCGTCAACTGGGCTGCAATCGTCGTGTGGCTCATCGGTGCAGTCGCAGCCTACGTCTTCACCTACGTGTGGCCCACGCCGGTCGGTGCGACGATCCCGGCCTTCGCGCTCACGTTCGTGCTCTACCTGCTGGTGTCGCTGCGCGAGCGCTCGTCGGCACCGGCGGTGAGGAGCGAGCACCTCTCGGATGCCGCAGCGGAACCGATGCCGCATGCGTGATCTGAGCCAGCCGCTGCACACGGGCATGCAGGTCTACCCCGGCGATCCCGGCGTGGACCTGTCGCCCGCGCTCGAGCTGGAGCGCGACGGCGCCGCGGTGTCGGCCCTGCACCTCGGATCGCACAGCGGCACCCACGTCGATGCGCCCGCGCACACCGTTGCGGGCGGGCGCACGATGGATCGTGTCGCGCTCGACGAGCTCGTCGGTGAGGCGCTCGTGATCCACCTCCACGGTCTCGGCGACGGCGACACCATCACGAGCGAGGCGCTCGGCGAGCTGCCGCAGCGGGTGCCGTCGATCGTGGTGATCGACACGGGCTGGGCCCGGCACTTCGGCACAGAACGTGCGTTGCGGCATCCGTCGCTCGATGCCGGCGCCGCCCGCCACCTCCTCGCCCGGGGCATGCACGTGCTCGCCGTCGACACGCTGAGTCCCGACCCGACGGATGCCGCGGGCACGAGCGCGTTCCCGGTGCACGACGTCGTGCTCGGCGGCGACGGCCTCATCGTCGAGAACCTGACCCGGCTCGAGGGCCTGCCCGCCCGCGTGCGGATCGGCGTGTTCCCGTTGCGGCTCGATGCCGACGGAGCGCCGGCGCGGGCGGTCGCGTTCCTCGACTGAGCGGCTGCGCGCGACGGATCCCGCGCACCTCGCCTCACCTGGTCGCGGCGAGCTGCTCCTCGACCCACTCGGGCACGACGATGCTCGCCGGCCCGTGCCGCACCTCGTCGAAGAGCGGGGTGATCTCGCTCGCGGCGAGGTTCAGCTCGATCGTGCGGGCGCCGAACTCCGTCGCGATCATGACGAACCCCGCGGCCGGGTAGACCCCGCCCGACGTGCCGATCGCCGCGAACAGGTCGCAGCGCAGGAGCGCCTCGTCGATGCGGTCGAGCTCGTACGGCATCTCACCGAACCAGACGACATCGGGCCGGAGCATCCGCTCGCCGCAATTCGGGCACGGGGGCCGCTCGATGAGGTCGGCCGCGTGCGGAGAGCGGTCGCCGCACGCTTCGCAGAGCGCGGTGAAGAGGTCGCCGTGCATGTGCACGACTCGCTCGGATCCCGCGCGTTCGTGCAGGTCGTCGACGTTCTGCGTGACGATGAGCAGGTCGTCGCCGAGCTCCTGCTCGAGCCGGGCGAGCGCGAGGTGTGCAGGGTTCGGCTCGGCTTGCGCCGCCGCGCGCCGCCGTGCGTCGTAGAAGCGATGCACCGTGTCGGGGTCGCGAGCGAATCCGTCGGGCGTCGCGACGTCTTCGACACGGTGCCCCTCCCACAGGCCGCCCGCGTCGCGGAAGGTGGGCACGCCGCTTTCGGCCGAGATCCCGGCGCCGGTAAGGACGACGAACTGCATGTGTGTCAGCGTCTCGAGCCGCTCGGCGTGGTCGACCAGACGGCGAGCGCGACGAGCAGCGGCTGGAAGAACAGGCGGATGAACCGCGCCCGGTCGGTCGAGAGCCCGAATGCGTCGCGCCGTTCGGCCCATTGCGCGAGGTTGCCGGGGAAGATGGCCACGAAGAACGCCGCGACGATCGCCCCGACTCGCCGCCGCTCCCGTGGCAACGCGAGCAGCGCACCGCCGAGGCCGATCTCGGCGACGCCCGACGCGACGACGACCGCGTCGGCGTCGAGCGGCACCCAGTCGGGCACCTGCGCGCGGAACTCGCGCCGCGCCCAGAAGAGGTGGCTGACGCCGGCGAAGACGAGGCCGGATGCCAGGGCGATGCGCCCGATCGTTCGCGCGGGCGTGGACCGCGGAACGCCGGGTCTCGGGCTCATCGCTCGATGGACTTCCGGTCGCGCGACCGCCCCACGAAGGAACGGAGGACGAAGAACACGATGACCGCGACCACGGCGACGATGGCGAGCTTGGCGATGAACCACAGCACGCTGAACGCCACGTCGACGAGGATCCAGGCGATGATGACGGCGGCGATGACGCCGATGACGGTCCACACGTTCCGACTCATGCTTCGAGGCTAGTCGAGCGCTCCGGTGCCCGGCTCTGAACCGCGGTGATTCGTTCGCCTCGGGGAGTCGCGCGCCGAAAGTGCGCTAGTGGTCGGAATGCCGGCCGCATTCCGACCGGAAGCGCACTTTTGGCGGGGCGGGCGGGGAGGACTTCAGGGGCGCTCGGACCCGGCGCCAGCCCGCGGGCGGGCTCCGTGCGGGCCGGGATACGCTGGCCGTGCGCTGCCGCGGCCTGCGGCATCCGCTCGCCTTCGTTTCCATTGGAGGACCCCGTGACCGATGCGAACTCGGCCGACGCGCCGGCGCTGCACCCCGACACTGTCGCCGTCGTCGCGGGGCGCCCGCCGCACACGCCCGACCAGCCGATGAGCGTGCCGGTGCACCTCACGTCGACCTACGTCGCGGGCGGCGAGCTCGAGTACGGGCGATACGGCAACCCCTCGTGGACCGCGTTCGAAGACACGCTCGGCGCGCTCGAGGGCGGGCGCTGCGTCTCGTTCGCCTCGGGCATGGCCGCGATGGCCGCGGTGCTCGACCTGGTCGAACCGGGCGGAACGGTCGTGGCACCGCGCCACTCGTACACCGGCACGATCGCCATGCTGAAGAAGCTCGAGGCCAAGGGCCGAGCGAAGGCCGTCTTCGTCGACATCACCGACCTTGAAGCGGTGACGGATGCCTCCGCGGATGCCGCGATGGTGTGGTTCGAGTCACCGACGAATCCGGCGCTCGAGGTCGCCGACATCCCCGCGATCGTGCGTGCGGCACACGAGCATGGAGCCCTCGCCGTGGTGGACAACACGTTCGCGACGCCGCTGCTGCAGCGTCCGCTCGAGCACGGCGCCGACCTCGTCGTCCACTCGGCGACGAAGTACATCTCGGGACACAGCGATGTGGTCATGGGCGCCGTGATCGCGGCGTCGGAGGAGCTCGCAACCGCGGTCGTGGCGCACCGTTCCCTGTTCGGCGCGACGCCGGCGCCGCTCGAGACGTTCCTCGCGCTCCGCGGCCTTCGCACACTGCCCGTGCGCCTGGAGCGCGCGCAAGCCAACGCGCAGGAGCTCGTGCGGCGACTCGAAGGGCATGCCGCCCTCGAAGAGGTGCGGTACCCGGGATTCGGCGCCATCATCTCGATCGTCGTGCGCGGCGGAGCCGAGCCGGCCGACGCGCTCGTGCAGCGCACGAGCATCTGGGTGCATGCCACGAGCCTCGGCGGCGTGGAGTCGACGTTCGAGCGCCGGCGCCGTTGGCCGCTGGAGCAGCCCACGATTCCCGAGGGGCTCGTGCGACTCTCGGTGGGTCTCGAGCATGTCGACGACCTGCACCGCGATCTCGTGTGGGCGCTCGACTCGCTCGTCGAAACGGGTGCCTGAGCACGGCCCGGCGGGTGCTGCGCGAACTCGAGATCGAGCCCGACGAGCTCGCTGTCGCCGGGAAGGCCGCCTTCGAGGAGGGTGACACAGCGACTTAGGCCCCGGCTGGAACGAGGACCTCCTCGGCTCTGAGCGCCCGGCCGGCCGCGAGGAACCAGATCGGCGTGCCGATCCAGCCGACCAAGCCGATGACCCCGCCGAGACCGAACACCGCCCATTGCATCCAACCAGCCGGAAGCAGGAACCCCAGCCCGACGACCGAGACGCCGATGAGGAACGCGGCGCCCATGAGCACGCCCGACCTCGCCAGTCGGCGGGGAACGTCGCCGCGCTGCCCGAGCTTGAGGCATGCTGCCACGAGCCACACGGCCACGGCGGCGAGTGCCGCCATCGCCGCTGCCGTGGCGGGCACGAAGTGAAGCACCCGGGCCACGAGGAGGAACGAGCCCGCGGCCCCGGCAACCAGGAGCACGACGACGACCACGAGCGCGAACCGGGAGGCCGCAGACACCGGCAGGCGCCGGTGGAGCTGCACGACGACCGGGATGACGA
Source organism: Agromyces albus (assembly GCF_030815405.1). Classification (NCBI taxonomy): domain Bacteria; kingdom Bacillati; phylum Actinomycetota; class Actinomycetes; order Micrococcales; family Microbacteriaceae; genus Agromyces; species Agromyces albus. The sequence continues at coordinate 699,767 of NZ_JAUSWX010000001.1, read as the reverse complement.
GCAGACAGTAGAGCCCGCTGCCGAGATCGCTGAGTGGCCCGAAGAAGCGAGGACTCGTCTGACTCGGGAGCTCGATCGCGTACATGAGGCCGAGCGCGATGAAGGTGATGATCCCGACGAGCCCGGCCGCGTAGGCGAAGGCACCGGCCCACCCATCGCCCGGAATCGTCCGCAGGCTGGTGTTCGGCGGGTTCATGTCGACTCCTTCTGTTGGCCTGGCACTCTGGGGAAGTCCTCGGCGAGCGCCGCTTCGATCAGCCCGAGCGAGTCGTAGCCATCGAGGATCGCGCCGATCTCACGCGCCCGCTCCTGAAGCCGACGATCGGCGAGCACGCGCGCAACGCCCGCGGCGATTCGTCGAGGAGACGGACGCTCGGTGCGCAGGTCGACGGCGACACCGTTGTAGGCGAGGCGGGCATTGATGTCGTTCTTCCCCTCGCGCGTGCCGGCGAGCAGCAGCGGCACGCGGTACTGCAGTGCGAGCATCACGCTGCCGTAGCCGCCGTTGCAGACGAAGACGTCGGCGTGCTGGAAGAGCTGGTGGAAGTCGATGAAGTCCTCGACGATCACGGAGGGCAGCGGGTAGCGCCGCCGCAACTCCGCCGTGCCGGAACCGGCGGTCACGGCGACCACGAGGGTGTCCGCTCCGGCGAGCGCCTCGATCGTCGGTGCGATGAGTTTCGACAGGTCTCGGTTGTCGACGGTGCCCTGCGACACCACGACGACCTTGCCCTTCCACGCCGCAATGCGCGGATCGAGCGGGGGCGGGACATCCGTCTTCTGCGGGAGCAGCGCACCGACATACACCGTGTTCGGCGGGGCATCCGAGCGCGGGAAGTCGGTCTCGGGGATGCCGGACTGGAAGACGCGTCTGGCCGTCTCCTCGACGATGAGGAGGACCTCGCGTCGCTCCACCGCGGGCAGGCCGGCGACGGCGAACGCGTCGTTGAACGAGATGAGCCCGCGCTTCAGGGAGCCGAGCACCAGCTTCCACACGATGCGGTCCCGCACCCACCCGAGAGGGCCGCGCGCGGGGCGGAGGCCGAAGAAGGGCGGAGGCACGTCGCGCGCCGGGTGCACCGACGGGCCGGGATTGACCGCGTAGACGGGCACGTCGAGCGCCCGGGCGACGATGGCCGAGGCGAAGAAGGCCGAATCGCAGAAGAGCAACTCGAACGGGTACTCCTCGCGGATCTCCTGCAGGTCGAGAAAGTGGTCGCGCACGGGTGCCGCGAAGACCTTGTCGAAGTCGAAGGCGAGCCGCTCCGGCCCCCGGAGCTTCGCACGCTCGGGATAGAGCTCGCCGATGTTCTCGTCGGTCACCTCGATGGCACGCCGGTAGGGGAACGGGGTCACGCCGAGGCGTTCCACCTTGTGCACGAAGCTCGGCGCGGTGTACCAGGCCACTTGATTCCCGCTCTCGAGCAAGCGGGCTGCGACGCCCGTGAGGGGATTGAAGTGCCCTGCGAAGGGCATGGTCGCGATGAGGATCTTCATGGTGCGCCGCCTCGGGCTTCGGAGCATGGCTAGATGCCGCTACTAGTGACTACCTCTAGTAGAGTAGACCTCACCATGACGGCCCACAAGACTCCAGACGCCCCCGCACCCCTCACTCGCAAGGAGCGAGCGGGCCGCACCCGTGCTCGCATCCTCACGGCGGCACGCGCAGAGTTCACGGCGAAGGGGTATCACGCCACGACGATGGCCGCGATCGCCGCTGAGGCCGGCGTCGCCGTGCAGACGGTGTACTTCGTCTTCGGCACCAAACCGGCACTGCTCCAAGAGCTGCTCGGCGTCGCCGTGATGGGCCAGTCCGACGACGGGCTCCCCGTGCAGCGCCCAGAAGACTCCGACTGGTTCCGCGAGGCACTCGAGTCGAGTGACGGACACGGCGCCCTGGCCTCGTTCGTGCACGGATCGATGCCGGTCTACTCGCGCGCAGCGGCGGTTGCCGAGACGGCGCGCGTGGCCGCGCAGACCGACCCCGATGTCGCCGACGTCTATGCGCAGGCGGAGGCACGCCGCATCGAGGAGTTCGGCCGCGTCATCCGAGCCCTCGCCGATCACGATGCCTTGCGTTCCGACCTCACGATCGCGCAGGCGACCGCCGTGCTCACGACGGAGTTCGGTCCTCAGAGCTACCTCAGCTACACCGCCGCGCATGGCTGGACGGATGCCGCGCTGGCCGAGTGGATGTCCGACGCGCTCGCGCGGCTGTTGCTGCGCTAGCCCCGGCGGTGGCTCGGCGTCAGCCCTGCACGCGTCCTGATGTCGCGGCGATGCGCTTCAGGAGCGGTGGTTTCGCGAGCACCCACGCGACGACCATGACGATGACGGATGCCGCGAACACCCCGAATCCGATCCAGTCGTCGGTGTCGCGCACGGCGTACATCTGGTTGAGCTTGCGGAGCGCCCCGGTGGTGAGCACGAGCACGACGTGGACGAAGGTGAACCCGATGAAGAACAGCATGACCGGGTAGTGCAGGGTCTTCGCGAGCTTCTCGGGGAAGGCGCGCACGAGCGGTCCCTCGAGCGGCCACGCCGACGAGAGTCGCAACCCGGTGAGAATGGCGAGCGGCGACGCGATGAACACGACCGTGAAATACGCGAGTTGCTGGAGGGAGTTGTAGACGACCCAGGAGTTCTCGTTCGGCCACTCGAGCGAGGCGTATTGGAGCGCCGCTGAGATCGCGTTGGGCACGACGGCCCAGTCGGTGGGCACGATGCGAACCCACTGCCCGGTCGCGAAGAGGAGCCCGACGTAGCTGAGCCCGGTGAGCACCCAGAGCGCGTCGAGCCAGAGGTGGAACCACAGGAAGATGCCCATGCGCCGCGGCGAGCGCTTGGTGCGCGGCCACCGGGTGTTGTCGCGTGTCCAGAATCCGGGCGGCCGCTTCTTCGAACGCAGCTGGTAGCCGGTGCGCACGATGAGCAGGAGGAAGAACGCGTTGAGGAAGTGCTGCCAGCCGAGCCATGCGGGGATGCCGGTCGGCGCCCACTCCGGCGGCGGCACGATACCGGGGTAGGTCTCGATGAATGACTGCCCCGCCGGCAGCTCGCGGAGCCAGCGCGCAAGCAGCACGACGACGGCCAGCGCGACGACGGCGATGAACGTGGTCCACAGCACCTGCTTGCGCTGCGCCCGCCACCATTCGGCGGCGCGAGCGGACTTCGTCGAGGTCACGGTCATCTCGGGAGGCGGTTCCTTCTCCGGCACGGCCGGGCAGAGCTTGTGGCCGGCGGCGCATCGCACACACGGCCGCAGGGGTGAATGCGGATGCCTCGACGATAGCGCCGGCCGCTGGGAGCACGAAGTCGGGGCGCAACAGGCCGCCACGCGGAGTCATCTGGTGCCGTCGGCTGAGCTCACTCCTCTCGGGCTGCCGCCTGCCGGAGCAGCCAGTCCATGGCGTCGGGCACGACGTCGAGCACCGAGATGTGCCCGTCGTCGAGCCGCATCCAGAGTCGGGCGTTCGGCAGCCGGCTGAGCATCGAGACGGCATGGCTCCTCGGAACCACCCGGTCGAGCTCACCCTGTACGAGCAGCACCGGCGCGGCGACCGCCTCAAGGTCGAATCCCCACGGCGATGCGAAGGCGACGTCGTCGTCGATGAGTCCGTCGTCGCCATAGGCCTCGGAGCGGCCGACGTCGACGCCGAGCGACGACCAGGTTCCCTCGAGGGCGGCGAAATCGACCGGCAGGAACTGCTCGGGATCGAACTCGTCAGTCTCGGCGAAGCGCTCGCGCGCCGCGCGACCCTGCAACGCGGCCTGCAGTGCACCCGGCGAACGCATCCCGCCGAACCAGTCGAATTCGTCGGTGTAGGGCGCGATGCTCGCGAGCGTCGCGACGCCCGTCACGCGATCGGGCAGCAGTGCGGCGCACGCGAGCGCGTGCGGTCCACCACCGGATGCCCCCATCACCACGAACCGGTCGACGCCGAACGCATCGGCGACGCCCGCGACATCCGACGCCGCCGACGCCACATCGCGCCCAGGCCGCGGCGACGAACCGCCATAGCTCGGTCGCGCATAGGAGAGCACGCGGATGCCGCGAGCTGCCGCCGCCTCGAGCACCGGGTCGAGCGGGGCGCCGGTCTGCGGCGAACCGTGGTGCCAGACGAGCACGAGCCGCGCCGCGGCATCCGGCCCGCTGTCGTAAGCGCGGAGCACTCGCTCGTCATCGAGGGGCACGTCGAGTTCGATGACCATGCTGCTCCTGCTTCGTCGAAGAGTCCCGCCCGGATTCCGGCGCTCGGGATGCCAGCCTAGGCTGGTGCGGGTGATGAGCCGCTTCTTCTCGGGCGTCGGAATGCTGCTGCGCGGCTTCGGCTTCTGGCGGCGACGGCCGGCGGTCATGATGCTCGGGCTCATTCCTGCGGCGATCGTCTTCATCGTCATATTGGCCGCGCTCGTCGCCCTCGGGCTCAGCCTGCCGTGGCTCACCGAATGGCTCACCCCGTTCGCCGACGAATGGGACGACCCGTGGCCGGACCTCGTGCGCGGGGCGATCGGCGCGATCGTGCTCGCCGCGGCCGTCGTGCTCGCGGCCGTGACGTTCACGGCACTCACCCTCGCCGTCGGCGACCCCTTCTACGAGCGCATCTGGCGCGCGGTCGAGCTCGAACTCGGCGGAGAGGTGCCCGAGCAAGGCGCGGGACTGTGGCGATCGATCGTCGACTCGGGTCGACTCATCGCAATCGGATTGCTCGCCACGATCGGCGTCGTCGCCACGGGGTTCATCCCGATCGTCGGCGCCGTGCTCGCACCGACGCTCGGGGTCGTCCTGTCGGGCCGGTTGCTCGCGACCGAGCTCACGTCACGGGCGTTCGAGGCCCGCGGCATCCGTTCAACCGGCCGGCGTGCCGTGCTGCGCGGTCGTGGCGCCGAACTGCTCGGGTTCGGCGTTGCGACGCAGCTCCTCTTCATGGTGCCGCTCGGCGCGATCTTCACGATGCCCGCAGCTGTGGCGGGCTCGACGATGCTCGCCCGATCAGCGCTCGACGCCGCTGCCGGTGCTGCCGCCGGCGCCGCCACGCGCTCCGGGGCGACCCCGCCGACCCCACCGATGCGCTGACTGAGCACGCGACAGTTCGGGAAGATTCGAACTTGATCGCCGTTTAGTAAGCGCGCATACTAATTAGCATGACAACGAAGATCCTGGGCAGCGCGACTGCCCGCTCCACCGCCCCAGCCGACGCCTTCTTCGCTCGGTGGGTCGACCACGAGAGCTGGCCCACGTGGTCGCCCGACACCGAGTGGGCACGCGTCGACGGCCCCGTCCGCACTGGCGCCGAGGGCGTGCTGAAGCCCAAGGGTGGCCCACGCACGCGCTTCATCGTGAGTGCCTGCGCGCCCGGCCGCGAGTACACCGACACCGCGAGGTTCCCCGGCGCGAGGCTCGTGTTCCAGCACCTCGTCACCCCCGTGGCCGACGGCGTGGAGCTGAGCGTACTCGTCACGATGCACGGTCCGCTCGCCCCCGTCTGGGCCGCGATCATGGGCGGCGGTTTCCACGACGCCGTACCGGCCGACCTCGCGCGGCTCATCGCGCTCGTCGAGGCCGAGCAGCCCGCCGTCGAGCCTCGCTCGCCGGGGGCGGCATCGTGACCGCCTGGCTCGGAGTGGCCTCCGCCGAACACGTGCGACGCGGCGTCGCACTCGGCATCGCGCAGATCGGCCACGGCAAGCGCGCCGGCCTCGCGCGGATGAAGCCCGGCGACCTCATCGCGTACTACTCGCCGACCGAGCGCCTCCGCGACGGCGTGCCGCTCAAGCAGTTCACCGCCATCGGTCGGGTCGCCGACGACGTCATCTGGCAGGCCGACGAGGGCGAGTTCCGCCCGTTCCGGCGCCGCGTCGACTGGGAGGATGCCGCGCCGGTCGACGTCGACACCGTCCGCGATCGACTCGCACTCACGGCGCAGCCGAACTGGGGATACCAGTTGCGCCGCGGACTGATCCCCTTGGATGACGTGGACGCCGCGGTGCTGCTCGACGCGATGCGCTCGGCGCTGCACCGATGAGCGCGCGCCGACTGGCGAGCGAGTTCGACGACGCCGACGCGAGCCCTGGCCTGCTGCTCTGGCGGGCGACCAACGCCTGGCAGGCGGCACAACGGGCCGTGTTGGCGCCGTTCGACCTCACGCACGTGCAATTCGTGCTGCTCGCCTCGCTGACCTGGCTGGATTCCGACGAACCCGTGACCCAGCGAGAACTCGCCGAACTCGCCGGCACCGACCCGATGATGACCTCGCAGGTGCTCCGCGCCCTCGAGTCGAAGGGACTCGTGGTTCGAGGGTCGCACCCACATGACGCGCGGGCTCGGGCGCTCGCGGTCACGGATGCCGGCGCCGAGCTCGCGAACCGCGCCAACGCCGCCGTCGAGGCGACCGACCGCGACTACTTCGCGCGATTGGGCGACGACGTCGCCGGGTTCGCCGATGCGCTTCGCCGGCTGGACGGTCGGCGGTCGTCGTCGCGGCATCCGGTGCGCGGTAGCTAGCCTGCGTCGAGCGGCGCCCGGCCGTCGAAGAGCAGCATCGGCACAGGTCCGAACGGCATCGACCGCACTCTGAGTCGACGGATGTCGCTGCCGACGAACCCCGCCGCCTCGAGCGCCGGCTCGGGATCGCGATCCCAGTGGCATCCGTGGCAGAGCCGCTTCGAGCACGGCGTCGCGACGAGCTGCACGAGGCGCTTCAGCGTGCCGGGCGGTGCGATCACATGGTCGACGAGCACGATGCGGCCGCCCGGCACGAGCACGCGACGGAGCTCGGCGAGCGTGGCGTCGACGTCGCCGACCGAGCACAGCACGTAGGTGCCGACGACCGCGTCGATCGAGTGATCGGGCAGCGGGATCGACTCCGCCCGCGCATCGAGCGGCGCTGCCGAGTGCTTCCACTCGCGCGCTCGCGTGGCGAGCTCGGCACGGCGTTTCGCGTCGGGCTCGAGGCCGACCCATTCGACATCGGGATGGAACGCACCGAAGTTCTCGCCCTCGCCGGCGCCGATCTCGAGCACCTTCCCACGCACCCGCGACACGAACTCGCGCTCGAGCTCGTCGAGGGCGTCGTCGTCGATCAGGACCATGCTCGCACCGTACCGCGTCGCGAGAATTCCGGCGAGGGGATGTCGCTCCGCGCACTGCCGGCACAAAGAGAACGCAAAGACGCCGCACTGAAGATCGAGAGGAACATGGAGTTGATTCGACTCGACGCCGAACGAGAGGACACCCCCATGACCCACGACGCAACCGAAACGAAATGGCGCGACGCCGAAGGCCAGATCATCGACGAGGAGGACCGCGGGCTCGTCTACGACATCCGCACCCTCGTCGACCGCCGGAAGGCCCTCGGCCTGTTCGGCGGCATCGCGGCGACCTCGCTGCTCGCCGCGTGCTCCGCCTCGCCGACGCCGACGGCGAGCGCGAGCCCGAGCGCCACGGCGACGACCACGCCGACCGCCACGCCCGAGGCCACCGCGACCTCGGGACCGCTCACCGAGGTGCCCGACGAGACCGGCGGCCCATTCCCGGGCGACGGCTCGAACGGGGTCAACGTGCTCGACGACTCGGGAGTGGTTCGCCGCGACATCCGCTCGAGCTTCGGCTCATCGACCACCACCGCACCGGGCGTACCGTTGACGATCAACCTCACCGTGCGCGAGGCCGCCACGGGCAATGCGATGGCGGGCGCCGCCGTGTACCTGTGGCACTGCAACCGCGACGGCGACTACTCGCTCTACAGCTCGGGCGTCGAGAACGAGAACTACCTGCGCGGCGTGCAGGAGGCCGACTCGACCGGAACGGTGAGCTTCACGTCGATCTTCCCTGGCGCGTACGCGGGCCGGTGGCCGCACATCCACTTCGAGGTCTACTCGGATGTCGCGACCGCAGTGGCGTCGGGTCCGATCGTGAAGACGTCCCAGATCGCCCTGCCGAAAGAGGCGTGCGACGCGGTCTACGCGACGTCGGGCTACGAGCAGAGCGTGCGCAACATGAACTCGACGAGCCTCGCATCCGACAACGTCTTCGGCGAAGACGGCGGCATCCACCAGATCGCGAGCATGTCGGGGTCGGCCTCGGCCGGCTATACCGCGGCGCTCACGATCGGCGTGTGAACCGGCACGACTCCAACGCGCGGTCTCCGCTGCTGTCGACGAGTGAGCGGATGCCACGGGCGCTGTGCCGTGGCATCCGCTCGACGCGCGCTCCCCTCAGCGCAGCGCCGAGAAGAAGGCGCGGATGTCGCCGGCCACGACCTCCGGCAGCTCGAGGGCCGCGAAGTGGCCGCCGCCCTCGTCGAACCGACTCCAGTGCACGATGTTCGAGTTGTCGCGCTCGGCGAAGACCCGGATCGTCTGGAAGTCGTCCTTGAACACCGCGACGCCGGTAGGTGCCGTGTTGACCTGGGGCTCGGCCTCGGCACGGGCGTTCTCGAGGTAGGCGCGGCTCATGCCGGCGGCGGCATTCGCGAACCAGTTCACCGTCACCTCGGTGAGGATCTGCTCGAGCGAGACGAGCGACGTGCCATTGCCGAAGGAGTTGAACAGCTCGCTGTAGGCGAGGAGGCCGATGGGCGAGTCGCTGAGCCCAGCGGCGACGGTCTGCGGCCGGCTCGCATTCATCGTGTTGTAGCCGCCGACCGACTGGAACCACTGCATGTGCTCGAGTCCCACGTAATCCTGCGGCTCGAGCCGCTCGAACTCGCTCGGGTCGCCGCTGGGGAATGAGAAGAGCTGGAGCACGTGCAGGCCGAGGAAGCCGTCGGGGTTCAGCAGGCCCAGCTCGCGCGCGACCATCGCGCCGTTGTCTGAGCCGTGGATGCCGTACTCGGCGTATCCGAGGCGCCGCATGAGCGTGTCGTACGCGCGGGCGACGCGCGCGGTGGTCCACCCGCGATCGGTGACGGGCGCGCTGAAGCCGAAGCCCGGGGCATCCGGGATCACGACGTCGAACGCGTCCTCCGCACGGCCGCCGTGCGCGACCGGGTCGACGAGCGGGCCGATCATGTCGAGGTAGTCGACGGATGACCCGGGGTAGGTGTGCGCGAGCAGCAACGGCGTCGCGCCGGGGTGCTCGGACTTCACGTGGATGAAGTGGATCGCCTGCCCGTCGACCTCGGTTATGTAGTGCGGCACGGCGTTGATGCGGGCCTCTTGGGCGCGCCAGTCGAAGCCCGAGCGCCACAGTTCGACGGCTTCGCGGAGGTAGGAGTTCGGGGTCCCGTAGTCCCAGTCGTCGACGGGCGAGGGCTGCGGGAGCCGCGTGCGGGCGAGGCGTTCCATGAGGTCGTCGAGCTCGGCTTGCGCGACCTCGATGCGGAAGGGGCGGATGTCGATGCTGGTGTCCGAAGTGATGTTCGTCATGTCTTCGACGGTACGAGGCATATAGGCACGTTCGATTCCTAATGTGCGAGATTCTTCACGCTTCAGACTCGCGAGACCGCCCTCCGCCGCAGCACGCCTCCCGCTGCGATCGCGACCGCGGCGATGGCGAACCCGAGGGGGCCGAACAGTGCTCCACGGTAGGCCTCGATACCGTCGGCGTCGGTCGACTCCAGCGCGACGAGCAGCGCCGAGACCACCGCGAGCCCGATCGCGCCGCCGAACTGGAAGCCCGTGTAGAGCAACCCGCCGGCGAGCCCCTGCTCATCGTCTTCGACGTCTTCGGTGGCCGCGATCGTGAGTGGGCCATAGGCGAAGGCGAACGCGAGCCCGATCGCGAGGAAGCTCGGGAACATCATCGCGTAGGTCCAATCGGGAGCCACCGGCAGGAAGAGCGCGTAGGCGAGCGCGGCGAGCGCGAGGCCGCCGAGGATCACGCGCCGGGTGCCGAACCGGGCCACGAGTCGCGGAGTGAACAGCGGCGCGATGATGACGTCGATGCCGGAGACGAGCAGCGCAAGCGACGTCTCGAGCACCGACCATCCGAGTTCCTCCTGCAGGTAGAGGGCGACGACGAACTGGAAGCCCAAGAAGCCGGCCGCGAGGAGCGCAGCGCCGAGGTTCGCCCGCACGAGGTTCGTGTGGCGGAAGATGCCGAAGCGCACGAGCGGCTGGGCGGCGCGCCGCTCGACGACGACGAACGCCACGAGCAGCAGCGCGCCGATCGCGAAGGTGACGACGGTCGTGAGCACCGGCCGGTGCGGTGCGCCCTCGATGCCGGCCACGAGCACGACGAGTGCCGTCGTCACCGTGAGCCCGCCGAGCACGTCGAGTCGGCCGCGGCCGCGCGCCGTGAGCGCGTTCGCGGCGCGCGGGATGGAACAGCACCGACATCGCGAGCAGTGCGGCAGCGACCACGAGCGGCGCGATGAAGACCCAGCGCCATCCGAACGTCGTGAGCAGCCCGCCCGCGACGAGCCCGACCGAGAACCCGCCGGCGCCGACGCCCGAGTAGATGAGCACCGCGCGGTCGCGAGTTGCGCCGGTGAACGTCGTCGTGATGATCGGCAGGCCCGCGGGAGCCATGAAGGCGGCCGCCACTCCCGTCGCGGCGCGCGCGACGATGAGCATCCAGGGATCGGTGGCGAGCGCCCCGAGACCCGTGAACGCGAGGAAGACCGTGAGTGCGATGAGGAAGACCCGGCGCCGCCCGAAGAGGTCCGCCGCGCGGCCGCCGAGCAGCACGAATCCGCCGTAGCCGAGGATGTATGCGCTGATGATCCACTGCAGCTCGCCGGTTCCCATGGGCAGATCGGCGCGGATCGACGGCAGGGCCACGTTGAACATGCCGATGTCGATGCCCTCCAGGAAGATCGCGCCGCACATCACGAGGAGCACCGCGAGGGCACGCCCTGTGATCGCGGTGCTCGGGCGGGCTTCGATCTCGACAGACACGTTCGCACTCCCAGGTCGACTGACGGATACTCGTGGTTCTCTCTTGTAACTGACCCCATCTTGGGTCACCATTGGGAAGTATGGAAGAAGGCACTTCAACGTCACTCGGTTACCCCGAAGGCACCGTCAGCGCCTGGAGCGATGCACACCAATGGGACACGCGTGAAGACTGCGAGGTGCGGCAGATCCTCGATCGCATCGCCGACAAGTGGTCGCTGCTCGTACTCGCCCTGCTCGCCGAGCGCCCACTGCGGTTCTCCGAGCTGCGCCGGCGCGTCGACGGCGTGAGCCAGCGGATGCTCGCGGTGACCCTGCGCCACCTCGAACGCGACGGCCTGATCTCGCGAACGGTCTTCCCGGTCGTGCCGCCACGCGTCGACTACGCCCTCACCGAGCTCGGCGAATCGCTCGGCAGCACAGTGCAGGCACTCGTGGAGTGGACTGAAGGTCACCAGGAGCGCATCATCGAGGCGCGCAATCGGTACGACTCCGCCAAGGTGTCGGCCGAGGCCTAGCGATGGCCGATACCGCCGCGCGCCTGCTCGCCCTGCTTTCGTTGTTCCAGTCGCGGCCCGACTGGTCGGGCACCGAGCTCGCGGCTCGCCTCGGCGTCTCGCCCCGCACCATCCGGAACGACATCGACCGCCTTCGGCAGCTCGACTACCCCGTCGACGCCACGCGCGGCGCCGCGGGCGGATACCGCCTCGGCGCCGGCGGCAAGCTGCCGCCCCTCCTCCTCGACGACGAGGAGGCGGTCGCGGTCGCGATCGGGCTGCGCGCCGCCAGAGGCATCATCGGCATCGAGGAGTCGAGCGCCCGCGCCCTCGCGAAACTCGAGCACGTGCTGCCGTCGCGACTCAAGCCCATGGTGACGGCCCTTTCGTCGACCACCGAGCATGCGCCCGAGAACACCGGCACGGATGCCCCCGACCCCGAGGTCGACCCCGCCGTGCTGAGCGCGATCGCCGGCGCCATCCGCGACGTCGAATGGCTGCGCTTCGACTACGACGACACGGCGCGCCTCGTCGAGCCGTATCGCCTGCTGAGCTGGCAGCGCCGCTGGTACCTCGTGGCTCGCGACCCGTCGGCGAACACGTGGGAGACCTTCCGCGCCGACTGGATGGAGCCGCGGATGCCGACTCGCCGACGCTTCTCGCCCGTGCCACTGCCCGGCGACGACTACACCGCGTTCGCGATGCGCTCGATCGCGGCGAGCGGCTGGAAGGTGCACGCGCGCCTCCGCATCGACGCGCCCGCCGAGGCCGTGCTCGCCCGTATCAATCCCGCCGTCGGCGTCGTCGAGTCGATCGACGCCGAGACGTCGGTGCTCGTCACGGGAGCCGACAGCCTCGACACGATCGCCGCCTACATCGGCATGCTCGGCATGGACTTCACGGTCGAGTCGCCGGATGCGCTTCGCCCGTTGCTCCTCACGTACTCCGATCGCTACGCCCGAGCGGCGGCCGTCGACATTTCTTGACGTTCAGCCGGTGACCGCGGTCGACTCGCCGAGCGCGACGCTGAAGTTGTCGCGGAAGAGGTTCTCGGGGTCGAGTTGCACCTTCAGCTCGCGCAGTCGCGCGAGGGTCGCGGGCGGGAACGCGTCGTCGATGCGCTCCGGCCGGTCGTCCGACTCGAAGCTCAGGTACAGGCCGGTGGAGTGCGAGCGGAGCCGGTCCCACGCCGCATCGAGGCGATGGCGATTCGCGCCGAACGCGGCGACGGAGAAGTTCGCGGCGCGATGCGCGTAGGCAGAGGCATCCGGAGCCACGTCGTTCACCGCGCCGCCGACCGAGCGGACCTGGAAGAAGTACACATCGCCGCTCGCGAGCAGCTCTGCGGCGGCTTCGGCGAACTCGGGCGTGAGGTGCTCCACGAGCGCCGACCGGGCGTTCGGTTCGCCTTGCCCCTCGTGCGGCGCGTCCTGCGAGTTGGCCATCGCCGCGGCGTAGGTGGTGAGCTGCACCGATTGGTCGAGCAGCGGGCCGGCGTCGGCGAACGGCTGGAGCCGCTCGATGATCGTGTCGGGGTCGTCCGAATCGACCATCGCCATCATCTGCGCGACCGACCGGCCGCCGCGTGGTGCCCCGAGGATGACGAAACTCGTGACATCTCGCGGTGCGTTCTCGATCGTGCTTCCCCACCGCTCGAGGAAGTCGGCGGTGTCGGATGCATCGAAGGCGAGTTGCGCCCAGCCGACGTCGCCGATCTCGTCGACCTCGAACTCGAACGACGTCACGATCCCGAAGTTCGCGCCCGCGCCCCGCGCAGCCCAGAACAGCTCGGCGTTCTCCTCGGAGGAGGCATGCACCACGGTGCCGTCGGCGAGCACGATCTCGACGGCACGCACGTGGTCGATCGTGAGGCCGTGCTCGCGCACGAGCCATCCGATGCCGCCGGCCGTCGCGAGTCCGCCGACGCCGACGCCTCCGTAGTCGCCCGAGCTCAGCGCCCACCCGTGCGGCTGCAGCGCGGCCGCGACATCCTTCCACCTCGCGCCCGGCTCGATCCGCACTCGACGTGCCACCGGGTCGAGGATCTCGATCGAGTTCATCGCCGACAGGTCGATGACGATGCCGCCGTCGTTCGTCGATCGGCCGCTGATGCCGTGCCCGCCGCTGCGTACGGCGAGCGGCACGGGTTGCCCGCTCGCGAAGCGGACCGCGTCGACGACCTCCGCGGTGTCGTGGACGGGCAGCACGAGCCCGGGTGCACCGCCGCGAAGATACGTGGATCGCACGCGGGCGTAGCCGAAGTCGCCAGGCTCGATCGCGGCCGAGGCGAGGGAAGCCGGCAGCCCGTCGTAGTCGATGCCGTCGCGTCGCCGGGCGAGGGCGATGCTGGTGCGACGCTGCGGCTCGGTCGTTCCGCGTCGGGCGCGCTCGGTCGCCACGGCTTCGCGAAGGGCGGGCGCGACCTCCTCGGCGAACTGCTGCATCACCGCCGGGTCATCGGCCATGAGCACGAAGGTGCCGACGCCGTCGTCGAGCACGAGCGGAAGCAGCTCACGCACCCACTGGTCGGCCGGTCCTCTCAGGATGCCGCCATTGCGGGCGCTGAACGAGCCGGCGATGTTGAGCATGCGCCGGATCTCGCCCGGGTCGCGGCCGGCCCCACGAGCGGCATCGTCGATCGTGGCATTGCCCGCCGCGAGGTCGCCCGGCTGCAGGTACGGCAGTGACGGCAGCCAGCCGTCGGCCTTCCGGCCGATGAGGCGAAGCATCCGTGGCTTGTACGCCCCCACCAGATCGGGATGGAATGGGCGGGCATCGGGCCGCGCTTGGCCCCGTCGACGTGATGGAACTCGCCGGGCACGCGCAGCGGAGTGCGCTCGTCGACCGCCCAGATGCCCCGGATGATGTCGATCGCCTCATCGAGCGCCTGCACGCCCTGGCCGGGAGTGAGCTTGTGCCCGCCCATCGCCCCGATGGCGTCCCAGAATCCGCCGGCGCCGAGCCCGAGGTCGAACCGCCCGCCCGAGAGCAGGTCGAGGCTCGCGGCCGATCGGGCGAGCACGGCGGGTGCCCGCAACGGCAGGTTGAGCACGTTGCCCGAGAAGTGCACGCGGTCGGTCCGCGCGGCAACCCACGTGAGGAGCGTCCAGGTGTCGAGGAACCCAGGCTGGTACGGGTGATCCTGGAACGTCACGAGGTCGTAGCCGAGCTGTTCGCTCAGCACCCCGAGTTGCACGGGAGTCTGCGGCGACTGGTTGGTCGGCGTGATGAAGGTTCCGAATTGCAGGGAATGGCCGTAGTCAGGCATGGTTCGATCCTCGATCGACGCATGCGGCTGGCGCAAAGGCGCAGTAACCGAGTTACCATTGGTAAGTGGTTGGGACATGGGAACACATCGACGACGCGGCCTGCCGCCGCTTCCAGGGCTCGCTCGAGCTCGTCGGCCAGCGATGGAGCTCGGGAATCCTGCTCGCGCTCGCGCGCGGCGCGACGCGCTTCTCAGAGGTGCTCGAGCTGGTTCCGGGCCTCTCAGGCCGCTTGCTCACGGCGCGGTTGAAGCAATTGACGGATGCCGACCTCATCACGAGGTCGGTCATCCCCACGACGCCCGTGCAGGTGCGCTACGAGCTCACCGAGCGTGGCCGCGAGCTCATGGAGGCGCTGCAGGCGCTCGTCTCGTGGGGCGCTCGCTGGGAGTCGGAGCGGGCCTCGGCTACGGCGCTCTCGGGGTCGTAGCGGGTCAGCTCGCGAGCCGAAGCTCCGTTGCGCGCTCCTCGATGCCGCGGAGCACGTCGGCGAAGTCCACGCCGGCGATCGAGCGCACGTTCCATCCCACGTCACCGCGTTCGACGAGCGACGATGAGGCATTCTCGAGCTTCGGGTAGTGCCGCGGCTCGTGGCCGGTGATCGTGGCGAGCGTGTGCCTGATGAGCGTGCCATGGGCGACGATGAGCACGTTCCCGCCGTCGTGGTCGAGCACGATCCGCTCGAGGCCGCGGATGCCGCGAGGCCCGACCTCCTCGTCGAGCTCCATGCCCTCGAAGTCGCGGTTCGGCCAGCGCGCGTCGAGCTCGGACACGAGCGTGCCCTCGGCGACGCCGAAGTCCTGCTCGGTGAGCTCGTCGTAGGTCTCGCCGAACGGCACGCCCAGGTGTTGGCCGATGATCTGCGCGGTCTCGCGAGCGCGCCCGAGCGGCGAGCTCACGACAGCGGCCCACTCGTGGTCGCCGAGCAGCGCTGCAGCGGCCCGCGCCTGCTCCCGACCGGTGGCGTTGAGCGGGATGTCGGTGCGACCCTGCATGCGACCCGCGAGGTTCCAGTCGGTCTGTCCGTGGCGGATGAGAGAAAGCACCATGCGCTCCAGCCTAGAGCGCCTGAGCTGGACGGATCATCCGCGGCATCCGGCAACCGGCATCCGGTCACCTGCAGTTCTTCCCAACGTCACCCGGCACCCCTAACTTGGACACGTCGGTCGTTCGAGCCGCCAACGAAGGAGAGCGCATGTCCAGGAGACGCCCCGCCACCGCCGTGATCGCCGTCGTCGTCGGCGCCCTCGCGACCGCGACCTTCGGCACCACCGCCGCCGCTGCCACCGCCGCCAGGAGCGCGGACGAGCGCGGCACGACCGACCTGCGCGTCGCGACGTACAACCTCTCGCTCAATCGCAACGCCCCGGGCCAGCTCATCGCCGACCTCAGCACGGGCACCGACGCGCAGGCGAAGACGGTCGCCGAGATCATCCAGCGCGCGAACCCCGACATCGTGCTGCTCAATGAGTTCGACTACGTGCCCGACGGGCTCGCGGCCGACCTGTTCCGCGACAACTACCTCGAGGTGTCGCAAGGCGGCGCCGACCCGGTCGAGTACCCCTACGCCTACGTGGCGCCGTCGAACACGGGCATTCCGAGCAGCTTCGACCTCAACAACAACGGCGTGATCGGCGGGGGCGACGACGCCTTCGGCTTCGGCGTGTTCGAGGGCCAGTACGGCATGGCGGTGCTCTCGAAGCACCCGATCGAGACCTCCGAGGTGCGCACGTTCCAGAGCTTCCTCTGGAAGGACATGCCCGGCGCGCTCCTGCCCGACGACCCGGCGACGCCGGCGCCTGCCGACTGGTACTCCGCCGAGGAGCTCGAGGTGATGCGCCTCTCGAGCAAGTCGCACTGGGACGTGCCCATCGAGGTGGGCGGCAGCACGGTGCACGTGCTCGCCTCGCACCCGACCCCGCCCACCTTCGACGGCGCCGAAGACCGCAACGGTCTGCGCAACCACGACGAGATCCGCTTCTGGGCCGACTACGTCACGCCCGGCGAGACCTCCCGGTACATCACGGATGACGCGGGCGGCAGCGGTGGGCTGAAGCCGGGTGAGTCGTTCGTGATCCTCGGCGACCAGAACGCCGACCCGCTCGATGGCGACTCGGTGGATGCCGCGATCGACCAGCTGCTGGGGCATCCGCGCATCACCGACCCGCTGCCGACGTCGGATGGCGCCGTCGAAACGGCACTGCTGCAGGGCGGCGCGAACCCCGCGCACGAGGGCGACCCGCGCTACGACACCGCCGACTTCAACGACAACCCGGCACCGGGCAACCTGCGCGCCGACTACGTGCTGCCCTCACGCGACCTGCGCGTCGTCGACGCCGGCGTGTTCTGGCCGGTGCAGGCCGACCCGCTCTCAGCGCTCACGGGCAACTTCCCGTTCCCGAGCAGCGACCATCGGCTCGTATGGGTCGACGTGCGCGTGCGCGGCTGAACGCCGCGGCGGGAGTCTTACCGCGACCCGTGCAGGCCGATCCGGTCGGGCACGCTGCCGGCGACGCCGGGCAGCCAGGACTCGACCTCGGGCCACGGGCGCCCCGTGGGCAGGTGGCGCAGGAGGCTCGCGAGTGAGTCGTCGGCGTCGGGCCACGGGATGACGCGGGTCGGCGACGCATCGGCGAGCACGCCGAGCCACCAGTGCATCCACGTCGTGGGCAGCGACTCGGGGTGCAGCACCACGTAGTAGTCGGGCACGCTGATCATGTGCCGTTCGGCGGCCTCGACGGCCCGCTCGATCTCGAGCTCGAGCACACCGTAGGTCGACTGGTCGTCGTAGAATTCGACCCAGGCCGCGGCGACGTGGCCGAGCGGGTCATGATCGTGCACCACGTAGGGGGCGCTCGTGGAGATGGACCAGCGCGCCACCTCGGCATCGGACTCGCCGGCGAACGAGGCGGCCTGCACGTTGGCGAACCGCTCGAGCGAACGGATCGCGCTCGTCGTCTCTTCACCCACCATGACCAGGGTGGTGCTGCCCGGTGGCTCCATTTTCAGATTTTACTGCTGTACAGCACGGAACAGGGGCGACAAGCCGAGGTCGCAGCCGCACTGTTACCAAGCGGACATCCCGCGGATATCCGCCCGACCCCGTCTACGCGATGCGGAGCACGACATTGCCCTTCTTGCGGCCCGTGTCGACATAGCGGTGGGCCTCGACGATCTCGTCGAGGTCGAACACCCGATCGGTGACCGCGCGGTACTCCCCCGTCTCGGCGAGGTGCACGATCGAGGCGAGATCCTCGCCTGAAACGGGGGCGCCGGCCACCGTCACGAGCTTTCCGCTGCGCTTGCTGTTCCTCGATGCCGACAGCAATCCCGCGAGGTCGGTGACCACCATGAGGAGGGCGCCGCCCGGCTTGATCGAGTGCTCTACCCGGTCGAACGCCGCGTTGCCGACGCACTCCACGATCGCATCGTAGGTCTTGCCGTTCGACGCGAAGTCCTCGACCCGGTAGTCGATCACGTGGTCGGCCCCGAGCGACCTGACGAGGTCGGCGTTGGCGGCGCTGCACACGGCAGTGACCGTGGCGCCTCGCAGCTTCGCGAGTTGCACGGCGGCGCTGCCGACGGCTCCGGATGCCCCGTTCACGAGCACCTCGTCGCCGGGCCCGACTCCGGCACGGTTCAGGAACGCGAGCGCCGTGTGTCCGCCGAAGACGAGCGTCACGGCCTCCTCCATGGTCATGTTCGCGGGCTTGCGCGTCACGGCCTCGGTCTCGGCGATGCACGCGTACTCGGCATGTCCACCGAACTTCGCGCCGAGCATCGCGATGACCTCGTCGCCGGGCGCGAACCTCGTGACCTCGTCGCCGACCGCTTCCACGATGCCCGCCGCATCCATGCCGAGGATCGGCCGACGAAGGCGGAAGACCCCGAGCGCGATCGGGCCGTAGAACCCGAGTCCCTTTGGCAGGTCGCGACTGCGGCTGCGGTGGTCGGCGATGCTCACGGTGCTCGCGTGCACCCTGATGAGCACCTCGTCGCGCTTCGGCGTGGGCTTGAGCGCCTGCACGACGTGCACGACCTCGGGCCCGCCGAAACGCCGAGCGACGGCCGCTCGCATTCGGGTGTCTTCCATGTTGAGTCTCCTACCTTACGTTGTACGACTTACAACGTAAGGTACCGTAGAATCGAACTCCTGTCCAGAGCGGTCGGCATCGGATGTCCCGCGCGCTTGTAGCGTGGAGCAGGAGGGGAGGGCGACCAGATGTCATCGACCACAGAACCGAAGGCCGAGCGCCGCGCGCCGCTGACCCGCGACCGGGTGCTGCGAACCGCGGTCGAGCTCGCCGACGACGCCGGCATCGATGCCCTCACGATCCGCCGCCTCGCCGAGCAGCTCGGTGTCGAGCCGATGTCGATCTACTACCACGTACCGAACAAGGAGGCGATCCTCGACGGCATCGTCGACCTCGTCTTCCAGGAGATCGAGGAAGCGGTCGGCGGTTTCACGGTGCCCGAGACGGATGCCGCGTGGAGGGCGACGTTGCGCACGCAGATCCTCTCCGCCCGCGAGGTGATGCTGCGGCATCCGTGGGTCCCCGGGGTAATGGACACGCGGGCGGAACTCGGGCTGAACACCGCGCGATACGTGGACTCCGTGGTCGGCACGCTCCGGTCGGGCGGGCTGTCGTACGACCTCATCCACCATGCGATGCACGCCCTC
Source organism: Agromyces albus (assembly GCF_030815405.1). Classification (NCBI taxonomy): domain Bacteria; kingdom Bacillati; phylum Actinomycetota; class Actinomycetes; order Micrococcales; family Microbacteriaceae; genus Agromyces; species Agromyces albus. The sequence continues at coordinate 680,484 of NZ_JAUSWX010000001.1, read as the reverse complement.
GGAAGCCGAGCCTACGGGTTCTCACAAGAGCTCGGCGAGGGCAAGGACGACGACTCCGGCGACTCGGCCGCGATGGAGCAGATGGCGGTGCACGTGCCCCACCTCGCCGAGATGCTCTCGGTCGTGCGGCATGATGACCCCGACTCCACACTCGGCTGGTGCGACGACCAATTCGAGTTCGAGTTCGGGCTCGACATCATCCTCGACGGGCTCGAGCGGCACCACACCCGGGGCTGACGCCGGACTGCGAGAACTCGGGTGGCCGAGATACGGGCGCTCGCTCGAGTCGCGGAGAGGGTGGGCTCTTCCACGACCGGTCGGATGAGCGCGGTCTGGCTGATCAGCCGAGTCGATTTCAAGCCGAACGGCCGATGCCGTGCACGCCGAGCGCAGCCAGCATCGAGGCATGACCGACGCATCCGACCTCCTTCCGGCGCCGCGCGCCGCTGTCAGCCCCGATGGCAGGCCCGCCGGCGCGCCCGCGCGAACGGGACGACGCGAGTTGCTCGCGCCCACCGGGCTCATCCTGCTCAGCCTCGTGCCGGTCGGGGCGGGGGCGTCACGCCTGACCCAGCTGGCGACGGGCGCCGTCAGCGCCGACAACACGCGGTTCTTCGACTCGCCCGTGCCGGTCGTGGTGCATATCGTCAGCGTCACCGTGTTCAGCCTGCTCGGTGCGGTCCAGTTCGCGCCGTCACTGCGCCGGCACCGTTGGCATCGCAGAGCCGGGCGCATCGTTGCGCCGGCCGGCCTACTGACCGCGCTCACGGGCATCTGGATGGCGCTCTTCTCCACCCTCCCCGCACACGACGGCCAGGCGCTGCTCGTGCTGCGGCTCGTGTTCGGCACCGCGATGGCCGCGAGCATCGTCGTCGCCTTCATCGCGATCCGCAAGGGCGACGTGCGCACGCACAGTGCGTGGATGACCCGCGCCTACGCGATCGGCATAGGCGCGGGGACCCAGGTGTTCACGCTGCTGCCGTGGGCGCTGATCGCCGGACCGCCCGACGTGAGCACCCACGCCGTGCTCATGGGTGCGGGCTGGGTCATCAACCTCGCCGTGGCCGAGCTCGTCATCCGCCGCCGCGCCGTCCGCTCCGGTCGCACATCCCGTACTTCCGGCCGATCCGCGGCGGCGAGCGCGCACCTATCATGAGGGGAATGACGAGCCCTGTCCGCGCGATGTGGGATGCTCCGGCGGCCACTCCCCCGCCACCGCGGCGCGTCTGGCGCGACTGGGCGCTCGTCGGCGTGATTCCCGTGATCGCGCTGATCGAGGTTGCGCTCCGGCCCGACGTGCCGTGGCGAGTGCTCTGGGTGGTCGTGCTCGTCGCGATCGTGCCGACGCTGCTCTGGCGGCGCACCCGCCCGGCGCTGATGCTCGCAATCGCGTTCGGTGCCACCGCAGTCGTCACGGTCGTGACCGGCAGCGACTCGCAGTTGGTCACGACCGCCTACCTGCTCATCCTCGTCTACGCGGCGGTGCGCTGGGGCACGGGCCGCGCCATGCTGCTCGGTGCGACGATCGTGCTGGCGAGTTTCCTCCTCTCACTCCTCCTCGGGCCGGTGCTGCCCAGCGACGTCATCGGCTCCGTGGCGGTGCTGGCCATGACGACCACCCTCGGCGTGGCCTTCCGCGGGCGCGCCGCCGCACGAGCCCGCGAGCTCGACCGCGTGAAACTTCAGGAACGCGAGCAGCTCGCGCGCGACCTCCACGACACCGTCGCGCACCACGTCTCGGCGATCGCGATCCAGGCGCAGGCCGGCACGGCGGTGGCAGCGGCGGATCCGGATGCCGCGGTCGAGGTGCTCCGGGTCATCGAGGGCGAGGCATCCCGCACCCTCGCGGAGATGCGCTCGATCGTCCGCGTGCTCCGGCGGGAGGAGGGGCACGAACTGGCGCCGAGCCCGGCCATTGCCGACCTCCGGCAGCTCGCCCGGCCGGAGTCCGGCGGTCCAGTCGTCGACCTGCAGCTCACCGGCGACATTGAGGCGGTTCCGCCGACGATCGCCGCCACGGTGTACCGCCTCGCACAGGAGGGGGTGACGAACGCCCGTCGGCACGCGCGGAACGCGACCCGCATCGACGTGCTCGTGCACGCCGACGACGCGGGGATCCGGCTCGACGTCCGTGACGACGGCGACCCAGCGGCATCCGCTGCGCCCGGCTACGGCATCACCGGCATGATCGAACGCGCGACCCTCCTCGGCGGCACCTGCCAAGCCGGCCCGGCGCCCGGCGGCGGATGGGTCGTCACCGCCGTGCTCCCGCGAAGCGGCTGGTCGACATGAGCGTTCGCGTGCTCATCGCCGACGACCAGGAGCTCGTGCGCATGGGGCTCCGGATGATCCTGAACGCCCAGCCCGACATCGAGGTGGTCGGCGAGGCCGCCGATGGCGCAGAGGCGGTGGCGCTTGCACGGAGCATCCGGCCCGACGTGTGCCTCTTCGACATCCGGATGCCGGTGACCGACGGCATCGAGGCGACGCGCGCCCTCGCGGGGCCAGGCGTCGCCGACCCGATCCCCGTCGTCGTGATCACGACCTTCGACCTCGACGAGTACGTCTACGCGGCACTCCGCGCAGGCGCTCGCGGCTTCCTACTGAAGGACGCCGGGCCGGCCCTGCTCACCGAGGCGGTGCACGCCGCCGCCCGCGGCGATGCCCTGATCGCCCCGAACGTCACGCTCCGGCTGCTGGAGGCGTTCGCCGGCACCGCGCCGTCGGGGCCGCCGCCGCAGCCGATCGAACCGCTCACCGAGCGTGAGGAGCACGTGCTCGCGACGGTGGCACGCGGGCTCAGCAACACCGAGATCGCCCACGAGCTCCATATCTCGCTCAGCACCGTGAAAACCCACATCTCGAGCCTCATGACGAAGATCGGGGCCCGCAACCGAGTGGAGGTCGCGATCTGGGCGCACGAGAGCCGCCGCCGTTCCTAGAATGAGCGCGCGCCACGGCCGGCAACGGTCGGCGCGCTCTACGTCTGCTGCCGTCTCGTCAGCTCGTCAGCTCGTCAGGGAACGATGTGCCCCGCCGCGCGGAAGAGCTCGTACCACTCCGCCCGAGTGAGCGGGATGTCGGAGCCCTGCGCCGCGCCGGCCACGCGCTCGGGACTCGTCGTGCCGAGCACGACCTGCATGTTCGCCGGGTGGCGCGTGATCCACGCGGTCGCGATGGCGATCGGCGGCACGTCGTAGGCGGCGGCGAGCCGGTTGATCACGGCGTTCAGCTCGAGGTACTCGGGCGAGTCGAGGAAGACGCCCGTGAAGAAGCCCGCCTGGAACGGCGACCACGCCTGCACCGTGATGTCGTTGAGGCGGCAGTAGTCGACGATTCCGCCACCGTCGAGCGAGATCGACTGGCTCTCGGCGAGCATGTTCGCCGCGGCGCCCTGGGCGATGATCGGCGCGTGCGTGATCGACAGCTGCAGCTGGTTGGCCACGATGGGCTGGCGCACGTACTTCTTCAGCAGGTCGATCTGGCGCGGAGTGTGGTTCGACACCCCGAACGCGCGCACCTTGCCCGCGGCCTCGAGCTCATCGAATGCGCGAGCGACCTCCTCGGGTTCGACGAGCGCGTCGGGGCGATGCAGCAGCAGGATGTCGATGTAGTCGGTGTCGAGCGCGGCGAGCGAGCCCTCGACCGACTCGATGATGTGCTCGTACGAGAAGTCGAAGTATGGACCGTCTTTGACGATGCCCGCCTTCGTCTGGATCGTGAGCTCCGCCCGCTCCGACGACGTGAGCTTCATCGCCTCGGCGAAGCGGCGTTCGCAGCCGTGCGGGTCGTTGCCGTAGATGTCGGCGTGGTCGAGGAAGTCGATGCCGGCGTCGCGAGCAGTGCGCACGAGCTCGCGCACCTCGTCGTCGGTCTTGTCGGGGATGCGCATGAGGCCGAGCACGACGTTGGGGACGACGATCTCGGTGCCCGGCAGGGTGAAGGTCTTCATGGTGTTCTTCAAGGTCTTCATGATGCTCCTCAGCTATAGCTATGGCTTGGTCATGCCGCCCGCGAGAGCCGGGCGAGCTCGTCGAGCTCGTCGTCGGTCAGGCTGAGCTCTGCGGCGCGAACGGAGTCTTGAATGCTCTCGGGTCGTGACGAACCGGGAATCGGGATGACCACTGGTGCGAGTGCGAGCTCCCACGCGAGGGCCACCTGCTGCGGGCTGACGCCGTGCGCGTCCGCGACATCCTGGAACACCGAGTGGTTCTGGCCGACATCGGCGGCGCGACGGATGCCGCCGAGGGGCGACCACGGCAGGAACGCGATGCCCAGCGCGGCGCAGTGCTCCAGCTCGCCGAGGCTCGAGCCGAACGCGGGCGAGAACTGATTCTGCACCGAGACGAGGCGCCCGCCGAGGATCGCGTTCGCCTCGTCGATCTGGGCGACGTTCGCGTTGGAGATTCCGGCCATCTCGATGACACCTTCATCGAGCAGGTCGCGGATGGCGCCGATCGAGTCGGCATACGGCACCTTGGGGTCGGGCCGGTGGAACTGGTACAGCCCGATGGCGTCGGCGCCGAGGCGTCGTGCCGAGGCCTTCGCGGCGTCCTTCAGGTAGTCGGGGTGGCCGTTCTGCGTCCAGCTGCCATCGCCGGGGCGGAGGTGTCCGCCCTTCGTGGCGATGAGCACCGCCGAGGTGTCGCCGCCGTACGAGCGCACGGCGCGGGCGATGAGCTCCTCGTTGTGGCCGACGTCGTCGGCGTGCAGGTGATAGGCGTCGGCGGTGTCGATGAGCGTGACCCCTGCGTCGAGCGCGGCGTGGATGGTCGCGATCGACCTGGCCTCGTCAGGGCGTCCTTCGATCGACATGGGCATGCCGCCGAGTCCGATCGCACTGACCGAACGAGTTCCGATGGTTCGTTGCTGCACGGATGAGCCTTTCCTGTCGTGTGGGTTGCGTTTCACCCTAGGCAGCCCCAAGCTAGAAGTCCAACAACTGCCAGTGATGGTATTCAGAACCCGGAGTGATCAATGGATCTGCGCCAGATGGAGTACCTCGTCGCTCTCGCCGACGAGCAGCAGTTCACCCGGGCTGCAGCGGTGTGCAGCGTCTCGCAATCGGGACTCTCCGCCGCGATCCGCAGCCTCGAAGACGAACTCGGCACCACGCTGTTCGCGCGTACGACCCGACGAGTCGAGCCGACGGATGCCGGACTCGCGCTGCTCCCCTTCGCCCGCGCCATGCTCGCCCAGGCCACCGCCGGCCGCGATGCCGTCGTGCGCGCGACGAACGAGCTCTCGGGTGCACTGCGTGTGGGAGCCGAGCAGTGCCTCGGCATCGTCGATGTGCCGTCGCTGCTCGAGCGGTTCCGGCGCCGCTACCCGCTCGTCGACATCCACTTCACCCAGGCCGGCTCGCACGACCTCGTCGCACAGGTGCGCGACGGCGAGCTCGACGTCGCCTTCGTCGCCACCACCGATCACCTCACCCGTGTGTCGAGCACCGAGCTCGGCCGGTGGCCGGTCGTGCTGCTGTGCCCTCCGGAGCATCCGCTGGCCGCTTCGACGCGCGTCGACTGGACCGACCTGCGCGACCTCGACTTCATCGACTTCCAGGAGTCGTGGGCGGTGCGCTCGCTCAACGAGGCCTCGTGCGCCGCCCAGGGCGTGGGCCGGCGCGTGCGCTGCACGGTCAACGACGTGCACACGCTGCTCGACCTGATCCACCGCGGGCTCGGCGTCGCGCTCGTGCCGCAGCACGTCGCGGCCAAGCCGCAGGCGGCCGGGCTCGTATCGGTGCAGCTGCCGCAGAGTTCGACGCCGCAATGGGTCGTGTCGGCCATCACGGGCAGCCCGGTCGCGGCATCCGCTCCGCTCCTGCTCGAGATCCTCGACGCCGAGCTGCGCCGCACGGTGGTCGAGCCAGACCCCCGGCAGCTGCAGCCGTCGGCGTAGGTGCACTGCCCAGGGACGTTGCCCACACGGCCATCGGGAACCAGCCACCCATCAGCCGGTCAACCAACCTGCCTGGGCAGTACAGCTAGCTGTCGACGATCCGGGCCATGTCCCGGGCGATGCCGTCGAGGTGAGCGGTGGTGCCTCTCGAAGCGAACCAGTCCCAGAGTTCGAGCGTATGGTAGAGCCGGTAGAGCGTGGTCCGTTCCCGCCAGTCCGGCGGCAACTCGCCGTACCCGTCGAGCAGGCCGGCGAGCTTCTCCTCGTTCCCGCGGATGGAATAGGCCTGCGTCTTGGCGAGATCCATCAGCGGGTCGGCGGCGATCGCGTTCTCGACGTCGATGAACCCGGTGACGCGCCAGGTCGCCGGATCCACCAGCACGTTGCCCTCGTGAAAATCGTTGTGACACAGGGTCGGCGTCGTGTTGGACTCGAGGAGTTCGGCGTGTGTCTCGACGAACTGCTGGATGCCCTTGTGCAGTGCGGGATCGCCCTTCAGGCCCTCGAATTCCCTGAGTTTCTTGGCGAACTGGCGCCGCATGTACTGCGTGTTGTCCGGCAGCGGATCGTGGATCTCGTCGGTGAGATAGCCGTACGCCGGTTGCTCGATGCGATGGATCGCCTTGAGGAGTCGTCCGAGTTGCTCGTACGTCGCTCGCCAATCGGGCGGATCGGTCTCGGACAGCGGTACGCCGTCGAGCTTCGTGAGCGTGGTGAAGTTGTCGACAACCTCGACGACGCGCGGGACCGCATCGGCCAGCTGGGTGGCGAGGAGGTTGTACACGTAGACCTCCTTGGCCTGTTTCCCGGCCCATTCGGGTGCGTACACCTTGACGATCAGTGGATCGGCGGCCGTTCGTCGTACCTCGAAGACGTTGTGCAGCTCGCCGCCGCTGCGCGGGATGATCTCGCTGTCCGGAAACGCTCGCCTGATGGCGTCAGATGTTGGCGACACGCCTTCAGCATTCCAGCCAGATCCGCACGTCTGGGGAGACACGCCTTGGTCCTGCGACCGGCTCACTGCCCCTCGGCACCCAGTTCCGTTTCGCCGTATTTATCGATACAGTCAGGTGTTCAACAGAGCCTCAAAGGAGAGAACCCGCAGTGACCGACCCACTCACCGCTCGTGCCATCGTCGACCTCGACGTGCCAGGACCCCAGATCAGCCGCCATTTGTACGGGCACTTCGCGGAGCACCTCGGCCGCTGCATCTACGGCGGCTTCTACGTCGGCGAGGACTCGCCGATCCCGAACGAGGGCGGCATCCGTTCCGACGTCGTGGAGGCGCTGCGACGCATCGACATCCCGAACCTGCGGTGGCCGGGCGGATGCTTCGCCGACGAGTACCACTGGCGCGACGGCATCGGCCCGAAGGCCGACCGCCCCCGCATGGTGAACACGAACTGGGGCGACGTCGAGGAGAACAACCACTTCGGCACGCACGAGTTCATGGCGCTGTGCGAGCTGCTCGGGGCCGACGCCTACGTGAACGGCAACGTCGGCAGCGGCACCGTGCAGGAGATGAGCGAGTGGGTGGAGTACCTCACTCGCGCCGGCGACAGCCCCATGGCGCGGCTGCGGCGCGAGAACGGCCGGGACGAGCCGTGGAAGGTGCCGTTCTGGGGCATCGGCAATGAGGCGTGGGGCTGCGGCGGCAACATGACCGCCGAGCACTACGCCGCCGAGGCGCGCCGCTACGCGACCTTCTGCCGCGACCACGGAGGCAACACGCTGTACCGCATCGCCGCCGGGGCGTCCGACGACGACGTCAAGTGGACGAAGACGCTGATGGAGTCGCTGAACTGCCTCGGCTGCCAGCGGGAGCCCACGAACATCTTCCAGGCGATCTCGTTCCACTACTACACGGCCGGCGAGTGGGATAAGAAGGGCAGCGCGACGGCCTTCACGACCGAGCAGTACTACGCGACCATGAGCAAGGCGCAAGACGTCGAGCGAGTGCTCGCGGCGCATGCCACCGTCATGGACGCGTACGACCCCGGCAAGAAGGTCGGGCTCGTGCTCGACGAGTGGGGCACCTGGTGGGACGTCGAGCCGGGCACGAATCCCGGGTTCCTCCACCAGCAGAACACCATGCGCGACGCGCTGGTGGCATCCGTGCATTTCGACGTGTTCCACCGGCACGCCGACCGGCTCGTCATGGCGAACATCGCGCAGACCGTCAACGTGCTGCAGGCGATGCTGCTGACGGATGAGGCGACGGGCGCGCTCGTGCTGACCCCGACGTATCACGTCTTCGAGATGAACCGCGGGCACCACGACGCGACGTCGCTCGCGGTGCACGTCGTCGAACGGCCCGAGACCCGCACCGAGGCCGGGCGGCCGCTCGACGTGCTCTCGGCCTCGGCGAGCACGCGCGACGACACGGCGCTCATCTCGCTCAGCAACCTCGATGCGGAGCGGCCGCTCGAGGTCGTGCTCGACCTGCGGGGTCGCGGCGTCACGGCGCACACCGGGCGGGTGCTGACCGGGGCACAGCTCCAGGCGCACAACTCTGCGTCGAATCCCGACGCCGTCGCACCGACCGAGCTCACCGCGATCGAGACCGACGACCGCGGCCTGCGGGTCACGCTCCCACCGCACTCCTTCGCGACCGTCTCACTCACCCTCGGATGAGTCGGCGATAGAGTTCCGCCATGGTCACGATGCAGGATGTCGCGAAAGCCGCGGGCGTCTCGACGATGACCGTGTCGAACGTGCTGAACCACTATCCGCACGTGCGCGGCGAGACACGCGACCGTGTGCTCCGCGCGATCGACGACCTCGGGTACCGCGTGAACGTCGCGGCCCGCAACCTGCGAGCCGGGCGAACGAACACGATCGGGTTCGCGGTGCCCGAGGTCGACCGGCCGTACTTCGGCCAGCTCGCCTCCCGCATCATCGCGAGGGCTTCGGCGGCGGGATACCGCGTGGTCATCGAGCAGACGGGCGCCGATCGCGAGACCGAGCTCAGCGCGATCGTGTCGTCGCGCAACCGGATATACGACGCGCTCATCCTCTCGGCGGTCGGGCTCGGCACCGCCGACCGGGAACTGCTGCGTGTGGACTTCCCGATGGTGATCCTCGGAGAGACGGTGTTCGAGGGTCCGGTCGACCACATCGCCCTTCCGAATGTCGAGGGCACGTTCGCGGCGACGCGGCATCTCATCGCGAGGGGCAGCCGGCACATCGCCATTGTCGAGGGCGACGATCTGCTGCCCCTGAACGTGAGCAGCCTGCGCCACGGCGGCTACCTCCGCGCCCTCCGGGAGTCAGGGGTCGAGTTCGATCCGGCGCTCTCCATCGGGATCCCCGGGCTCACCATGTCCGGCGGCAGGAACGCGGCCGAGCGACTCGTCGATTCCGGCACCCCGTTCGACGGCGTCGTCTGCATCACCGACACGGTGGCGCTCGGCGTCATGCGCGGGCTCGCCGACCGCGGGGTGCGGGTGCCTGACGACGTGCGCGTGATCGGCTTCGACGCGATCGACGAGGGCGAGTACAGCATCCCCCGGCTCTCGACCGTCGATCCCGACCACGACGAGGTCGCCGCCCTCGCGGTCGACCTCGTGTTACGGCGCATCGCCGGCGACACCGAGTGGCAGCCGCGCGAGTTCGTGAGCTCATTCCGCGTCGTCGCGCGAGAATCCACGGCCTGAGCACGCCGGCTCCCCCATTCGTCACCCTCGCTCTTGTCGCTTCTATATCGATACAGGTAGAGTGCGGACCACGAATCCGCCGATCGAAGGAGATCACGTGACCCTCATCGACGAGCGTCCGACGACGGAGACCCGTGCCATCTCGACGCGCACCCGCGTCTCGAGGTGGTGGACGGCCCCGATGTCGACGAACGGCCCCACGTTCCAAGCGGATCGCCTCAAGATCGGCCTCTTCCTGGTGCCGATGCTCGTCGTCTTCGTCGTGCTGTTCCTGGTCCCCCTCGTGCAGTCGATCTGGTGGAGCTTCACGGACTTCAACGGCTACAGCACCGATGCGGCGTTCGTGGGACTGCGCAACTACGAGAACGTCTTCACCGACCCGTCGATGCTCGCGGGCCTCGGGTTCACGCTGTTCTTCACCCTGGCGACGACGGTGCTCATCACCACCCTCGCCATCCCGCTCGCGGTCACCCTCGACCGCGCGTTCATCGGGCGCAACTTCGTGCGCGCGATCTACTTCTTCCCCGCGATCCCGTCGGTCGCCATCCTGGGGCTCGTGTGGGGATTCATCCTCAACCCCCTGGGCTCCGGAGCGCTCAACTCGCTGCTCCAGTCGGTCGTCGGCATCGGGCCGGTGCCGTGGCTCTCGAACAGCACCCTGGCCCAGCTCAGCGTGATCGCCGTCGGTGTGTGGACGAGCACCGGATGGCACGCCATCCTCTACCTCGCCTATCTCCAGTCGATCCCCGACGACTACTACGAGGTCGCACGAATCGACGGGGCATCCGCGTTCCAGCGATTCCGCTACATCACCCTGCCGCTGCTGATGCCGGCGATGACCGTGAGCTGGCTGCTGCTCATGACGGGAGGCCTGAAGGTGTACGACCTGCCGATCACGCTGACCAGGGGCGGGCCGGGATTCTCGACCTTCACGATCACGCAGACGATCATCCAGAACGGCGTCTCCCAGGCGAAGTACGGCCAGGCCTCCGCCCTCGCCGTCATCTTCATGCTCGCGGTCGGCGCGATCGTCGCGACGCAGCTCATCGCCTCGCGCCGACTCGAAGGGCGGCTCTCATGAGTGCAGCACGAATCCTCACCCGGCCGGGCGCGATCGCGACGAGCCTCATCATGATCCCGCTCGCCGCGGTGGTCGGCCTCCCCTTCTACTACGTCGTGGTCAACACGTTCAAGACGCAAGCGGAGACCACGATGGCACCGCTGGCGCTGCCGACGACCCTGAACCTCGACAACTACCTGACGGTGTTCAGCGAGATCCCCGTGGTCCAGTCCTTCCTGAACACCGTGTACGTCACGGCGGCGGCGATCCTGCTCATGCTGCTCATCGGCTCGATGGCGGCGTTCTCCGTCATCCTGCGCGCATCGCGACTCGTGACGGTGCTGCTCGTGATCGCGTTCCTCGTTCCTGGCCAGGTGACGCTCATCCCGCTCTACCGCATGCTGAGCCAGGCGCAGCTCGTGGACACGCTCGAGGGCCTCATCATCCTCTACTCGGGTGGTTCGGTCTTCTGCTACTTCCTCATCGTCGGCTACATGCGCACGCTCCCCGGCGAGGTGATCGAGGCCGCGCGCATCGACGGGGCCGGGCCGTGGCAGATCTACTGGCGCATCGCGCTGCCGCTCATCCGCCCGATCCTCATCACCGTCGGCGTCTTCCAGACGATGTGGGTGTGGAACGACTTCCTGACCCCGGTCGTGTTCATCAGCTCGACCGAGAAGCAGACGCTCGTCTTGCAGACCTACAAGGCGGTCGGCGAGTTCACGACGGACTGGCCGATGTTCCTCACGCTCAGCGTCGTCGTGCTGATCCCCATGGTCGTCTTCTTCATCTTCATGCAGCGCTACATCGTGCGCGGCCTCGTGGCCGGCAGCGTGAAGGGGTAGCCACCATCACCACCAACAGGAAAGGCCAGCAATGAAGCATCCGTTCCCCACCCGGTCACGGGCGCTGCGAGCCCTCGCAGCGACCATCGCCGTCATGTCCGCAGCCACCTTCGCCGGATGCACGGCAGGCGAGGCCGACGACCGTACCGTGCTCACGTTCTTCTCGTGGTCGAACGAGGAGACGATGGAGCCGGTCATCGCCGCCTTCGAGAAGGAGAATCCCGACATCCGCATCGAGTTCTCGAACGCTCCCCCGGTGGCCGAGTACATCTCGACGCTGCAGAACCGCCTCGGTTCGAACACGGCGGCCGATGTCTTCGTCATCGCCGCCGAGAACAAGACGAACCTCATCGAGGGCGGCTTCGTCACCGACCTCACCGACGAGCCGTTCATGGAGGTCGCATCGGAGTTCAACACCGCCACCTACGCGGGTCCCGACGGTGCGGCGTACGGCCTCTCCCTCTCGTCGTGGGCGTCGGGCATCGTCTACAACGTCGACCTGCTCGCCGAGCACGGCATCACGGAGTTCCCCACGACGTGGGACGGATTCGTCGAGACCCTCACGACGCTGAAGGAGGCCGGTGTCGTTCCGTTCCTCGAGTCGTGGCAGGGCTTCCCGACGTCGCTCGGCTCGAGCGTCGGGCTCGCCAACTTCGAGGCAGGCGGCACGGTCGACGCCGAGATCTTCGCCGGCGAGTCGACGTTCGAAGAGCTCTGGACGGAGCCGCTCACACCGTGGCAGCAGCTCTTCGAAGACGGACTCATGTCGCCGGACGTCGTCGGGCTCAAGGGCGAGCAGGTGCGTGACGAGTTCGTCGCGGGCCGCGTCGCGATGATGACCGCCGGACCGTGGGACATCGGGCCGATCCGCGAGGCGAACCCTGATCTCAAATTCACCTTCGCGGGCGTGCCGCAGAAGGGGGGCGAGCCGTTCTTCACGGGTGCCGCCTCGCCCGGCTACGCGATCAACTCGAAGGCGAAGGAGCCCGAGGCGGCCAAGACGTTCCTCGAGTTCCTCGCGAGTGAGGACGGCGTGCGGATCTTCCAGGAGAAGACGAATGACATGACGACGACCTCGAATTACACCCCGGTGATCGACGAGTCGCTCGAAGTGCCGTTCCAGGCGCTGCTCGATGGCAAGTTCTACCTGCCGATGATCTCGTGGCCCAAGTATCAGGACGCCCTCTACACCGACCTCGTTGCGCAGATCCAGCTCATGGCGCAAGGCCAGGCGACGCCCACCGACGTCGGCGCCGCCCTCGATGCGCGGCTCGCCCAGGAGTCCGGCGAGTAAGTTCGCCGACCGAAGGCACCGAACGCCCGGCCCGTCAAGGGCCGGGCGTTCCTTCGTGTTTTGATGCCCGGTGGCGCAAGCTGGGCGTGATGCTTGTGACCGGCGGGGCCGGACGCACCGGCTCCAGAACAATCGAACCGTCGACCGCCCGTTGGAGCGACCGACGGGTCGCTGTCGTGATCGGCGCCGCATCCGCCCTCGTCGCCATCACGGGCACGTGGATCCCGTCATTCTGGGGCGACGAAACCGCGAGCATCATGTCGGCACGTCGGGACTGGACGTCGCTCTGGGCGCTGCTCGGCACGGTCGACGCCGTGCACGGGCTCTACTATGCAGCGCTGCACGTGTGGATCGACGTCGTCGGCACCTCGCCGTTGGCCGTGCGGCTGCTATCGGGCGTTGCCGTGGGAGCGGCATCCGCTGGGCTTTACCTGCTCGTGCGCAGGCGCGCGACACGCGAAACGGCGGTCATCGCCGCGATCGTCTTCGCCGTGCTGCCGCGGGTCACCTTCCTCGCGACCGAGGCCAGATCGCTGGCGCTCGCGACCGCCGCAGCCGTTTGGCTCACCCTCCTCATGCTGCGATTGCTCGATGCACGGATGCACCGGGGCTGGTGGTGGGTGTACGCGCTCGGGCTCGCGCTCGGCACCTACCTCTTCCTGTACCTCGCGTTGCTCATCCCGGTGCATGCCGTCGTCGTCGCCCTCGAGCAGAGTCGGGAGGGGCGACTGCGCGGCATCCGCCTTCGTCCCTTCCTGCTCGCCTGGGCGAGCGCCGCGCTCCTCGCGGCGCCGATCGCCGTCATCGCCGTGCTGCAGCGGGACCAGATCGCGTTCAGCAGGCCGTGGCGCGCCGTCACGGTGGAGGGGGTGCTCGTCGAGCAGTGGTTCATGCTCGAGATGGTCGCGTTCGTCGCCCTGGCGTTCATCGTCGTATCGGTCGTCGCCACCGTCACCGCCGGGCGTCGCGAGCCGGAATGGATCGCGAACCGTCAGCTGCTCCTCCTCGGCGCCGCGTGGATGGTCGTGCCGACGGCCGCACTGACCCTCGCTGCTGCAGTCGCCTCGCTCGGATACACCCCCCGGTACCTGGCGATCTGCGCGCCCGGCGCGGCGATCCTGATCGCGATCGCGGTCTCCGCGCTCCCGCGCCGATGGATGCAGGTCACGTCGGTCGCCGTCATCGCGGCCCTCGCGATCCCCGCCTATCTGGATCAGCGCAGCCCCTATTGGAAGAACGACGGTACCGACTGGCAGACGGTCGCCGAGGTCGTCAGCGAACTCGCCGAGCCGGGCGACGGGATCGTCTTCGACGAGAGCGTTCGCCCGTCGCGCCGGCCACGCCTCGCGATGCACGCCTACCCGAGTGGGTTCGAGGGTCTCGTCGACCTCGGTCTCGTGCGCCCCTACGACGAGACCGCCCAGCTGTGGGATGTCACGGCGCCCCTCGCCGAGGTCAGCGAGCGGCTCGACGGGGTCGATCGGGTCGTGGTCGTGTCGCGAAGCGCCAACGGCGTCGACGACGACACCGCGACGCTTCGGCGAGAGGGCTTTGAAGAGGTCGAGCGGCTGGAACTGGTGTCCGACGTGGTGACGGTGTACGAGCGCACGACGCAGCGGGTTGAGGCCGATCGCGCCATCTTCTTAGCGCGTCACCCGTAGGCTCGCCACATGCAGGCATCACGTGTCGCCATCACGGGCGGAACCGGCTTCGTCGGCCGCCACCTCGCCGAGCGGATGCCGCCGGGCAACGCCGTCGTCATCTCCCGCCGCACGGGTGTCGACGTCGAAGACGTCGAGGCGCTCACCGCCGCGTTCGCCGGTTGCGACGTCGTGGCGCACCTCGCCGGCATCAACCGGGAGATCGGCGACCAGACGTACGAGCGCGTGCACGTGCGCGGCACCGCAACCGTGGTCGAAGCGGCGAAGCGCGCGGGAGTGCGCAAGATCATCATGCTGAGCTTCCTGCGTGCCCGCCCATCATGCGGGTCGCCGTATCACGAGTCGAAATGGGCGGCCGAAGAGCTCATTCGCGCCTCTGGACTCGACTACACGATCCTCAAGGCCGGCATGATCTACGGTCGCGGTGACCACCTCGTCGACCATCTGAGCCGCACGGTGCAGACGATTCCGGTCTTCGCGACCGTCGGCTTCCGCGAGAAGCCGATCCGCCCGATCCCGATCGAAGACCTCGTCGACGTGCTCGAGGCTGCGGTGAACGGACGGATGCCGCGAGAGACCGTCGCCGTCGTCGGCGCCGAGCAGCTGCTGCTCAGCAAGGCAGTGCGCCGAGTCGCCGCCGTGCTCGGCCGTCGCGTCGTCGTCGTTCCGGCGCCCGTCTGGGCACTGTACGCGCTCGCGCAGCTCACCGAGTTGACGATGACCGTGCCGCTCGTCGCGAAAGCACAGGTGCGGATGCTCGCCGAGGGCGTCGTCGATGCGGCGCCGCCCGCGGCATCCGTTCCCGATGATCTGATGCCCCGCCGACGGTTCACCGCCGAGCGGATCCGCAGCGCCCTGCCCGAGCCGGGCGGATTCGGGCTTCGCGACCTGCGGCTGTTCGCCGACCGGTGAGGCCGGGTCGCTGGGAGACTCCGGCTGGGCTGTCGAACGCCTCAGACGGAGTCGCGTCGCTGTGAGCAGCGCCGGAACTGCTCGCGACTGAGCAGGAGCGTTCGCTCACCTCCGGCGTCGGCGATGTCGAGGAAGCCCAAGCGACGCGCGAGGACGTGCGAGCGCTCGTTGTCGGGATCCATCACCGCGGTCACGTACCGCGCCTCGAGCGTGTCGAACGCGAACTTGAGCATCGCGCGTGCGGCTTCCGTCGCGAACCCGCGGCCGGCCCATTCCGTGCCGATGAGCCAGCCGATCTCCGCACGACGGCCACGGGGATCCACCTCGCGCAGGTGCAGCGAGACGTCGCCGATGAGTCGGCCGTCGAGTTCCACGGCGAGCGCCAGGAAGTCACCTGCCTGCTCGAGCCGGATGTGGCGAGTGCGGTGGCGCAGATGGCGACGCGAGGCTCGGCGCGATCGGGGCGGCCACGGCAGGTACCGGAGCACGTTCGGGTCCGACTGGAGGACATACCAGGCGCTCGCGTCCGCCGAGCGATGGGGACGCAACTTGAGTCGCGGGGTCTCGATTCGCGGCGCCGTGACGACGCGCTCGAGGCGAGGGCCGCGCATCCAGCGGGGCCTTCGGAGGGGCAGGCGACGCAACAGGTCGAGGAGCTGCGACGAGGGCCGGCGCCAGACGAGAGGCTGCGCCGGCACCCGGTGGGTCGGGGCGAGAGCTCGTGTCATGAGACTCGACGTTAACCACTCGACAATTGACTGGGACATGCGATCATGTGAGGTCTCTATGAAAGACGCTCACTTTCCGGTCGCCCGCCTTCGCCGCACCGCATAATTGAGCGTGCACTCACCCGATCAGCTCCCGGTCGAGGGATCCCCGAGACGGCGAGCCATGCTCGCCCAACTCCCGAAGATGTTCCGGCCCGACGGAAGTCCGATCCGGATCCTGCTCGTCGACGACGAGCAGACGCTCGCTCGACTCGTGAGCCTCGCCCTGTCGTACGAAGGGTGGGTCGTCGATGTCGCCCACACCGGTCGTGAGGCGCTGCAGTCGTTCAAGACGTCGCGGCCCGATGCGGTCGTGCTCGACATCATGCTGCCCGACATCGACGGGCTGAGCGTGCTCCGGCAGATGCGGGAACTCGGATCCTCGGCACCCACCCTGTTCCTGACCGCACGCGACTCGGTCGACGACCGGATCATCGGGCTGACCGCCGGCGGCGACGACTACCTGACGAAGCCCTTCAGCCTCGAGGAGCTCGTCGCCCGGCTCCGCGGACTTCTCCGCCGCATCGTGCTCGCCCCCGATGACGGCACGCGCCTGCAGGTGGCCGACCTGGTGCTCGACGAACGCAGTTACGAGACGTTCCGCGCCGACGAGCCCCTGTCCTTGACGACGACCGAGTTCGAACTGCTCCGCTTCCTGCTCCGCAATCCGAATCGGGTGCTCAGCCGGGCGCAGATCCTCGAGAACGTCTGGCAGTACGATTTCGCCGGCAAGGCGAGCATCGTCGATCTCTACATCTCGTACCTGCGGAAGAAGGTCGACCGCGGCCGTTCTCCCCTGATCCACACCGTCCGCGGAGTCGGCTACATCCTCCGGGCCGCCTCGTGAGAGGGCTCCGGATGACTCGTCGCATCTCACTTCGGGAGCAGCTCGTCGTGGGCACCGCGACGTTGCTCGCCGGTGCGCTCCTCACGGTCACGCTCGTCAGCTCCCTGACCCTGCACGCGACCTCGTATTCGATGATCGACACGCAGCTCGCGGCATCCGTCGGCATGCTCGAGCAGACCGTCGAGAAGTACCGCGCGAAGCCGCAGTTCCAGAAGCCGTTCGTCGACTACGTCGGCTACGCGCCCGACACGATCATCGCGATGCTCGACGACGGCGAAGTCGTCGACGCCGCACGATTCACGGAGTCGGGCGGCTCCGAGCTCGATCGCGCCCAGCTCGACGCCGTCGAATCGACGGTCGCGAGCATGTCGGCCGGCGAACCGAGCGACCTTGCGCTCGCCGACTTCGGAAGCCTCCGCGGCACCATCGTCGACGACGCTGACGGCACGACGTACTTCGTCGCTGCCAGCACGGCGGCCGCGCAAGATGCGGCGCTCGCGAACACGGTGGCGAACGTGGCCATCACGATCCTCGCAATCGCCCTGGCGGTGTTGGGCGCGACCGTGTTCGTGCGGGCTGCGCTTCGCCCGTTGTCCCGAGTCGCGGATGCCGCGGCCGCCGTCACCGCCGTCTCGCTGCACTCGGGCGACGTCTCGGTGCCGCACGGCCTCGACGCCCGCGACATCACCGACCAGACCGAAGTCGGCCGGGTCGGCCACGCGCTCGACCTGTTGCTGCGTCACGTCGACGACGCGCTCAAGGTGCGTGCCGCCACCGACCGGCGCATGCGGCGGTTCATCACCGATGCGAGTCATGAACTGCGCACCCCGTTGGCGTCGATCCTGGGCTACGCCGAGCTCACGCGGCAGGACAGCGCCGAGCTGCCGGCGACGACCGAGTTCGCCCTCACGCGGATCGAAGCGGAGGCCGGCCGCATGAGTGCGCTCGTCGGTGAGCTGCTCCTCCTGGCGCGCCTCGACGAGGGGCAGGACATCCAGTCCGACGAGGTCGATCTCGCCGACGTCGTGACGGCGGCGGCGAGCGATGCCCAAGCCGCCTATCGTTCGCACGAGTGGGCGGTGGAGGTGCCGCACGAGGCGGTGCTCGTGCAGGGTGATGCCGAGCAGTTGCACCGCATGGTCGCAAACCTCCTCGCCAACGCCGGCACCCACACTCCCGCCGGCACCCACGTGACCGTCGGCGTGCACACGCGCGATGCAACGGCGTCGGATCGCCCGCGCGTGCAGCTCACCGTCTCCGACGACGGCGACGGCATCGCCGACGAGCTGGTGCCGGTGCTCTTCGAGCGATTCGTGCGTGGCGACCCGTCACGCACGAGGGCTCACGGCAGCACCGGACTCGGGCTTGCGATCGTGCGGTCGATCGTCGAGGCGCACGACGGGTCGGTCTCGGTGGTGACGAGTACCGCAGGCACGCGATTCATCGTCGAGCTCCCGCGCATGGGCTTCGGTGAGCACGAGGGCGGGATCGCCGGCGACGGGCTTGCCGCTGCCGAGCTCGCGGATGCCGGGCCGGCCGGCACCGAGCTGCCGGTCACGAGTACCGCCGTCACCACCTGAGACCGCCCGGTCAGGCCGGGAAGACCCGCTCGACCCAGCGGCGACTCACGTGCACGCTCTCGTCGGGATCCATCGAGGCCCGGTCGACCTCGATGATGACCCAGCCGCCGAAGCCGTCGGGCAGAGCGCCGAGGCATCCGTCGAGGTCGAGGTCGCCGAGGCCCGGCTCGAGGAAGAGCCCACGATCGACGGTCGAGCGATAGTCGGTCGGCTGCGCACGGCTCGCGGCGGCGACAGCGAGGTCGAGGTCTTTCACGTGCACGTCGACGAGGCGATCGCGGTGCTTGGCGAGCATCGTGACGGGGTCGACGCCCGCCCAGGCGAGATGGCCCACGTCGAACGACGCGCCGAGGAGAGCCTCGTCGATCTGGTCGAGCACGTAGTCGATCTCGTACTCGGTCTCGACCCACGTGCCGACGTGGTTGTGCAGTCCGGGCCGCACACCCTCGTCGGTGAGGATCCGGGCGGCTTCGGCGAGCACGTCGACCACCCGGTCGAGTCGGCCCTCGTCGAAGGCCGCGCCCACCGCCGAGCTCGTGACCGTGCGTGCGGCGCCATCCCACGACATCTCGGGCGCGAGGAAGACCGTCTCGAGTCCGAAGTAGTTCGACTCCTCGGCAGCGCGGCGGATCCCGTCGAACCAGCGCACCCACTCCGGGCTGCCCGGCGCGAACGCGTGGCCGTGATCCTCGGGCAGGCCGACGTGGCAGTAGCCGGGGGCCAGGCGCAGGCCCGCCTCGCGGATCATCCGCTCGTAGTTCTGCAGCGTCTGCGTGTCGAGCACCTGCATCATCACGCTGTCGAACCCGCCCGCCTTCACCTTGCCGAGCACGGCCGGGTAGTCGGCGCGGAACGCGGGGTCGGCGAAGAGCCAGAGATCGGCGCTCGACGGGTCGTCGGGGTTCTCCTTGATGTTGATCCACTGGATGGGGTTCAGCGCGAACTGCGCACGCGGGATCGTCAAGTGAGGTCCTCTCTCTGCGGCATCCGATGCCATGGTCATTTGAGTCCTGCCGTCGCGATGCCCTGGATGAAGTACCGCTGGAGGAACAGGAAGAGGATGAGCACCGGCAGCAGCACGACGATCGCACCGGCGAGGAGCAACCCGTAGACGGTGGTGTTCGCCTGCTGCGAGGCGATCGCGAGGGCGACGGGCAGCGTGAACACGTCTTCGGTCTGCGCCACCACGAGTGGCCAGAGGAAGAAGTTCCACGACGCGAGGAACGTGAAGATCGACACGGTGGCGATCGCTGGGCCGAGGAGCGGCAGGAAGATGCGGAAGAAGATCCCGAACTCCCCCGCGCCGTCGATGCGTGCCGCCTCGAGGAGCTCGTCGGGGATCGAGAGTGCGAACTGGCGCATGATGAACACGCCGAGCGGCATCACGAGCATCGGCGCGATGATGCCGGCGAGGGTGTTCACGAGCCCGAGCTGCACGATGATGAGGAACTGCGGCACGAACAGCGCGACGTACGGCACGGTCATCGCGACGAGCACGCACCCCATCAGGAGCGAACGGCCGCGGAACGGCAGCTTCGCGAGCGCATAGCCGGCCATCGAGCAGAACAGCACGTTGGCGAGCACGGTCACCGCCGAGACGATGATGCTGTTCACGAGGATTCCGCCGAATCCCTCCTCGGTGAAGAGCACGACGAAGTTCTGCAGGTTCGCAAAGCTCTCGGGAAGCCAGCCGCCCGGGTTCGCGGTGAACTCGCCCTGGGTCTTGAACGCGCCGAAGACCACCCAGGCGAACGGCAGCAGCATGAGGGCGCTGACGAGGCAGAGCACCAGGTAGAGCCCCGATGCCCGCACCACGTGGAGACGGTTCATTGCTTCGGCCTCAGCACTCGGAGTTGGACGACGCACACGATGAGCACCCCGAGGAGCAGCACGATCGAGCCGGTCATGGCGTTGGAGATGTTGCCGAACCCGAACTGCTCGTAGACCCATTGCGCGACCGACTTGGTCGAGCCCAGCGGCCCGCCCTCGGTCAGGAGGAACGGCTCGTCGAAGATGTTGAGGAACATCACGCTCATCAGCACGGTCACGAGGAGGGTCGTCGGGCGCAACAGCGGCAGGGTCATCTGGAAGACACGCCGCCAGTAGCCGGCGCCGTCGAGGGATGCCGCTTCGTGCACCTCCTCGGGCACCGCCTGCAGGCCCGCGAGGAAGAGCACCATGCACGTGCCGGTCGTTCTCCAGATGGTGAGCAGCAGCACGACGAACATGGCCGTGGTGGGCGTGCCGAGCCAGTTCGGGCCGGCGATCCCGAGATCGGCGAGGAAGCTGTTGATCGGTCCGTTGAGCGTGAAGGCGTATTGCCACACGATCGCGGCCGCGACGATGTTCGCGATCACTGGCAGGTAGATGACGGCCCTGAACACCGGGCGAGCCCGACGGATGCCGCTGTCGAGCGCGAGCGCGAGCAGGAAGCCGATCGCCATGGTGACCGGCACACCGATCCCCACGTAGATCACCGTGTTGAGCGCCGAGCGAAGGAACGCGGGGGCGGTAAGCACCGTCTGGAAGTTGTCGAGGAAGACGAAGTTCACGCCGAGCGGGTCGCGCAGGTCGGCCACGCCGATGTCGGTCATCGTGAGGGTGACGGCCATGACGGCCGGCACTGCTGTGAACACGGCGAAGATCACGAGGAACGGCGTCACGAACAGCCAGGCGACGCCCGTGGGCCCCGGCGACAATCGCCGGAGGACGCCCCAGCGGAGGGGGCGGCTCAGGGCCGCCACCCCCGCCGACGTGGTCTCGATGGCCATCGGCTACTCGACTCCCGTGCCGATCGCCTCGGCCTGCGCCTGCGCCTCGGCAAGCACGTCTTCAGCGGATGCCTCGCCGCGGGCGACCCGCTCCATCTGCTGTCCGATGATCGCGCCGACCTCACTCCAGGTGGGCACCGCGGGAACGGCGACGGCGTGCGGCAGCGCCTCTCGCACGGGGGCGAGCAGCGGGTCGTCGGCGATGACCGGCTCGTCCCATGCGGCTTCCGTCGTCGGGAGGTTGCCGAAGGTCTCGTACCAGGCGACCTGCACGTCGGGCTGGGCGAGGTAGCGGGCGAGCTTCCACGCGGCGTCGGGGTTCTCGGCATCCTTCAGCACGGCGAGGCTGCCGCCGCCGAAGTTCGCCGCGACCGTGCCGTCGGGGCCGGCGGGCGGCACGATCGCGCCGAGGTGCTCGGCAGACCATCCCTCGCCGTTGGCGCCGTCGAGGAACCCGGGGAACCATGGTCCGTTGCCCCCGGCGACGGTCTGGCCCGACGTGAACCACGGCACCGTGTCGAGGAAGAGCGGGCCGTCTGGGCTCGCGTCACCGTCGGCGAAGAGCGAGCCCCAGAACTCGAGCGCCTCGACGTTCTCGGGGTCATCGATCGTCCACGTGGTGAGGTCGTCGCTGATCAGGCTGCCGTCGTTCTGGTGCACGAGGGCATCGAGCGCCTGCGCGCTGTACGCGTCGTACCCGACGTCGAGTCCGAGGGGCATCGGATGACCCGCCGCCGTCAGCTGCTCTGCGAAGGCGCTCGTCTCCTCCCACGTTGTGGGCGGCGTGGCTCCGGCGGCCTCGACGACGTCTTTTCGGTAGTACCAGACGTTCGCGTAGGCGTACCAGGGCACCGCGTGCGAGACGCCGTCGACGAGCGTGCCCTCGTAGGCGGGCTCGAAGAACGCCTCGCTGTCCACGAGCCCGTCGGGCACCGGGGCGAAGCCCCCCGTTGCGAGCATCGTGCTCTGCGTCTGCGAGTAGAGCATCGTGAGGTCGGGCACCTCCCCGGAGGCGATCGCGGTGGTGAGCTTCGTGTCGAGCGAGTCGGATGGCACGTTCGTGAGCTCGAGCTCGACGTCGGGGTTCTCTGCCGCGAAGTCGTCGAGGAAGCCCTCTAGAGCATCGGCTTCGCCGGAGCCGATCCAGAGGCTGAGCGATCCGGTAGCGGGCGAGTCGTCGATCTCGATGTCGGCCGCGGCGTCGGCGGCGCCATCGCCGCGTCCGCAGCCGCTGAGGAGGAGCGCGGCGGCGAGTGCCGGCGCTGCGACGGCGAGTGCCCGGCGTCGCGCTCGTGAGGTGGTGAACATGGTGATTCCTTTCGGGGGCAAGGAAGAGCGGTGCGGTTCTGAAGTTGGAGCTATCCGGCGGTTCTGGGGGGATGTTTCGTTATCGCTAATCTTGATGGAAGCACTCGATGCTGTGATCGAGGATGCTGATTTGGCTGGCCTGTTCCCTGAGAGTAGAGGGATAGCCCGCCCGCAGTGGGTTCACGCGGGAGAGTTTACGGCTCGGTAACGTGCTTGTGCAGTTTTGTTACTACCTAGAAATATTCAGCGCCGCGGCGTGACCATCGACGCGGCCTCCGCTGAGCTGACCGACGACCGCACGGCCGGCCCGCACGGCGGTCACCATGCCGGTGAGCGTGGAGTTGCCGACAACGGCCGTCGGCACGGTGGCGCCGCCCGCGAGATAGAGATTCGAGAACCCCCACACGCGCCCTACGGAGTCGCAGACGGAGGTGCCGTCATCGGTCGCACCCGATCGCGCCGTGCCGGTGTAGTGCAGTGAGGAGCCCGGCGGAAGCAGGGCCGAGTCGCGCTCGGGGTCGAAGTCGCCGAGCGTCTCCCCGGCGGCCCGTTGCGACGCGCGCGCCTGTTCGATAAGGGCCAGGTCGGCCTCGGAGTGCGTGAACCGCACCGTGATTCGCGGCAGGCCCGCGACATCCGGTTTCGTGTCATCGAAGACCAGCCGGTTCTCAGGGTTGATCTCGGTCGGCACATAGAGCGCGAGGCCCACCGAGTACGCGAGCCGAGCGCCCGTCGCGTCGAAATAGAGCCGGTCCATGATCTGCCCATGGAAGGGTTGCGTGGGTCCGCTGTGCGGCAGCCAGTACGAGCCGGCGACCCACTCGTCGGGTCCGGGGTCGGGGATCTCGTCGAGCGCGACCTCGAGTCGCTCGAGGTCGGCGATCACCTGCCCCGTCAGGAAGGCGTGCTCGTTCAGGTGGCGGCCGAGGGCCTCGGGCCTGATGCCCGAGGCGAAGAGCAGTTGCGGCGTGCGGATGGGGTCGGCCGCGACGATCGTGACTCCCGCCTCGATCTCGTACTCGTCGCCGGTTGCGACCTCACGCACCCGGGCGCCGCGCACCGTTGCGCCATCGTGCACGAGCGCCACGGCGAGCGTGCCAGTGGAGAGCGTGAAGTCGTCACCGTTCGGCGCGGCCATGCGCGGAAGGATGCGGTTCGGCCCGGTGCGCGGCAGTCGGCCGTCCTCCTTCGGCGCCACCGCCATCGGCATCGTGCGCGGATGCCGGCCAGGCGCGCTCACCGCACCGAAGACCGAGTCGAGCACCTGGAGGATGCGGCCGCCGACGTTCGTGACGCCGAACGGAGCGTCGTGCACGCCGAGCAGCCGCTCGGCCTCGCCGAGGTCGCGCGCCCAGGCGTCGGGCCCGTCGTACGCGAACACCTCGTCGCCCCAAGGGCGCGGGGTCGCGGCCGTCCAGTGCACCCCCATGCCGCCCGCGTTCCACGCGAAGGCGCTCGCGGGCATCCCGGCCGCATTCTCATCGAACGACGAGAGGTGGTACATGCCGGGCGACACGCTGCGGAGCTCGGCGCTCACCGCCGGCGTGACGGCGGCGCCGAGGTAGAGGGACTGGATGCCGGGAGACGCCTGCTCGATGTAGGTGCCGCGCAACGCATCATCCCGCAGGTCGTGGAGATGCTGGCCCGGTGCGCTCCCGATCGGCGCGCCGCCGTCGACCATGTGGATGCGGGCACCCGGCGACCCCTCACGCACGATCCGCGCGACGGCGGCGCCCATGAGGCCGCTGCCCACGATGAGGACGTCGGCAGGGGGTGGAACGTGCGACATTCGGAACTCCCGAGACTCGGCGAAGTATTGCTACTTTGCAGCATAACTGCGGGATGTTTCACTCGGATGTCGCCGCTGGCACTTGCCGGATGCGAACTGCAGGGGATTCCGTGTCAAGCATCCGCATACGGCATACATGATCGCGAATCTCCTGCAGAAAGCGGGTGGAAGCGGCCCGGCAGCGCTCGACCGAGGGCTCAGGCGGAGCTGAAGAGCTCGTGCTCGACGCTCATGATCGCGACGCGCAGTGCGCCCTGCAGCATGGCCTCGCGCCCGAGCGCCGAACCGCGCAGTTCCATGGCGGGTGCACCGGCCGACTCGAGGGCGGCGCGCAGGCTCGGAATGAGCACGTCGGCGCCGGCCTCGAGACCGCCGCCGAGCACGATGAGCGGCGGGGCGATGGTCCACGCGAACACCGCGAGCAGCTGTGCGAACGGCGCGACGAAGGCGTCGAGCTCGGCGATCGCCTCGGCGTCTCCGCGACGCACGCCCTCGACGATGGCCTCGCCCGCCGCTCGTTCGGCCGGATCGGGCGAGGTGAGCAGGCCGAACGGATTGCGCTCCATCGCTCGCGTGCCCAAGAGGTTCGCCTCGACGATCTCGCCGGCCGCTCCCCGGAAGCCTCGATGGATGCGTCCGTCGATGATGATGCCGGAGCCTGCACGATTGCCCGCGATCAGCCACGTGAAGCTCGCGTGGTCGGTCGCCGCGCCGAGCGCACCCTCGGCGAGCGCCGCGAGGTTCGCGTCGTTGTCGATGGTGACGCGCACGCCGGCCGGAAGACTGAGCGCATCGGCGGCGCGCACGCCCGCCCACCGCGGGGCGTTGACGAGGGTCACGACCGTGCCGTCGTCGTCGACGGCCCCTCCCATCGCCACGCCGACTGCCCGGAAGTCCTCGAGTGACCTGCCGGACTCGTCGACCGCGGCGAGCAAGGCCGCCCTCGCCTCCGCGAGGGTGAGGTCGGGGTTCGTCGAGTTCGTGAGCTTGCGCCGGGAGCGACCGAGCACGGTGCCGCTGAGGTCGGCCACGAGCGCCTCGGTCGAGTGCGTGTCGAACTGCACCGCCCCGACGAGGGCGTGCTCGGGCCGGAAGGCGTAGAGACGCGGCGGGCGCCCGGCGCCTGTCGCCGGCCCGGGTTCGATCGGCTCGACCCAGCCCTCGGTGACGAGGTCGGTGAGGATGAGCTCGATCGTGCGACGCGACAGCCCGGTCGTGCGATTCAGCTCGGTCATCGTGACCGGGCCGCTCGCGAGGTAGAGCGACCGGAGGGTCAGCGAGGAGTTCGCCTCGCGCATCGCCGTGGGATCGAACGCTCGCACGCCGCTCCCCCTCTCCCGCATCGCGCGGTCCAGCCTACTGGCGCGCCGCGGCCGGGCGCGTGTGCGCGATCGAGAGCAGGATTCGAGCCTCCCTCTCGCCGACCGCAGCCCAGCGGTGGCGGATGTCGGCCGGATGGCTGATCGCCTCGCCGGCTCCGAGCCGCCAGGAGCCCTCGTTCTCGAGCGTCACCTCGATCTCGCCGTCGATGACGTAGACCGTCATCTCGCCGTCGGATTCGAACCAGCCGCCGAGGTCGGACCCCGGTGCGACGCGGTACTCGACCACTTCGAGCACGTGACCGGCGCCCGCGGAGAGGAGTCGTCCGCTCGCTGCTTCGGGCGCGTCGGAGACCGGGAGCTCGCGCCCCTCCCCCTGGCGCAGCACCGACACGCCGTGGGGTGCGCTCACGGGGGGCATGAGCTCGCTCGGCGGCAGTCCGAGCGCGTGGGCGAGCCGGTAGAGGCTCGAGAGCGAGGGGCTCGTCGCGCCCTTCTCGACCTGGCTGAGAAACGGCTGGCTCATCTCGCTCGAGCGCGCGAGGGCCCGCATCGAGAGCCCCGCCGCCTGACGGGCACGCCGGATGGCCCGCCCCACCGCGGCGCTGACGTCGGCTGCGGCATCCGGATCCTGTAACACGGTGTTCACCCGAGGAGCTCGATTCTCGTCCATATTGATAACCAATACCTATCACTCGGGTCCGGCAACGGGCGTGGGGAACAGGACGAAGATATCCGAACACCGAAGGAGACCGGCATGTCAGCTGCATTCCATGTTCCGGCGATCGACATCGCCCCCTACATCGCGGGCGGCACCGACGCCGAGCGGGCCCAGGTCGCCCGCCAGTTCGATGAGGCGGCCCGCACGGTCGGCTTCATGCAGATCCTCGGGCACGGGATCCCCCTCGAGGCCTGGGCGCGCCTCGGTCGAGCGAGCGACCGCTTCTTCGAGCTGCCCCTCGACGTGAAGAAGCAGTACCGGGCGCCCGCCGGCGTCAACCGCGGGTACAGCCCGCCGAAGTCGGAGCGGCTCAGCCTCAGCCTCGGCGTCGAGAAGGCTGAGCGGATGAACGACTTCTTCGAGGCCTTCAACCTCGGCGCGACCGCTGCCGACTACCCGCACGTCGAGGTCGATCCCGCGATGTACTCCGAGAACATCTGGCCTGCCGAGAGCGACACCTTCCAAGACGACGTCGAGCTCTGGATGTCGCACGCCACCTCCGTCGCGAAGGTCATGATGCAGGTCTTCGCCGACGCACTCGGCTTGCCCGCCGGGTACTTCGACTCGTACACCGACCACTCGCTCGACGTGCTGCGCATGAACAACTACGCATTGCCTGACGGTGAGCGGGTTGAGCTCGACGGCGACCTCATCGGCATGGGCGAGCACACCGACTTCGGGATCGTGACGCTGCTCTGGGCCGACGACGTGAAGGGGCTCCAGGTGCTCGACGCCGACGGCGGCTGGAACGACGTCTCGCCCTTGCCCGGCGCGCTGCTTGTGAACCTCGGCGACCTCACGGCCCGGTGGACCAACGAGCGCTGGAAGTCGACGCTGCATCGCGTGAAGCCGCCCGTGATCGACGGACGAATCAAGCGGCGCCGCTCCGCCGCGTTCTTCTTCGACGGCAACGTCGACGCGGTGATCACGACGCTCCCCGGGTGCGTCGCCGAGGGCGAGACGGAGCTCTACGGTCCGATCTCGATCGGCGAGCACATCGAGGCGAAGCTCCGGGGTTCCCGCGGGCTCGTGAACAACACGACTGACACGGAGCGTGAGGCGGAGCGCGTGCTCGCGAGCCGCTACTGACGTAGGTGGTTTCGATACGCGGCCGGCTCCGCCGGGCGCTACTCGACCACCGGAAGGCGTGAGCGCCCGGCCCACGAGGCCGGGCGCTCCCGCACTCAGGGCTGGCGCGAATGCAGCGAGACGACGCGCTGGCGCTCGGTCTCAGCAGACGCACCCTCGACGCCGTCGGCCGCGACCGTGACGCGCACGCTGAGCTCCTTGCCGGCGTCGTTCGTCTCGGGCGTGAAGCTCTGCCCGGTGGCGCCGTCGATCGGCTCGCCGTTCAGGAACCACTGCCAGGTGATCTCGCCGTCGCCCGGATCGATCGTCGCGGTGGCATGCGCGGGCGACGCGACGCGCGGCCGCTCGACGATCTGGAGGTCGGCGATCACGGCGTGGCGCCGGATCGTGACCGTGTACCGGCTCTCGGTCGAGCCATCCGCCGAGGTCACGACGATGGTGGCGACGCCGCCGTTCGCCGTGGTCGGCTGGGTGATCCGCACGCTCGCGGCCGAGTCCACGGCGATCGCGTCGACGAGCGGCAGGCGGCCGCCGTCGACATCGAGCTCGTACTCGGTCGTCGCCGCGTCGAAGCCGTCGATGAGCGCGCCGTCGAGCCGGAGCGCCGCCAGGTCGCTGACGGCCGCGGGCGACTCCGCCGACTCGAACACCTGCACCTCGGAGACGATGAGGTGCGTGTTCGCGTAGGCGTTCATCACCACTCGCACGCCCGTGGCGGTGATCGGCGGGAACTCCGCGACCACGACCGGGGCGCTGCCGTCGGCCGGCGACACGACCGGCTGCGCGGTCTCCCAGCCCGGGGCGGGAGCCCACACGCCGTTCGCACCGCGCACCTCGACCTTCATGGTCTGCGCCCAGCTCGTCGTGCCGTCGCGGTAGAAGTGCACCGCGACGCGCTCGACCTGGTGGGCGGCGGCGTACTGGTAGGTCAACGTGCTCTGGGTCGGCTTGTTGCTCGACACCCAGTTCGACCAGCCCTTGTCGCCGATGTCGCCGTTTCGCGTGCGGTCGACGGGGTAGCCCGACTCGGTCGAACTCGCCGAGGCTGTGGTGCCGGCATCGGGGTTGAAGTTGCGCAGCGTCCCCTCGGTCACGAGCACCGCGAGCTGCGCGGGCAGCTCTGCTCCGTCGGCGGTCGCGACGCCGGCGACGTGCACGACGCCGACCGACGCGAACTGATCGGCGGAAACCCCGGTCCAGTCCCACACCACGGGTACGTCGAAGGCGTTCTCCGATGCACCCACGCGAGCGGGCACGGTTGCCGGGGCTTCGGACTGCACGCCGCTGAGCGATGCACCCTCGGCCACGGTGATCGAGACGGGATCGGTGGCCGTGAGCCCGCCGACGTCGACGAGCGCGGTGACCTCGATGGCCTGCCCGAAGATGTCGGTCAAGGTGCCGGGCACCTCGACCCGACCGCTCTCGGCCCATGCCGCGTCGTCCGGCAGCTGCCACGTGACGGCGACCGGTGCCCCTGCGCCCCACGAGTAGCGCGGCACGATCGTCTCTGGCAGCACGGGTGGCACACCCACGAGCGTGCGTGCCGCGACCGTCTGGTCGGCGAGCGGCGCGAGATCGCGCGGCGCCCATGACTGGTTACTGCCGCCGTTCGAGCCGTAGACGCCGACTCCGGCGCCTTCGGCGGTGGACTGGCCGTTCACGTCGAGCGAGAGCGCGAGCTTCTCGTTCACGAGCGTGTAGCGGCGGCCGTCGGTCGTGCTCACGATCCAGCGAGTGGCTGGGTCGAGCGCCGCGGCATCCGGGGCCACCTGGCGGAGGTCGGTGCCCGCGCTCGTGGCGCCGAGCACACGGCCGTCGGATGCCTCGAGCACGACGCGTTTCGTCGCCTCGCGCTCTCCAGCAGCGACCTCGTGCACCGTCCAGACCTGCTTGGCGGCCTTCGCGGCATCCGTCGTGAGACCCGTGATCGACGTCGCCGTCGTGGATCCGCCGGCGGTGAACGCCTTGCCGCTCTGCGTGCCGACGAGCTGGTAGCGGTGCCCGTCGACGAGCGCCGGGGCATCCGCCGCGACGCCGGAGACGCCGTCGATCACGAACGTCGTGACCGACTTGGCCGGCACCGTCACGGTGGCGGTGCGCGCCGTGCGGTCGATCGCGACGGTAGCGCCCTCGACGAGTGCGTTGGAGGTCGGGGCATCCGCAGATTCGGCTTGCGTGGTGACGACCGGAGTGACCGTGGCGCCCTCGGCGATGTCACCGAAGCGGGAGAGGTCGATCGTGACCTGGCGCTCGGATGCCGAGGTGTTGCGGTGCACGATCGTGGCGCCCGTGCCGTCGGCCCGCACGGCCGCCGTGCTCGAGACGTCGTCGATCGCGATCAGGTGGTCGCCCTCTTGAATGAACTTCGTGAAGTTGCGGATCGTGTTGAACTTCGAGTTGATCTCGACGCCGCACGGTGCGACCGCGGCAGAGTTGCCGCCCGCGTCGGCGACGCGGCGAGCGGACTTCCAGACGGTGCCCTCGGCCTCTTCATACGGCTGGCAGTCGAGGTCGATGAAGATCGATCCCCAGTTCAGGTTCTCGCCCTGCGGCTCCATGTTGTAGAGATCTTCGACGGGCTGCCACAGCACCCAGGCCTTGGGCTCGAGCTCACGCAGGTCGTCCATGATGCGGCCGGCGATGCCGAGGCCGTTCTCGATGTTGACGGGGTTGTAACCGCTGACCCAGTTGCCCTCGATCTCGCTCATCCAGAGGTCGGTGTCGGCCTGCTTCGCGAGGTCGCGCACCGCGAGCCGGCCCGACGTGCCGTAGGTGTGCACGTTCATGCGGTCGACCTTGTCGCGCGTGGCGGCGGGGTAACCTGCCCAGTTCGTCGCGAAGATGCCCGGGTTCGTCTCGTCCATCGCCGAGAGCCCGGCCTCGGTCGTGGCTGCCGCGTCGTCGAGCGCGGCGCGCACGTCGTCGATGAGGGCGACCCGACGGGCCGGCCCCATGTGCATCCCCTCCTGGCGCCCGCCGACGGGCTTGCCGTTGCTCAGGGTCGTGCCCCAATAGCCGGTGTTCGGCTCGTTGAAGGGATCGAGGGTGTCGACCTCGATCCCGTATTCGTCTTCGATGTGCTCCGTGACGTTCACGAGGTACTTCGCGAACTGCGCCTCGGCGGCAGGCTTCAGCTGTTCGGCAGAGGAGTTGAAGCCGCCCGAGACGTAGCCGCTCTCGGTCATGAAGTACGGCGCCGAGTTGGCGAACGTCTCCCAATGCGTGATCTGGCCCTCGGCGGCGAGCCGCTCGACCCACCAGCGCTGCGTCTCGTCGGCCGACCAGTCGTAGGACGCGGGGTTGTCGGCATCCCATGCCGCGAGGAGTGCGTTGCGGTCGGCGTACTTCGTGGAGACACCGCCGTAGGTGCCGGAGTCGCCGTCGGCGTTGGGCGCCCACCAGCCCTCGACGGCGCCGCCCGGCCGCAAGTAGTCCTGCACGTCGGAGGCGTTGCCGCCGCCGATGTTGTAGCGCGCGATGTTGAGGTCGAGGCCGTCTTCACCGAAGACCGCCTGGTAGAGCTCCTCGCGCAGTTCCTCGGGGTAGTTGCCCGTGGCATTCGCGAACCAGACGAGGCTGGTGCCCCACCCCTCGAACGCCTCACCCTGATAGGCGGGGTTCGGGGTGATCGTGGTGCCGTCGACGGCGGCGGCCGGAGTCGCCGCGCCGATCGGGACCGCGAGCAATGCACTGGTGAGTGTTGCTCCTGTCAGGAGCGCGGTGAGTCGTGTACCACGAGACATCGTCATCGACGTCGACCTCTTTCGCCGTTGGAAGGTGGTGGGCGAGCGTGTTGACGTCAACACGCTCGGGGTCGACTGTACATGTTGACGTCAACATTCGGAAGGGCACGACACGACAGCGAGGCCCGTGGTCATCATGACCACGGGCCCCGCCGCTTTCCTGTCACCGGATTCGGGGATTTGCTCCGACACGCCGTGCGTCGGCGCTTGGTGCCGGAGTGTCGCGAGGATCCCCGAATCCGGTAACAGGGGCCACACGGCTCGCGCGTCAGTTCCCGGTCGACACCGTGACCTTCAGCGGCTTCGTCTCGGTCTGGCCCTTCGAGTTCACGAGGACGCCGACGTACTGGTACACGCCGCTCCGCAGGCCCGAGATGTCGACCGAAGCCGACTGCGGGTTCGGGCTCGACGGGGTCAACACCTTCGTCGACACGAGCACGCCGTTCTCATAGAGCTTGAACAGCGACCCGTTCTCGCCCTTCTTCAGCCTCATGTCGATCGTGAAGGTGCCGTCCTTCGGGCCGTTGCTCGCCGACAGCACCGCCTTGGCGGGCACCGTGACGGCGCCGTCGTCATCGGGGACCTCGGGCAGCGTCACCACCGCGGAGGTCTCGGAACGCGGGCCCTCGCCCACGGCGTTGACTGCCGCCACCTGGTATCCGTGGGTGCTCCCGAGCGCGAGTCCCTCGACGGTGCAGTCGGTCACGGTCGCCGCGACCTCGCACACCGGCGCGGCTCCGCCGATCTCGTACACGCGGTAGCCGGTGATTGCGCTTCCGCCGTCATCGCCCGGAGCCGCCCAGTGCACCGCGATCGACGTCGACGACGCCTTGGCGGCGGTCGGGGCATCCGGTGCCGCCGGAGCCGTCGCCGTGAACGGCGTCACGGAGATCCAGTCCAGGTTCGGCGCCAGCTGCGATCGGAGCAGCACATCGGGGAACGTCTCCGAGATGTACGTCTCGCCGTCGAAGTTCGGCAGCTCGCTCGACGAGATCACGATGGTGTTCGATCCCGCCGCGAGCTCGACCGGAACGCTGAGCTCCCAGAAGTTGTTCTTGTGGAACGAGTGCGGGAACCAGACCCGATGCGACTCCCCGTTGATCGTGACGTCGGCGTGACGTGCGAGCGGGTCGGGGTTGTAGTGCGACGCCGGCGACTGCTCCTCGTTGGAGTAGCCGAAGGTGAGCGCGTACGTCCCGTCCTTCGCGACCACGACGTCGTCGAACGTCAGGGTGTTGCCGTTGCCGGGATCACCGCCGACGCCCGTGACCGCCGAGCCACCGGACGCCAGTGAGAACGGGGTGACCTGCGCCGTGCCGGCGAGAACGCCGTCCTCCGCCTCGTAGCGCTGCGTGGCGAGCACGTCGTTCGACGAGCCGACACCGACGCGGTCGATGAGCGCGGATCCCTGAAGGCCCGTGAGCACGACCTTGTTGACGCCGCCCAACAGGAACACCGGCACCCGGCTCGACGCTGCGACATCCGTCACCCGCACGCCGTTGACCGCGAGCGACGCCGTGCCGCCGCCGAGGGTCTGCACGTCGAGCGTGGCCGGAGCGTCGTCGCGGGCGTAGACCCAGAAGGTCGCGGAGTCGCCCTCGTCGAGTGCGACTGCACCCGACCCGGATGCTCCGTCGTGGTCGTAGCTCGGCTGGGTGCCGTGCAGGTCGGCGTACTCGGCCTCGTAGATCGGAGCCGCGTCGGGGTTGGCGAGCGACACGTCGATCTTGTCGATGAGGACATCGCCCTTCGTCGCGCCGACCCCGTCGAGGCTCTGCGCGGCGAGGCTGATGGTGTGCGTGCCCGCGGTGAGGTCGACCGTCGTGTCGGTGTGATCCCAGACCACCCACTTGTACCCGAGGGTCAGGAACAGCTCCTGCTCGGCACCACCGTCGACCCTGAGGAAGACGTTCGTCGGCCCCTGCTCGGCGACGGATCCGAAGGTGTTGAGCGAACTCGCGAGCACCGAGAGGTCGTACGTGCCGTCCTGGGGAACCGTCACCTCGAAGTCGAGGACCGTGTCCGAACCGGTGCGGAGGCCGCCGACGTTGTACTGGCCCGATGTGTAGAACTTGCTCACGTCGGACGGCGTGCCCTCGGGGCCGTTCCTGAAGTACACCGAACCGGTGTGCGCCGCGTTCTCGGCCTCATAGCTGGCGGCCCAGAGCTTCGGCGCGACCGCCGGCGAGGTGGAGTGCCCGCCGGGCGTGAGGATGACCTCGTACGCCGAGCTCTCCTTCAGCTGCGGCAGCGCTCCGCCGAAGCCGAGGTCGACCGCGCCGCCCGCGACAGGCAGGTCGGCCTCGGCGATCACCTCGGGCTCCGCGGAGTCACCGAGCTGGCCCGTCCACGGGATCTCCCTGATGAGCGCGTGCACCGACGACCCGAAGACGCTCTCGGGCACGTTCGTCACGGCGAGGGACGCGTTGCCCGCAGCACCGCCGATGATCACCCGGCTCTGCCGCTTGTCCTCGTCGAGCGTGGCAACGCCCTGCAGGGTGTAGCTCGTGTTCGGCGACGGCGGGGTCACCGCCACGGTGTGACCCGACATCTGGGCGTAGGCGTTGAGCAGCCACCACTGGCCGTTGCCGCGGTTGGCCTCGACGGCGGAGTCACTCAGGTTGCCGTCGATGTTCCAGTAGGCGATGTCGGCGTCGACCTTCGATTCCTCGATCGCCGAGATCCACTGGATCATCTGACCCGGCACCGAGGTGTGGTAGTTGAACGCGTACTCGTTGATGTTGATCGGCAGCGACGTGCCCTCGAACGCGGTGCCGGCGAAGACCTCGGTCTCCCAGGCGCGGTACTTCGCAACGCTCGAGCGCACCTGTGCCGGATTGCTGAGCTCGTGCCAGGTGATCACCTCGGGCACGGTGTTCTCGGCGACGGTGTGCTGCATGAAGCCCTTCACCTGCGAGTAGAGCACGCTCGTGTTGGGGCCGGCGATGCGGGCCGTCGGCAGCTTGTCCTTGATGAGCCGGTACGAGCTGTCCCACGCGGCGAAGAAGTCCGTGGGGTTGTTCAGCCAGCTGACGCGGTTGTAACTCCACGTGCCGGTGCCGAACATATTGCCCTCGGGCTCGTTGAACGGCACGAAGACGATGTTGTCCTGGTACTCGGCCGGCAGCTCGAGCACCTGGTCGACCTGCTTCGCGAGCTTCTCGGAGTAGATCGACATCTTCTCGGCGGGCGTGGAGCCCTCCCACTCGTACGGGAATCCGCGATGGATGTCGGTCATGTAGATGTACACGTCGCCATCGGTCGCGTCGGCAAGCGGCTTCACCACTTCGAGCGCGTCGGCGCCCGGATGCTGCGGCCCGTCCTGCGCCTTCGTCGAGACGGTGCGCAGGTCGATGCCCTCGAGCAGGTTGTCGGAGGGGATGTCCTCTCCGTAGACGCCGTAGAGCGTGCCGGATGCGCCGCCGTGGAACGCCCCGGTGTCGCTCGCGAGGTCGACCGTGATCTCGTTCGGGACGAACACGGTGACCGTGGCGGTCACCGCCTGGCCGGCTGCGACGCCGTTCACCACGAAGGTTCCGCGCTGGGCGTAGGACGACGGGTCGACGGCGTCCCACACGACCGAGGCGGGACGATCGTAGCCGTCGCTGTAGTGGGCGAGCGTCGTCGCGGGCAGCGCAGGCGCCGTGCCGACGGCCGTGCGGGCCTCCAGGGTGTCGTCGGCGACTCCGGTGATGGTCGGCACCGATGCCACGAGGCCACCGACCTGCTCGGGCGTGAGCGCGATGTCGTACACCGCGAAGTCGTCGACCGCGCCGGCGAAATAGGGGTCGGGGTAGAAGGACTTGCCGATGTAGCCCGAACGGGTGGTCGTGGTCAAGAGACTCGAGGCCGTGATGGGAGTGGTCACCGAGCCGATCGCGACGCCGTCAAGGTAGCTCGTGAGGCGGTCGGCGGTGGTGTCGAGTGTGACGGTGAGGGTCTTCCACTCCCCGCTGGGAAGCACGGCCGATCCGGTCACGATGTTCTCGTTGGCGCCGCCGCCGTTCGTCGTGATCGCGGAGCGCAGCAGGCCGTCGCCGTTGCGCGGGGTGCTGAAGAGGTAGCGGGTCGAGTTGGTGCCGAGCGCGTACATCCACTGCCACGCGGCGTTCGACGACGTCCAGTTCACGCGGGTCGAGACCGTGAGGTCGGTGCGCCCCTGGAGGATCGAGGCCGGCAGGTCGACGTAGGCGACGGCTGCGTTCGATGCGCCGCCCGGGAGTCCGAGCGCCTTCGTGCCGTCGGTGCCGTCGACCGACGTCGCCGTGGCGGGGTTCACGAGCGTCGCGTTGCGGTTGTTGCCCGAGCTGTCGGCCACCACGCCGCTCCCGACGGCATCGTCGAAGGCGTAGTGCACCACCTGATG
The DNA here is from genome assembly GCF_030815405.1 of Agromyces albus. NCBI lineage: Bacteria > Bacillati > Actinomycetota > Actinomycetes > Micrococcales > Microbacteriaceae > Agromyces > Agromyces albus. Next base: position 644,855 of record NZ_JAUSWX010000001.1, on the reverse strand, counting down.
TCCGTCGGGAATGTCGGATGCCGCGGCCGCCGAGGCTGCGCCGAGCGCCAGGCCCGAGCCGATGAGCGCCACCGTCACCCCCATTCCCATGCCTGCGCGCCGCACGGCGCCGCTTCGTCGATCAGAAGGGTTCATGGTCTGCCTCCTCGCATCCCGTTGGGCCGGCCACGCCATAGCGTCGAACCGGTTCGATCGCTGAATCTAGCGCGACCCGCGCCCTGGGGTCAAGAGTGTTGCGCAGAGTTAAATGGCATCTGATCTGGGATTTATCGGCAACGATGCACGCCGGCGGCCGCGATCCCGGGTGAGATCGCGGCCGGCCATGTGCTCGTTCTCTGCTAGGTTCCTCCAGCCGACTCGCTCGCCATCTCGGCTAGCGCCATCTCCGCTGTCACCGCCTCCGCCATCACCATCGAGCGCTCGGATGCCTGGCCTGCGAGCAGCAGGTAGGCACTCGCCGTCCAGGTGTAGGCCCGGTCGCGCAGGCCCGCACCCGTGAGCGCGTCGAAGTTCTCCGCGAAGCCGCTGCGTTCGCAGAGGCGGCGGAAGCGCTCGCTGACGTCGTCCGCCAGGTCGTGGTGGCCCGCGGCGCGGAGGCCCGCCTCGACGATGATCGTCGACGGAGCCCAGATGGGCCCCCGCCAGTACCCGTCGGCGTCGTAGAGCGGGGAACTCGGCAGCTCGGTCGCCGGGCCGAACGCGGTGAGGTGCGCCGCGACCTTCTCGGCCAGGCGCTGCGACACGTCGCCGGGGAGCCGATGGCTCGCGATGAGGGGCAGCGCCGTGAGCAGGCTCGACGTGCTCGCGATGCGCCGACCGGCGACCGAGCGCGCAACGAATTGCTCCCCGTCCCACAGCTCGCTCATGAGGGCCCCGAGGAGCAGTTCCCCTTCCATGCGCCAGCCGCCAGCGGCATCCGGTGCCACTTCGTCGGCCAGCCGGGCGAGCTCGTCGAGCTGGAGCACGAGGAAGGCGGCGAGATCGGGAGACTCGACGACCCGGTCGAGGTCGAACACCGTCGAGTTGTCCCATCCGCTGTCGTTGCCGTGCTCGTAGAACGGCAGTGCCTCGCCGGGTCCGCGGCGATGATCGAGCCAGTAGCGGGTCCACGCGGCGAGCCGCCGGTAGACCTCGAGCAGCACGTCGGCCGGTACGGGGCTGGGGAGCCGGCGCCGCAGCTCCGACCACATCCACCCGTGGATCGGCGGCTTCACGAAGTTGTAGAGCACCTCGGAGTGGGTGATCGAGTCGGGCAGCGCGCCGGTCGCGACCTGATGGTCGAACACGACGAGGAACTGGTCGATGGCGAGCTCGGGATGCGACGACGCGAGCACCAGGGCGTTGAAGCAGTGATCCCAGCTCCACACCTTGTTCATCCAGTGCTTCGACATCAGCACGGCCTCGCGGGTGACGAATCCGAGTGGGCGCACGGTCGCCGACCAGAGCACGTATGCCGCGAGCGCGGCGCCCGGATGCTCCGCGCGCCAAGGCGCGATCCCGTCGGCGAACTCGGCGAACTCGGCCGCCCGGGCGGCCACGACGTCGTCGAAGGATCGTTTCGGCCGGAACGGGGCCGGCTCGGAGATCAGCTCCTCGATGGCGATCTCCCACTCGCCCCCGTCGGCGCCGATCTCGATCGCCCGCTCCCCCGCGCCCAGGCGCTCGGCGCCGATCACCGAGAACTCCCCGGCGAGCCGGGTGACGCGGTAGCGCCGACCGGTCTCGTACGAGGTCAGTACGGCGGCGCCGTCCTGCGGCGCGATGAAGAGGAACGTGCCCGTGAACGGCGTCAATCCGCCCGAGGCATCCGAAAGTCGCAATCCGAGCCCTGCGCCGCGAACCCGCACGGTGTCGACGTCGGCGAAGGCTGCGGTGAACTCGCCGGCGCCGCTCGCCCAGCGCAGCCGCTCGGGCGCGGCGAACTCGGTCGTCTCGACCGGCGTGCCGCCCGCGATGGGCTGGAACGAGAGCACGGGATGCATGCCGGTCTGGTGCGAGACGAGGTGGATGAGTTCGGCCGAGCGGTGCAGTCCGAGCACGCGCGATACCGACAGCCATGAGCCGCGCATGCTGAACGGCACCTCGGCGAGGGGGAATTCGAGGGTCGGCATCAGTCCTTGACCGCCCCTGCGGTGACGCCGGCCGCGACGTAGCGCTGTGCGACGACGAGCAGCACGGCCGCCGGAATCGAAGCGACGACGGCGGTGGCCATGATGGCGTTCCAGTCCTGCGTGTTGTTGCCGATGTACTTGTAGATGCCCATCGTGATCGGCTGGAACCCACCGCCGCGGTTGAGCGTCGAGGCGAAGATGAAGTCGGACCACGCCCACAGGAACGTGAACAGCGACACCGTGACGACGGAATTGCGACTGATGGGCATGACGATCGACCGGAAGGTGCGCCACGGGCCGGCGCCGTCGATCTTGGCCGCCGACATCAGCTCCTCGGGGATCCCCGCCATGAATGCCGTGAAGATGAGCACGCCGAAGGGCACGGCGAGCGTCGAGTCGGCGAGGATCAGGCCGGGAACCGTGTCGAGGATGCCCCAGCTGTGGAAGATGAGGTAGAAGCCCATCGCCATGATGATGCCGGGGATCATCTGGGCGATGAGCAGCACGAAGTTCAGCACCGTGCCGCCGCGGGGCCGGAGCTTCGCCAGCGCGAACGCGGCAGGCGCCGACAACAGGAGCGTCACGGCGACCGTGCCGAGCCCGATGACGAGGCTCGTGCCGAGGTAGGGCAACTGCTCGCTGAGCACCCGCGTATAGCCGTCGAAGGTGGGGTTCACTGGGAACAGGTTCGGCGGGTCCTTCCGCAGGTCCGTCGGCTGCGTCAGGGAGACGTTGATCATCCAGTAGAGCGGGAAGAGCATCAGCGCCGTGAAGATCACGCCGATCACGGTGTTCCCGATCCTTCTCGCCGAGGTCATGCGCGCTCCAATCGACGCTGCGTACGGATGTAGATGAGGCCGAACACGAACGCCAGCACGATGAGCAGGTTGCCCACCGCGGCGGCCGGACTCAGCTCGGGCGATCCGCCGCCGAAGCCGAGCCGGTACGACCAGATCGCGAACGTGGCCGACGCGTCGCCGGGCCCGCCGCGCGTCATGATCCAGATGATGTCGAAGACCTTCAGCGTGTACACGAGGCCGAGCAGGATCGTGATCGCCGACACCGGCCGGAGCAGGGGGAAGGTGATGCGCCAGAACGTCTGCCAGCCGTTGGCGCCGTCGAGCGACGCCGCCTCGTAGACCTCACCAGGGATGTTCTGCAGCCCGCTGTAGAGGATCACCAGGTTGAACGGGATGCCGATCCAGATGTTCGCGAGGAGCACGGACACCATCGCCCACTGCGGTGAGGTCAGCCAGTTCACCTGTGTGAGGCCGATGGCCTCGAGTCCCGCGTTGATGATGCCCGACTCGCTGTTGAGCATCCACGCCCAGACCGACGCGGACACGAGCAGCGGAAGCAGCCACGGCACCAGGAAGAGCGCGCGGAGGGTGGGCGCGAGAGGGAACCGCCTGAAGAAGAACACGGCGAGCGCGAGGCCGATGGCGAACTGGAACACGATCGACACGAGGGTGAACACCGCCGTGTTGAGGAGCGCCGGCGTGAACGTCGAGCTCTGGATGACCTCGACGTAGTTGTCGAACCACACGAATGGGGCCGTTCCGTCGATGAACGAACGGAGCGTGTAGTCGCGGAAGCTCAGGTCGAGGTTGCGGTAGAGCGGGTAGGCGTAGAACACGGCGAGGTAGATGACGACGGGCGCGATGAACGCCCAGGCCGTCAGGTGCCCCCGCAGGCGCTGCCTGCTGCGAAGCCGGCGATCGGGAAGCGGGCGAACCGGGGAGGTGGCGCGGGGGAACGACGCCACCTCCCCTGTTTCGCCGCGCACCGTCACCCTGGATGTGGTGTGTGTCGCGGTCATGTGACTTCTCCCATCGAGGGGCGGTGCGGGCGGTGCGGGTGTTCCGCCGACTACTTCTCGAGCTTCTCGGCTGCCGTCGCCTGCGCTTCGGCGAGCGCGTCCGCCGGAGAGGACGCACCGCTCAGCGCGTTCTGCACGGCGGTGTAGAGCTGTTCCGAGATCACGCCGTAAGAGATGCCGAGGTTGTCGGCGGTGCGCGGCTTCGCGTCGCCCACGGCGCTGGTCCAGAACTCGAGCGTCGGGTCGGCCGCAAGCTGGGCTGCCTGGCCGTCGGCCGTCGGCGCGACGTACCCGAGAGCGGTCGCACCGGTGTCGCCGCTGCTCAGGCATTCCACGATCTTCGCGGAGGTCTCGTAGCGGGCGGTGTCCTTCTGAACGGGGATCGTGATGAACTCGCCGCCGGTCGGAGCCGGGGCGACACCACCGTCGATGCCGGGGATCTGGATGGACTCGTAGCCCGCCTCATCGGCGGCGGACTTGAACCAGGAGCCGTTCTCGGCGAAGCCGTACTCGCCCGTGAGGAACTCGTCCCAGCTTGTGCCCTGGGTGTTGGAGATCACCGAGTTCGGGGCGAGGCCCGTGGTCACCCAGCCGGTCCACAGCTGCAGCGCGCTCTCGGCCTCACCGGAGTCGAGCGCCGTGAGGTCGGCGCCGGCTCCCCAGAACCACGGGAGGAACTGGAACGAGCCCTCCTCGGTGCCGACCGCGGAGAACGTGATGCCCTTGTTCCCCGACGCGACGATCTGCTGGAGCGCCGCGGTGAGCGACGCGTAGTCGGTCACCGACGCGATGTCGACGCCTGCAGCCTCGAGCACCGCGGGGTTGTAGTAGAGGCCGAGGGTGTTCGCGCCGACCGGCACGCCGTAGACCTTGCCGTCGATCTCGCCGGCGCTGAGGATGTTCTCCTCGATGCTCGAGACGTCGAAGCCGTTGTCCTCGGTCGTCGTGAGCAGGCCGGCGTCGGCGAGCGTGGCGACCTTGGGGTTGTCGACCATGGCGACGTCGGGCAGGTTGCCGGCCGCCGTGGTGAGGTCCTTCACGGTGTCGCCGGTGTTGCCGCTGTTGCGCTTGATCGTGATGTCGAGGTCGGCGGCGCAGGCGTCGATGGCCTTCGCCCACGTCGACTCGGCGTCACGGTCGGGGTACGGGTCCCAGAGCGTGTACTCGGTGGACGCCGCCGTGCTTTCGCCAGGGGTCGAGCATCCGGTCAGTGCTGCGGCTGCCACGCCGACGGTGATGATGGCGGCGCCGAACACGCGCGCCTTGTGCAGTGTTGCCACGGTATTCCTCCTTGAATGGTGCGTGTGGTGTTCAGTGATTCCTGGTGTTCTGTCGAACCGGTTCGACAGCCGAGCCGACGGATGCCCCGCCGACAGGTGAGCGACGGGTCAGCGGGTACTGCCTCGATCCGTCAGTTCGGGTGCGATGAATCGGACCACGGGCGCACTGGCGCTGTCGGGATCCTGCATTCGCTGCACGAGCGCCTGGACCGCCGCGCGGCCCAGCTTGTCGGGCGACGTCTCGATGGCCGTGTACGGCAATGAGAACAGTCGGCCGAAGTCTTCGGAGAAGATGCCGACGACCGAGAGGTCGTCGGGAACCCGCACCCCGCGGGCGTTGAGCACGGGCGGGAGCCCCGCGATCATGGCGTCGTTGTGCACGATCAGCGCTGTTGCGCTCGGGCGCTGGTCGAGGATGGAGTTGAGCGACTGGTTGATCGCCGGCTGCTGCGTCTCACCGGCGTACGGGTGGATCCGCAGCCCGTATCGCGCGGCGCGCTCGAGTGCGGCCTCTCGGAAGCGCCAGGCGTAGGCGCCGCCGCGCGTGATCACGTGCTCGTGCGGGGAGACCAGGATGATCTCGCGATGGCCCAGGTCGTGGAGGTGATCGACGAGCATGCGGGCGGCCTCACCGAAGTCGAGGTCGAAGACGTCGAGGCCCTCGGTGTCCTTCGGGAGACCCACGAGGGCGCCCGGCTGGCGCGCGGCGCGCAGCGGCGGGATCCGCTCATCCTCGTGGGCGACGTTGAGGAGCACGACGCCGTCGACCATGTCGGAGTCGGTGATGCGGCGCAGCGCTTTCGGGCCGTCGTCTTCCGTGACCATGAGGATGTCGTAGCCCGCTTCCCGTGCGGCATCCGAGATCGGGAGGACATACTGCAGCATGGCCGGCGAGAACTCGTCGCGGAAGAACTGCACGAAGAGGCCGAGGACCATGGTCTGCGAGGTCGCGAGCGCTCTCGCCCCCGCATTCGGGGTGAAGCCGAGCCGGCTGATCGCGGACTCGATGCGCTCACGCGTCTCAGCCGAGATGGTGCGCTTGCCCGACAGGGCGTACGAGACGGTGCTGCGGGAGACTCCCGCCGCCTTGGCTACGTCGCCGATCGTTGCCACTCTCGTCCCGTTCTTCTTCGAACCGATTCGATGATTCTCATCGGATTATGCCGGATTCCGAGCCATACCGTGTCGTCGAACGCGGGAATTCCCGCATCTGGCCGTCGAACGAACGTCTTGAATCCGTGTGGATGAGACGCTACGGTAATCGAACCGGTTCGACATTGCAAGTCTCCCGGAACACCTGATTCGCACGAACGATGAGGACGCACACCGCCGTGAACAGCACCGCCTCCCCACATCTCGCCTCCGTCTCGACCAGACGCGGTGGGCCGATCGCGCCGTCGCGCGGGGCGCTCCGCCCGCTCGGAGTCGGCGAAGTGAAGATCACGGGTGGCCTCTGGGCCCGGATGCAGGAGCTGAATGCGGGCGTCATCGTCGACCACTGCCTCGGCTGGATGGAGCGCATCGGCTGGATCGCGAACTTCGATCGCGTCGCCGGCATCGCTTCTGGCAGCCACGCGGGTATCGAGTTCGTCGATTCCGAGGTGTACAAGCTCCTCGAGGCGATGGCCTGGGAACTCGGGCGACGACCGGATGCCGTGCTCGACGAGCGCTACCGCGGGATCGTGTCGCGCGTCGCCGCAGCGCAGGACGACGACGGATACCTCCACACGAGCTTCGGGCACGCCGGACAGCGCGCCCGCTACAGCGACCTTGAATGGGGCCACGAGCTGTACTGCCACGGCCACCTCATCCAGGCCGCCGTCGCTCGGCTCCGCACGGGCCACGACGACGAATTGCCCGCGATCGCGCGCCGCCTTGCCGACCACCTCCATACCGAGTTCGGTCCGGGGGGCCGGCCGGCGGTGTGCGGGCATCCCGAGATCGAGGTCGCCCTCGCCGAGTTCGGCCGCGCGACCGGCGAACCCCGGTACCTGGAACTGGCCCGGCTGTTCGTCGAACGGCGCGGGCACGGCACGCTCGGCACGACGCTCTTCCAGGGGCATGAGTACTTCCAGGACGATGTGCCGGTGCGCGATGCCGAGGTGCTGCGCGGGCACGCGGTGCGAGCGCTCTACCTCTCCGCGGGCGCCGTGGACGTCGCCGTCGAGACGGGCGACGACGAATTGCTCGCCGCTGTCGAATCGCAGTACCTGCGCACGATCGCGCGCCGCAGCTACCTCACCGGCGGGGTCGGCGCGCACCACCAGAACGAGGAGTTCGGCGACGACTTCGAGCTGCCGTCCGACCGCGCCTACGCCGAGACCTGCGCCGCGATCGCGTCGGTCATGCTCAGCTGGCGGCTGCTCGTGCAGACGGGCGACGCCCGCTACGCCGACCAGATCGAGCGGACGCTGCTGAACGCCGTGCTCGTGTCGCCGCGAGCCGACGGGCGGGCGTTCTACTACGCGAACACGCTGCACCAGCGCGCTGCAGGGGCGGCGACCACCGACGACGAACTGAGCGAGCGGGCTGAGGCGAGCATGCGAGCGCCGTGGTTCGAAGTGTCGTGCTGCCCGACGAACGTCGCCCGCACCCTGGCATCTGCGGCCGGGTACTTCGCGACGACCGACGGCGCAGGAGTGCAGCTGCACCAGTACGGCTCGTACACCGTCGACACGACCCTCGATGACGGCGAGCGCATCGCGATCCGCATCGAGAGCGAGTACCCGCACGCGGTGCGTGTCGTCGTGGTGGATGCCCCTGAACGGCCCGTGCCCGTCTCGCTGCGGATCCCCGGGTGGGCCCTGGGTCGCGCCGAGGTCGCGATCGCCGGCGTCACGACCCTGGCGACCGATTCGGTCTTCACCGTCGAGCGCAGCCTCTCGGTGGGCGACGTGATCGAGCTCCGCCTCCCCATGGAGCCGCGTTTCAGCCGCGCCCATCCGCGCATCGACGCGGTGCGCGGCCAGTCCGCCGTGGAGCGCGGTCCGCTCGTGCTCGCGCTCGAGGATGTGGACCTGCCCCAGGGCATCGATGTCGAGCACGTGGAGCTCGACCCCGACTTCTCCCCCGTCGATGACTTCGACGGCGCGATCGTGCGCCTCCGCCGTCGCACGGCACCCGAAGACGACTGGCCGTATCAGGCCGCCGCTGCAGAACTCGGCGAGCCGTTCACCGCGAAGATGCGACCGTACAAGGACTGGGCGAATCGGGGCCCTTCGACGATGCGGGTGTGGATACCGGTCTCGGGCGGATGAGCCCGACGGCCTGAGCCGGCCGATGTTCGCTTGGGCTCGAGTGCGAACGAATGCGTTCCTTTCGTTGTGCGCCCTGTTCGCGGGTCGATACGTTCGCGTCGCGTAGGTCTGGATCGCCCAGGTCATTGCTGATCGAGGCATCCACGCTCCCTTCAACGTTGAAAGGAATCCCGCATGACTCAGAAATCCAGGTGGAGGCTCGCCGCCACCGCCGCCGCAGGGGCGCTGATCGCTGCGTCGCTCGCAGCGGCGCCGTCGGCGATCGCGCTCGACACGAGTGGCTCGGAGCCCCCGAAGCTCGAGTTCGGTGACGACTCCGTCGACTGGAAGGAGCTCATCGTCGACGGCGACGACGTCGAACGTGCGCCCGACGGGAGCGCGTTCAACGTGTTCGGCGGGTTCGGCTCGGTGTCGTGCAACAACACGTCGCGGCTGCTGCTCGACTATCGCGAGGAGAACCCCGAGGCGTACTGGCGGATTCTGAACATGCTGTTCAACACCGACACCGGCGCGGGATTGATGCACATCAAGGTCGAGCTCGGCGCCGACGTGAACACGTCGTCGGGCGCGGAGCCCGCGACCAAGCGCAGCGCCGACGAGCCGGCCAACGTGCTGCGCGGCGCCGGATTCCGGCTGATCGCCGACGCGAAGACGATCAACCGCGACCTCAAGGTCGAGGCGCTGCGGTGGGCCGAGCCGTCGTGGACGGGGAACCAGACCGATGCGCGGTATCAGTGGTACAAGGAGACCATCGACGCCGCATACGACACCTACGGCGTGAAGTTCGACTACATCAGCCCGTCGCAGAACGAGGTGAACGCCAAGTACATCGCGAGCGAGCTCGCGTGGACGATCGAGGTCGCCACGCGCCTCGAGGCCGACGCAGCGGCATCCGACGCCCGATACGACTACGGCGACATCGAGATCGTCGCGCTCGACTCCTACCGGAACGGCGAGGGCGTCGCGGGAGCGATCCTCGCGAGCCCCGAGGCTCTTGAGCAGGTCGATGCGATCGGCATCCACTACACGATCGGCGGCGGCCCCAACCTGACCCGGCTCAACAAAGAGTTCGGCAAGGAGGTCATCTACTCCGAGGGCGTGGCCCCGATGATCGACCCCGAGTACCGGCTCACCGCGCAGCCCGACATGGGCGGCATCGGCGGCACGGTCGGCGCGGTCGACATCGCCGACCGGTTCATCAACGCATACAAGTGGTCGGGGTCGGGCGCGAACCCCGCGCACATGACCTCGTTCCTCTTCCAGCCGGCGGTGAGCGCCCTGTACGAGGGCTCGTCGTACTCGCCGAAGCACCTGATCCGTGCCTCCGACCCATGGTCGGGCTACTACGAGGGCGGCGTCGGCATCGTCCTGGTGCGCCACTTCATGCAGTTCATCGACCAGGGCTGGGAATACATCGAGGGCGCGAGTGGCGGCGACGGCACGTTCGCCGACGGCGGCACCGCCGTCGGATCGAGCACCCGCACCGTGCTGACACTGCGCGAACCGCTCGACCCGGCCGCGGCCGACGCCCCGGGCCGCGGGGCGCACAAGCCCGACTTCACCCAGGTGCACGCGAACAACACCGCCAAGCCCCGCCACTTCGAGGTCAAGGTCGCCGATCTGGGGGTCACCAAGAACACGCCCCTGCACCTGTGGGAGACGACGGGCCCGGAGTCCGGCGAGGCCTACGATGCCGACTACTTCCAGAACATCGGCTACATCAAGCCGGTGCGCACCGAGGCCGGCGCCGACGGCACGAGCTACGTCGTCTACAGGGTCGAGGTCGCGCCGTACTCGATCCTCACGATCTCGTCGCTCGCCGACGGGCTCACCGACACGACGACGGAGTACGCGAGCGGCGAATACGCCTCGACCGCCGAGAACAGCCCGCTGGAATTGCCCTACACCGACGACTTCGAATACGCGGACTACCCCGCTGAAGACGTCGGCGGCGTGAGCATGTCGTACCTCGACCGTCGCGGCGGCACGCCCCGCTACACGGCCGACCAGAACGGCGCCTTCGAGGTGGTGAGCTCCGCCGAAGCCGGGCACGACAACGTGCTGCAGCAACGCATCACCGCCGACAACCGGCCCTACACCTGGAACGTCTGGGGCGACGGAAGCCAGAACAAGCTGTCGACCGACGCACCCGCGACGATCCTCGGCGACCACACGTGGGCGAACTACACCGCGGCCGTCGATGTGAAGTTCGACACCGAGGTGAAGGATGCCACGCTGGCGAACTTCGCCGGCCTCGGGGTGCGGCAGGTGGTGACGCAGGGTTCCGACCTCGCGGCCTATGCGGTGCGAGTCTCACCGGGCGGCGCGTGGGAGCTTCGCAAGCGCGACGCCGTCGTGGCATCCGGCACCATCGCCGACTTCGACGCCGGGGCGTGGCACCGGATCTCGCTCACGGCGGCGGAGAACGCCCTCACGCCGTCGGTCGACGGCACCGAGCTCACGACCTGGACAGACACCTCGGTGAGCCCGGTCATGACGGGCCGCGTCTCACTCGTCTCGGGATACTACGAGACGAACTGGGACGACCTCGCGATCACCCCGGTCGACGGGCTCGCGTGGCAGTCCGAGAAACTCGACGACACGGTGGCGTCGCTCGCGTACAGCGGGCCGGTCACGTTCCGCCAGGTCGGGTTCGCGCACTACAACCGCACGAACCACGAGCTCGCGGCCGGAGCATCCGTCTCCCTGCCCTTCAGCGGGAGCGGGATCAACCTCTTCGGCGCGACGGCTGCCGCGACGATCGACGTCTCCGTCGACGGCGCGCCGCCGACGCGAGTGACGGTGGGCGCGACCGGTGTGCGGCAGACGTCGCACTGGGTGCGCGGCCTCGGAAGCGGTGAGCATACGATCGCGGTCACCGTCGTGAGCGGCACCTTCACCCTCGACGGTGTGGACGTGTTGAAGTGAGGCCGAGCGGATGCCGCGGCGAGCGCCCGCGGCATCCGCTCTCCTTGCTCGGCCCGCTACAGTGACGTCGTGAGCGACTACGAGGTGTTGGAGATGGGCGGGCCCGACGAGTGGCGGGAGCACTACGGCGGCTTCCGCCCCGACACTTCGCGTGACGGTCGACGGGTCGTCGATCATGACCTGACGATGCAGTACATCGGCATGACTGCGAACGCGTATGAGCCGGGCGAGCAAGCAGGATACTGGCACACGCACGCTCGCATCGAGGAGCTCTACGTGTTCCTCGCCGGACGTGGGCAGATGGGTCTGGACGAGGATGTCGTCGACGTCGGTCCCGGCGCCGTCGTGCGAGTCGGTCAGGGCGTCTGGCGCACGTGGCGGTGCATCCCCGACAGTCCAGAGCAACTGCGGTGGCTGTGCATCCGCGCGGGCGGATCCGAGCTGCCGCACCTCCCCGACGACAGCCAGCGCGACAACGACCGCCCGTCACCCTGGTAGCGGGCTCGGGCTCGCAGCGCAGTCGGCGCGTGACCGCCACCATCGCATCGAAGCGAGGGCCGCGAGAACTGCCCCGACCGTGTTCAGCAGGAGGTCGTCGACTGATGACACCCGGCCGAGCTGCAGTGTGAACTGCAGCACCTCGACGAGCAGCGACGAGCTGGCGACCACGACCGCGACCACGCCCGGAACCCACCTGGCCTCCGCGAGGCGGAATCGGATCGGGAGAACGAATCCGAGCGCGGCGAAGGCCAGGAGGTTCCCGATCACCTGCACGACGCTGTCGTCCCCCGTGAGCACAGCCTGCAGATCATGCAGTGGGATGAGCTGAAGGCTGTGAGGGCCGGATGTCGGAGTCATGATCATCCACACCCAGGGCGCCGTGCCCACGACGAGGCAGACCTCGGCCACCGTCGCGCGCCAAGCCCACGCCGGCGACCAGCCACGTCTGATTCGACGCCGCACCAGCCAGAAGACCACGAGCGCACCGAGGGGCAGGCCGAGCAGGACGGTCGCCGAGATGACGACACCGTAGCGCTCCCACACCGACGACATATGAATCGCGGTCTCCCTCACCGTCCGCCGATCGGCGGCGGGACCGGTCCCGAGCGTACAGGTCGGACTCTCGCCGAGACGACGTCGGCTCGCAGCGTCAGCCCGCCAGTGACGGGATGAACCGGTTCCAGGCCCGCCGTCGTTCGCGCCGCGGGTCTGATTCGATGCGATCCTCGGCGTCGACGATGAGCGTGGACCTCGTACGTTCCTCGTAGCGCGGCCACGTCTCGGCCGGGATCCCGTCTTCGGCGAACTGCAGCCAGAGCGCGCGCATCCGCTCGCCGGCCGCCGCGTAGGCCTCCTGCCCGCCGAGCGACGTCATGATGCGGGCGAGCGGCTCCTCCGTGCTGTCGAACAGGGTGAACATCTCGATCCCGTGCGTTGCGTTGAGGCCGAGGATCTCGAGCAGGCGCGGCGCCATGTCGAAGCGGTACGACCAGACGGGCGCGTACCGCGAGTGGAAGTCCGCCACCCGGGTGCTCGGGTACCAGAAGCCGTAGTCACCGCCGAAGTCGGCGCCTGCTCGCAGCCCGGGCAGACCGGGATAGGCGTCGCGCATCGCCTGTTGCGAGCTGACGGGCGCGCGTTCGAATAACGCGTCGATCCGCTCGGGCGTGCGCGGCAGGATGTCGACGCGGCCGCGGAAGATCGAGCCCTCGCGATCGTTCGTCCCGATGATGAGCGGCACTCGATGAGCACGGCCGTCGCGGATCGCCCGAATCGGCAATTCCGGCAGGAACTCCCCGTCGACGACCGGCGCGAAGCAGAACGCGCCGGGGTAGGCATCCGGAATGCTCGCTTGCAGGGTGACGGATGCCGCGACCAGATCGTCGACCGGAGCCTCCGCCAGCAACTGCTGCGGCGAGAGCAGCGCGCGCCCATCGGCTTCCGCGTCGCCGTCGACTGTCTCACGCGCACCGACGACATCTCGCAGAATGTCGACGTACTCCTGCGCCCAGCGGGAGGTCACCGCCGGCCCGTAGACGGCGGTGGGCGGTGGGCTCTGCGCGATCGCGCGAGCGAACAGCCCCCGCGCAGAAGGCGTGGCCATAAGCGTGGTGACGGCATTGCCGCCCGCGGACTCGCCGAACACCGTCACGTTCTCGGGGTCTCCGCCGAAGCCGCTGATGTTGTCCTGCACCCAGTGCAGCAGCGCCACCTGGTCGCGCAGTCCGAGGTTGTTCGCGAACAGGCGTTCCGCGCTCGAGTAGGCGGTGAAGTCGAGGTAACCGAGCGCCCCGAGCCGATAGTTGAAGCTCACGAATACGATCCGCCTACTCTGCACGAATCCCTCGCCCTGTCCCGAGAAGTCGCGCGACGACCCTGCGCTGTAGCCGCCGCCGTGGATGAAGACCAGCACGGGCAACAGCATGGAAGCCGCGTCACGGATCGGCGCCCGCACGTTGACGGTGAGGCAGTCCTCGTCACTCGGGACCACGGCTGAAGGTGGACGGATGAGCCGATACGAGAACGGCTGCGGCGCGATCGGGCCGAACTCGGACCCGTCGAGGACGCCCTCCCAGGGCACGACCGGAGCCGGGGCCGCGAATCGCAACTCCCCCACGGGCGGCGCCGCATACGGGATGCCGCGCCAGGCGAGCAGGCCGTCTTCGAGTACGCCGCGAACCATTCCCCCAGTGACCTGAACGTCGAGCTTTTCGTCGAGCGAGCGGTTCGGTGCGATGACTTCCGCACCCTTGTCCACTCGCCCATTGCAGCACGGGTTGCCGGTTGCACGACAGGGCTTGAAAATTCAGGCAACTCGCGAAATATGTAAGGAGGCGGATGTCGATTCCGCCGTCTTGCGCATGCGAAGGAGCAGCTCATGGGAATCATCGCCGTCGACCTCTTCATCACCCTCGACGGGGTGTACCAGGCGCCGGGCGCCCCCGACGAGGATCGCGAAGGCGGCTTCGACTTCGGCGGATGGCAGGGCGCGTACTTCGACGACGAGTCGGGTGAGTCGATCGGCGCCGGCATCGATCGGCTCCAGGCGCTGCTGCTCGGCCGCAAGACCTACGACATCTTCTCCGCTTACTGGCCGAACGCCGGCGATGATCCCATCGCTGTCAAGTTCAACGCGGTGCCGAAGTTCGTGGCGTCGCGCACGCTGACCGACCCCAGCTGGGCTGGAACGACGGTGGTGACGGATGTCGCGACCGAGGTGGCTGCGATCCGCGACCGCTTCGACGAGGTCCACGTCTTCGGCAGCGGCGACCTCGTGAAGACCCTGCTCGCGGAGCACCTCGTCGACCGGCTGAACCTCTGGGTCTACCCGATCACCTTCGGCACCGGCAAGCGGCTCTGGACCGACGGCCTCGTGCCGTCGGCCTTCAGGCTCGTCGAGCCGCCCACGGTCTTCCCGAAGGGGGCGATCTCGCTCGTCTACGAGCCCGCGGGCGAGCCCATCACCGGAATCGACATCTCCAAGCTCGAGTAGAGGGCGTGCAGAATCAGGAACAAGCGACCCGCGACGCACGCTTCGGGCGCGAATCGCCGCACTGACCAAGCCCGACCCGAGCAGGCATCCTGAATTCTGAAGACAGCGGATGCCGCGTCTTGTCGTCGAGGCATCCGCGGCCGTAACGTCGACCCATGGACGATCGAGCGCGAGGACGCGAGGTACTCGATGAGATCGCGCCCGACATCCTGTCGAAGCCGGACACCGCGATGAGCAGGATGTTCAACTCGGAAGGTCTCTCGGTGCGTGGCAAGATCTTCGCCTTCGCCTCGAAGTCCGGCGACCTCGTCGTGAAGCTGCCCGCCGAGCGCATCGAAGCGCTCGGCCTAGACAACATGGTGATGGCGGGCAGCCCGAGGCGCGAGTGGGCCGTCGTGCCGCTCGCCGACGGCGTCGATCGGTGGCGCACGATCACCGACGAGGCATACGCCTTCGTCGACTCGATCACGCCGTAGCGATCCGAAGGAGACTCCCATGCCCCTCGCCGACTTCCCCCGTCACCAGCTGACGTTCGGCCCGAGCCCGGTGCATCCGGTCGACCGGCTGAGCGCTCACCTCGGCGGCGCCCGCGTCTGGATGAAGCGGGAGGATGTCTCGAGCGGCCTCGCCTTCGGCGGCAACAAGACCCGCAAGCTCGAATACCTCGTGCCCGATGCGCTTGCCAAGGGCGCCGACACGCTCGTGTCGATCGGCGGGGTGCAGTCCAACCACACCCGTCAGGTCGCGGCCGTCGCCGCGCACCTCGGCATGAAGGCCGTGCTCGTGCAGGAGCACTGGGTCGACTGGCCGGATGCCGTCAACGACCGCGTCGGCAACATCCTGCTGTCGCGGCTCATGGGCGCCGACGTGCGGCTCTCCCCCGCCGGGTTCGGCATCGGGTTCAAGGAGTCGTGGCGCCAGGCCATTTCGGATGTCGAGGAATCGGGCGGCACTCCGTACCCGATCCCCGCCGGCGCATCCGATCACCGGCTCGGCGGCCTCGGTTTCGCGAACTGGGCGCACGAGGTGGCCGCGCAGGAGGCCGAGCTCGGGGTGTTCTTCGACACGATCGTCGTGTGCTCGGTGACCGGCTCGACGCACGCCGGCATGATCGCCGGCTTCGCCGACCTCGAGCAGAACTTCGGCGGGCGGCCGCGGCGCGTGATCGGCATCGACGCGTCGGCGAAGATCGACGAGACCCGCGACCAAGTGACCCGCATCGCGCGCAACACCGCGAAGCTCATCGACGTCGGCCGCGACCTGCGCGACGACGAGATCACGGTGCTCGAGGGTTGGGCGGGCGACGAGTACGGCATCCCGGTCGAGTCGACCGACGCGGCGATGCGCCTCACCGGCCGGCTCGAGGGTGTCATCCTCGATCCCGTCTACGAGGGCAAGTCGATGGCGGGCCTCATCGACCTCGTCTCGAGCAGCGAGATCCCGAAGGACTCGAACGTGCTCTACGCCCACCTCGGTGGACAGCCCGCGATCAACGCGTACAGCGGGCGATACCACTGAGCGAGCGGATGCCGCGTGCCGGCCGACTCACGTGCGCAGCAGCCCGCGCAGCGTCTGGATCGTGTCGGCCTCCTCGGGCCGCTTGTCGTCGCGGTACCGCTTGACGCGCGCGAACCGCAGCGCGATGCCGCCCGGGTAGCGGCTCGATCCCTGCACGCCGTCGATCGCGATCTCGACGACGGTGGTGGGGTCGACCCACACGGTGTTCTCGGTGCGGCGCTTCTCGATCTGCGGGAAGTACTCGGTCTGCCACTTGAGCAATGCGTCGGTGAGGCCCTTGAACGTCTTGCCCACCATCACGTAGCCGCCGGGCTCGCCGAACTCGCCGGTCGGGTCGAGCGCGCCGAGGTGCAGGTTCGAGAGCCAGCCGGTGCGCCGCCCCGAGCCCCACTCGCACGCGAGCACGACGAGATCGTAGGTGTGCACGGGTTTCACCTTGATCCAGCTCGAACCGCGCCGGCCCGCGGCATATGTCGACCCGATCGCCTTGACGACGACGCCCTCCTGCCCCGCAGCGAGGGCCTCGCGCGAGACGCGCTCGGCGACCTCGGGGTCGGCGGTCACCTCGCCGGGGATGCGATAGGCGGCCGCGATGCGCTCGAGCTCGGCGAGGCGCGTCGCGAGCGGCTCGTCGAGCAGGTCGCGCCCGTCGACATGCAGCACGTCGAAGAACCACGGATGCAGCAGGGTCGCGCGCGCGGCATCCGCTCCGAACCGCGACATCGTCTCTTGGAACGGCCTGGGCACGCCGTCTTCGTCGAGCGAGAGGGTCTCGCCGTCGAGGATCACCTCGTGCACGGGCAGGCCACGCACCACCTCGACGACCTCGGGCAAGCGGTGGGTCACATCGGCGAGGTTGCGGGTGAAGACGCGCACATCGTCGCCCGCGCGATGCACCTGGATGCGCGCGCCGTCGAGCTTGTATTCGACGGATGCCTCGCCGGTGGTCTCGAGCGCCGCCGCCGCACTCGACGCGGTGGCCGCGAGCATCGGCAGCACGGGCCGGCCCACGACGAGCCCGACCGCCTCGAGCTCGGCCTCGGTGCCCGTGAGCGCGAGCCGGGCGGTCTCGCCGAGGTCGCCCGAGAGCATCGCCGCGCGCCGCACCACGCCGCCCGGTCGATCGGACGCGCGCGCGATCGCATCGGTGAGCACCCCCTCGAGGGCACCGGTTCGCATCTCGCCGAGGAGCACGCGAGCGATGAAGCCCTGCTCGCGCTCGGTGGCTCGCGCCGTGAGTTCGCGAAGCTCGCGGCTGCGGTCGCCCGATGACCCGGCACCGGATGTCGCGGCGAGCCGATCGAGCATCGCGTCGAGCTCGGCGACGGTGACGGTCGCTGCATCCGCTGGCTGTCCCATCGCGGCGCCGACCGATCGCCAGCCGACACCGACGCGCCCCTGTCGCGGCTTGCCCACGAGGAAGCCGACCGCGGGCGCGATCTCATCGGGCTCGAGTCGGCGCAGCAGCTCGGCCAACGCGTCGACCTTCGCGAGTCGCGACCGGGTCGACGCGACGGTGTCGGCAGTCACCACGAGTTCGTCGAGCAGCACGGGGCCAGTCTGCCACCGGCGGCCGACATGTGGGGATGTCGGGCCGCGGGCGTACGCAAGAGTACTTCGCCACGCGCACCTCCGGTACTGGCACATGATCGGCGGGCCCAGCGCCCAGTCGCGCGTCCGTCACAAGCTCGGCAGGATGGTCGCCGTCGATGCCCCTAACGGGACGTCGCGTGCTTCTGGGCCCAGTCGAGCGCGAAGTCTGCGAGGGCCTCCCACTCCGGGATCGCGGGCAAGAGATGCGGTCCGTCGAACTCCACGATCTCGGTCACCGTGTTCGACTCGTAGTGCTTGACGTTCGAATGGCCCACCTTGGGCGGGAAGAGGGGATCCTGTTTCCCAGAGATGAACAGCAGGGGCGGCCGAGCGTCGTTGTGGTAGTCGACGTAGGTGTCGTCCTTGCCGGGGTGGATATTGGCGAGCGCGCTGCCCCAGAAGATCCTGCCGGAGGCGGGGATGTGGTAACGCTCGTACAGGGCCAGCGACTCCTCCTCGCTGAACGTGTTCGCGAACACCTCGTACCATTGCTCCGGCGTCAAGCCGACCGCTCGATGCCGGTTCGTTGGGTTCTTCAGGATGGGGAACGAGGACTTGATCTGAGAGAGCGGGATCACCTTCACGCCCTCGGTCGGCGCCGAATTGATCACCACCCCTGCCGCGCCGAATCCATGGTCGAGCAAGATCTGGGTGAACGCCCCGCCAGCCGAATGGCCCATGATGATCGGCGGTCGGTCGAGTTCTCCGATCAACTTCTCGAGCATGTCGAGGATCTCAGACACCTAGAGTTGCTCGATCGGTGTCGGATCCGCGCGGAGCGCCTCGACCTCAACCTCGAAGCCCGGGTACGCGGGCGCCAGGACGGTGTAGCCCTTGGCCTCGAAATGCCGCTTCCAATGCTCCCAGCTGCGCGGCGTGACCCAAAAGCCGTGGATCAGCACGACCGTGTCGGGAGCAGTGCGGGATGGAGAAGTGTCCATGAGAGCCTTCCTTCGGTCCGCATTCATGAGCGTCATGTCACGCTTGGAGTATTTGTCGAGAAATGCTCGACAAAGCAATATCATCCTCCTTTGATGTGGCTTCCGGTAGGCCGGCGACAGACACCATCGTTTCTTGATCGTCGGCACCTCGCTCAACCGCAGCTCGCGTTCTGGCCTACATCGGCCCACTTGTCTAGCGGTCGGCTGGCCCTGTCGCAAACGACCGATTTTGACGCGCTGACCCGCCCATCCGGTCCTGCAACCGCAGCGTCGGCCCCGAGCGGAATTCCGCTCGGGGCCGACGCTGCTGGCTGATCGCTGCTACTTCACCGTGCAGGCGTCGCCGTTCACGCTGAACGCGGCCGGTTCGGTGTTCCCACCCCCGTTCACCCTCCCGTTGAACCCGAGCCCGACGGTCTCACCGGGCTGGATCGTGCCGTTCCACGGGAGGTTGTTCGCCGTGACCGCTGCGCCGTCCTGCTGCCACCACGCGTCGTGGCCGTTGCGCAGCGTTTGCTTCCCGGCGAACTCGAACCCGAGCTCCCACGCGGTGTACGGCGCGTCACCGGTATTCGTGATCGTGAGGTCGGCCGAGAAGGCCTTCTTCGAATCCCCTTCCACGGTGTAGCTCACCTCGCAGCTCGGATGCGGCTTCTCGCTGAGCGACAGGAACGTGATCGAGTACGCCGGGAAGTCGTAGCTGAACTCGTTCCCGCCTCCCGACCACTCGCGATCCACGGGAACGAGGTTCTCGGGATCGGCCTTCGTGTTCATGTCGCCGGGCGCCCCGACCATCTCGGTCACGGCCACCTCGTCGGCGATCTCCAGGCCGCCCGCGACCGACACCTGCGTGCGCGCCGTCGAACCGGTCGGGTTCACGACCTTGAGACGAAGCTCGCCGGTCTCGGCATCGCGAGTGACCACCTGGTAGAGGCCCTTCGCTGCGGGCTCGGTGTAGCTGAGCTGCAGCACCCCGTCGAGGTAGAGCTCGATCGTCGAGCCGTTCACCACGATCTACGCGTGGTAGTCACGCCCGGTCTCGACGCCCTTGCCCTCGAGTGCCGCGACCTCGCCGGCCGAACCGCCGGCGGCGTGCTGCAACACCGAGCGGGTGTTGTTCCAGCCGCCGAGGTTCCACCAGTAGAAGTCGTTCGGACCGCCGGCCGCGAAGCCGATGAGGAAGCCCTCTGCTCCCGACGTCTTGCGGGCGTCGAGCTCGAGCGTGTAGTTCGACCAGTCCCGCGCGTACGCGTCGGGGCTGAGCGAACGGGCATCCGTGGTCGTGGCCGACGACTGCACGTACTCGCCGCCCGTGACCGCCCACGATCCAGCGACCGGGGCCCACGGGTCATCCGTGCCGTCGAACGACTCGGCGTAGAGCTCGTCGCCCGTCGCGTTGTCGGTCACCCGCACGTCGTCGTAGGCCGCGCGCGTGTTCCACGTCGACAGGAAGACCCCGCCGTCGAGGTCGGATGCGGCATCCGCTTCGGTGTGGGTCGACGGAACCACCTCGTCGCCGACGTTCGTCATGAACATCTGCTGCGTGTAGTAATTCACCGAGCCCCACGACTCGTCGTTGTCGAACCACATCATGTCAGGCGCCCACTGCACGTGGTCCTCGTTCGCGAACATCGGCGCGTAGGAGGCGAGCTCCACGACGTCGGAGTTGCGCTCGAGACCCGTCATGTAGGCCGCCTCCGAGAGGGCGTTCGCGAAGGTGTTGCCGCGCGACGCGTACTCGCCGAGGAACACGTGCGGACCCTCGCGGTCGTACGAGTCGTACCGCTCGGAGTTCTGCAGGAACCATGTCGGGTCGTTGTAGTAGTGCTCATCGACCATGTCGACGCCCTGCTCGCGGTTGAACTGCCACAGCTCGTCGAAGCGAGCACCGGTGTCATCCGGTCCGGAGTTCGAGATGATCGTGACATCCGGCCACGCCGCCGCGACCGCGTCGCGGAAGTGCGGGAAGTTCGCCTGGAACGTGTCGGTGTTCTCCTCGTTGCCGAGGCCGATGTAGCGCAGGTCGAAGGGCTCGGGATGTCCCAGCTCGGCGCGCTTGGCACCCCACTCGGTCGTCACGTCGCCCTTCGCGAACTCGATGAGGTCGACCGTGTCCTGCACCCAGCGGTCGATGCGCGCCTGGTCGGTCATCTCGGGGATGGTGCTGCCGCAGCCGTTGGCGCCGACGGACACCACGGGCAGCGGCGTCGCGTCGAGGTCTTCAGCCCACTTCAGGTACTCGAGGTAGCCGAGGCCGTACGACTGGTTGTAGCCCCAGAAGTTCCAGTTGGTCGGGCGTTCCTCGACGGGGCCGATGGTCTCCTTCCACTGGTAGGTGCGACGGCGGTCCTGGCCGTCGGACTCGAGGTACGTGTTGAACGTGCCGACGTTCGTGACGCATCCGCCGGGGAAGCGCAGGAACGACGGGTCGAGTTCGGCGACCTTCTCGGCGAGGTCCTTGCGGAGCACGCTCGGTCCGTTCACCGGCCCGACCCAGGTGTCGACCGGGAAGAGCGAGACCATGTCGAGCTGCAGGGAACCCGCGGCGCCGCTGAGCAGCACGAGGCGCCCGGCATCCGTCGTCGCGTTCGCCGTGAGACGCACCTCGACCTTGCGCCAGGTGTCGTCGCCGGCCACCTCGACCGTGCCGAGCGCGAACTGCGTGGTGCCGGCCGTGTTCTCGACCGCGACCGTGAGCTGCTGCGCCGTCGCGGACCGGGCCCATACCGAGAAGTCGTAGCTCTCGCCCTCCTCGAGCGCGAAGCCCCGGTTGAACCCGATGTTCCGCACGCCGACGCCCGCACCGTTCGCCTGGATGGTGAGCGACGCACGGTTCGAGTCGTTCAGCCAGCGCGCACGGTCGGACCCGACCGCGATGGTTCCGGTGGCGCCTCGCTCGGCCTTCTCCCAGGCCGTGAGCCCGTTGAACGCCCGGTTGTCGGCGGTGTTGAACTCGAAGGAGCGGTTGCGTACGAGCTCGGCGTAGATCCCGCCGTCGGCCGCGTAGTTGATGTCCTCGTAGAAGATGCCGTAGAGGTCATCGCTCATCTCGGTGCGGGGTGCGTCGGTGTCGATCTCGATCGTGTGATCGGTGATCTCGACCGGCACGATCGTGAGCCGTGCGGCATCGGACTCGCCGCCGACGACGAGCGCGCCGTCGTCGCCGAGCACGATGAACCGGCCGTCGACCGTGTGCAGGGCGGCCTTGCTGCCACCGACATCCGTCAGCCGGAACGCGGTCGCCTCGGCGTCGCCAGCACCGAGCACGAGCCGGTCGCCGTCGACGATGAGCGGGCGATCGCTCGCCGAGTCGCGGATCACCACGGGACGAGCAGCGGATGCCTCGCCACCCGCGTCACCCTCGACCTCGGTCGCCGTCAGCGCGAGCTGCGCGAGCGGCCGCGTGCCGTCGAGGCGGAGCGCGCCGCCGTCACCGGCCGTGAGGTGGCGGGTGTCGCCGGATCCCTCGAACGTGAACATGCCCTCGGGCACGATGTCGGCACCCTCGGGCGCCACGAGCGCGAAGTAGTCGAACCTCACCTCGTGGCTCGGCGCGGAACCGGCGGCGAGCGCGTAGAGGCCGATGCGGGCGGCGTCGAATCCGACGGTCGCGCGCGCGGCTTCGGCCCACTCGTGGCCGGTCCAGTAGCTCGTCACGATCACGTCGCCGGTGCGCTGCACCCGCAAGTACTCGTGCGTCGATCCGGGTCGCGGTGTGAAGGTCGAGCCGTAGACCGCGCCCTGCTCGACGCCGTTCTCGATGATGGTGGGACCGCCCGGAGCGAAGCTCACGTTGGTGAGGCCCGCGCGCACGTAGTTGTCGAAGTCCTTCATGACGAGGAGCCCTGCGCCCTGGAAGTCGCGGCTGACCGCGCCGGTCACCGAGGTGAACGCGGTGAAGTCGCCCGCGGGCACGTCGACGAGGAACACGTTCTTGGCACTGTTGTCACCTTGGTAGGTGTCGCCGCTCTGCGAGTGCACCGTGAGCGCGCCGGGGTTCTCGGTGAGCGACCACGTGTCGGGCGCTTCGCCCTCGATGGCCCAGCGGCTGTCGAGCGTCTCGCCGTCGAACCCGTCGACCCATGCGTCGGCGGGAAGCTCAGGAGCCCCCGCCGTCTCGACCGTCACGGTCGCGGAACCCTCTGCGCCGCTCGCCGCGCGTGCGGTGATCGTCGCGTTGCCGTCGGCGATCGCGGTCACGACGCCCGCTGCGTCGACGGTGGCCACGGATTCATTGCTCGAGATCCAGGTGACGCTGCGGTCTTCCGCGGTCACTGGCGTGACGGATGCCTCGAAGGCGGCCGTCTCGCCCGGTGACAACGTGGCCGAATCCGGCGTCACGGTCACGCCGTCGACGAGCGCGTCGGGCTGGTAGGTCTCGAGGAGCAGCTGGTACTCGCTCGCCGTGACCGGAAGCACCGTGCCGTGGCGCGGGCTCTCTGGGAGCTCGGCGTCGGGCACCGCGGTCCACGCGCCGCTCGCGAGGTCGGAGCTCTCGAAGAGCATGTACCCCTCGCCGCCGTGGTACGACGGCTGATCCTGCAGCAGGTACCACGAGTCATCCGTGTTCGACTTGAAGACCGAAGGTCCCTCGCCGTTGGTGAAGGTGCCGCCCCAGGGGTTCGGCTGGCCGACCCCGATGTGCTCGGCGATGAGGCCCCAGCCGTCGCCGTCGACGACGCCTTGGGTGCGGCGCAGCTCGGTCGACTGCTCTTCGCGGACGGTGAAGTCCGACTCGTCCTTGGTGAAGCGGTAGTAGACGCCGTTCTCGAGGGCGACGGTCGAATCGATCATGCCGCGGCCTGCGCCCTGCGGTTCGTCGATCCAGACCTGCGGCTCCGAGAAGGTGACGAAGTCACGGGTCGTCGCGTACATCATCCGCTGGTAGCTCGTGCCGATGTCGCGCTGGTCGGCGGGAAGGTCTGCGGGGTAGAGCGCCGAGGCCCAGTACACGATGTACTCCTGGTTCGCCTCATCCCAGTACGCCTCAGGGGCCCACGTGTTGCCCGCGTTCTCGGGCGACACGACGATCTCGCGCTGCTCCGACCAGTTCACGAGGTCGTCGGACTCCCACACCATGATCGAGCGGCTGCCGGTCTCTGAGCGGTGCCGAAGTCGCCCCCGCCGTAGATCTTCAGGTCGGTTGCGAGGAGGAAGAAGCGGTCGCCCTCGGGTGAGCGGATGAGGAATGGGTCGCGCAGGCCCTGCTCGCCGAGGGTCGAGGCGAGCACGGACTCGCCGTCGTTGAGACTCATCCACTCCTCGGGGTCGTTGCCCTCGCTGGCAGCGAAGTAGATCTCCTCGCCGTCGGGGGTGGACTCTCCGACGAAGTGCGGGAAGAAGTAGGCGGCGAGCGGCTCGTCCACGGGCGCCGGGGTCACCGTCGCGACGTAGTCGTGCGTCGCGGTCGAGTCGCCGAAGGTCGCCGTCACCCGGAGCGTCACGGTGGCGGGGTCGGACCCGTGGGGCGGCCGCTCGACGAGCCCGTCGGCCGAGATGACCGCAGGGTCGCTCGAGATCCAGGCGAGCGAGGAGCCGCCGGATCCGTTCGCGGGGAGCGTGATGTCGCCACGCACGTCGTCGAGGTTGGGGATGTTCACGCCAGACGCGTCGCTCGCGGCGACGTCGGCCGGTGCGGTGACGGCGGTTGCGACGATCGGCATGGCGACGGCGGCGGCCGGCGCGAGGATGGCGAGCGTGAGCGCGGCGCACAGCGCGACGCCCGACTGCCTGCTCATCCTTCGTCGCCGGTCTGACTGTTCGGCCACCGGCGGTGAAGCAGTGGTGCTGGACCTGGTCATCTTCGACCTTTCTCTCGTCTTCGAGGAGGGCGCGCTCATGCGAACGTGGCGACGGCATCGCCTGCCGTCGCCACGCCACGTTCGCATTGTGAGCGCTAACATGTGAACGCTAACAGCGCGGCCGGTTTCGCGCTAGAGGGAAATTGCGAGAGCAGCGGGATGCGGTCCGAATCGCGTATGCCGCTCAGGACTCGGGGAGCGGGCGCGGCGCAGCAGAGCTCTCGCGGATGACGAGCTCGGGAAGCGCCGACGACGTGCGCCGCACCACCTCACCGCTCATCGCGCCGCGGAGCAGCTCGAACGCGCGGGCACCCAGGCCCCCGAAGTCCTGTCGCCGACCATCGTCTTGATCGTCGCGGTCAAGCGCTCTCACGTATCACGAGCTCGTGAGGGAGCACATGGCGGCCGATCGGTTGCTCCCCGAGGCGGGTGATGAGCTCGAAGACCCGGTCGGCGATGACTTCCGGGCCCGGTCCGACGGTCGTCAGTGTCGGGACGGTGTATCGGCCCTCATCGATGTCATCGAAACCGACCACGGCTACGTCGTCGGGCACCGTGATCCCATTCACGGCGAGGGCGTGAAGTGCCCCGAAGGCCAGGGAGTCGTTGAAACAGAACAGCGCGTCGACCTCGACCCGCTCCGCAAGCATCTCCTCCACAGATCGAGTGCCCTCGGCCCGGGAGAAGTGGCCGACCTCGCGCAGGAGCGCCGGATCGACGGCGATGCCGGCATGCACCAGCGCCTCGCGATAGCCGAGCACACGAAGTGTCGATGAAGCGTTGGCACCGGAACTCTGAATACCGATCGCCGCGACCCGGCGACGCCCCTGGGCGATGAGATGCTCCACCGCGGCCCGCGATGCGGTGACGTTGGGCATGCCGAGATGCACGATGCTCTCGTCGAGGAGCACGTCGGCCTGCTCGCCGAGCAGCACGAGCGGCGCTTTGCTCCGTCGTGCCCCGAGGTCCTCGTCCGTGAGGCCCAGTGGGCTCAACACGAGTGCGTCGATGGATGGGAGCCCCTCGCCCTCGATCAACCCACGCTCGACGTCGCGGTCGCCGCCGGTGTGGTTGATGAGCACCGTCCGACCGTGCTTCTGCGCGGTGCCGACGAAGGAGGCGGCGAGCTCCGCGAAGTACGGCTCGCGAAGGTCGGGCACGGCGAGCGCGAGAAGACCGGTACGCCCATGCCGGAGCTGCCGGGCTGCGAAATTGGGCCGGTAGCCGAGTTCGCGAATCGCCTCCTTGACGCGGGTGCGAACCTCATCGCTGACCCATCCCGTCTCGTTGACGACGTTCGAAACGGTCTTCGCACTCACGCCAACGGCCAGTGCCACGTCGCGCAGGGTCACGCCCGCCATTCGAGCTCCTCTTGTCGCCGAAAGTCCACATTCCGAGCAGAAGTCCGACCCGTGGGGCTTTCGCAGCATAGCGTTTCGAGGCATCTTGTTCAACGTTGAACTATGGGATAGCATCTTGCTCGATCATCCGTCATTCAACGTTGAACGATCCCCCTGCGGCTCCCTCCCGAGTCCGCCAGCGTTGACATCACCCTGGCGGGGCACTGGGAAGAGAGAGGCCGGGTTGAACTCGATATTGCGACGGGGTAGCCCGTATTTCTACATCCTCCCGATCGTGGTCCTGGCCGGCGCGCTCATCTACTACTGCATCGGTTTCTCTGCCTACGCGAGCCTGACCGATTGGAACGGCCTGACCCGGATGGACTTCGTCGGTGTCGCCAACTACGCCGCTCTCATCGAGGACCCGACCTTCTGGATCGCACTGCGCAACAACCTGGTGTTCATGGTCGCGACCATCGTCATCCAGGCCGTCCTCGGTCTGCTGATCGCCGTCATGGCGAAGGAACGTCTTCCCGGCAGCAATGTCTACAAGGCGATCTTCTTCCTACCCATCGCGATGGCGCCCGCAATCATCGCCACGGTGTTCAAGTACATGCTCGAGGCGAACTACGGAACGCTCAACGAATCGCTTCGCGCGCTGGGACTGATCGGCCCCGACACGGTGATCCAATGGCTCGGCAAGGACCTCGGCATCTGGTCGATCATCCTCATCAACGTCTTCCAGTGGATGGGGTTCTCGATGATGACCTATTACGCCGGCCTGATGTCCATTCCCGACGAGCTCTACGAGGCCGCGATGATCGACGGGGCGGGCTGGTGGCGCCGCCTCGTCAGCATCACGATCCCCTCGCTGCGAGGCACCACCAGCGTGCTGGTGATTCTCGGCATCGTCGGATCACTCAAGACGTTCGACATCGTCTGGCTCACCACCGGCGGCGGGCCCGGTGTCTCGACGCAGTTCCTGAACACCTTCCTCGTCCAGTCACGCGCCGACCGCGAGGCCGGCTATGCCTCCGCGATCGGCGTCGTGATCCTCGTGCTCGCGTTCGCCCTGGCGATGCTCCAGATCCGGGCATCGAACCGTGAACGGAGCATCCGATGAATGGGACGAAACGCGTGGGACCGCGCATTGCGATGTACACGACGCTGACCTGCCTTGCAGCGATCTGGCTGTATCCGATCGGCCTCGCGGTCTACAAGTCGGTGAGCGTCGGGGGCTGGGAGAACTACGCCGTGGTGCTCACCCATCCGACGTTCAGCTATTGGGGGGCGGTCGGCAACAGCTTCCTGATGGCGGGAGCATCTGCGATCGTGATCGTGCTCATCGCCTCGCTCGGCGGGTACGCGTTCTCGAAGCTGCAGTTCCCGGGCCGTACGGCGATCTACTACGTGCTGCTCGCGTGCCTCGCGGTACCGGTGGCGTCAGTCGTCACGCCTCTGTTCTTCACTGTCAACAACCTCGGACTGCGCGACAGCTACTCCGGGGTCATCGTCCCGCTCGTCGCGTTCAACGTGATGATCATGCTCATGATCATGAAGAACCACTTCGATTCGCTCCCCGACGAGTTGCTCGAAGCGGCCAAACTCGACGGGTCGAACTCGTTCGGGACCTTCTGGAGGATCCTGATGCCGCTCAGCGGCTCGAGCCTCGCGAACATCGGCGTGCTCTCGTTCGTCTATTCATGGAACGAGTACCTGCTTCCGACCCTGCTGCTCAGCAGCCCGGAGCGGTTCCCCGTCACCCAGGCGATCTCGCTGCTCGAATTCGACCGGATGAGCCAAGAGCAGATCTCCCAGCTCTACGCAGGCCTCATCCTCATGACCGTGCCGTCGATCCTCGTCTACCTGGCGAGCCAGCGGTTCCTGCAGGCCGGCGTCACCGCCGGCGCCGTCAAGAGTTGAGGCGACGATGACCCTTCCCATGCGCCAGTACGAGCTTCCCCGGCTCGACGCGCGCTCCTACCGGAACCCACTCAGCTACGCCGACGGCATCCGTCGTACCAATCCCGACCCATTCGGTTTCAAGCACCGCGGGCGCTACTACTGCTACTCCACGGACGAGCACGGTGTGAACGTGAGCCGCAGCGATGACCTCGTGACGTGGGAGCACCACGGCCACGCGCTCCAACTGCCGGGACGTCGCAACTTCTGGGCACCGTGCGTCTTCTACGACGACGGGACCTTCCATCTCTACGTCTCGAGCGTGCCAGAGGACTCGGAGGACCCGCACGACGAGCGGCTCATGGTCGCGGTCAGCGATGATCCGCTGGGCCCTTACCAGTACGTCGCGACGTTCTTCGACAAGTTCGCGATCGATCCCCAGGTGGTTCGCGACATCGACGGTCAGCTCCACATGTTCTACTCGACGAACGACGTCACGGGCCTCAATTCCGGCGATGCCGGGACGTCGATCCTCGTCGATCGGATGGTCGACGCGGTGACGCTCGCCGGAGAGCCGAGGCCGGTGATCCTGCCGACGCTGCCCGAGGAGGTGTATGCGGTAGACCGATTCGGTGACGGGCGGGACTGGCACACGGTTGAGGGCGCCACATACCTGCGCCACCGAGACCGCGCGTACCTCACGTACTCGGGCAACGCGTACGTGCGCGAGAACTACTTCGTCGGTTACGGACGTGCCACCGCGGATGCCTCGATTCACGATCTCGTGTGGTCGAAGTACCCGAGCGACCACGACTACCACGCTCTGATCCGGCGCAACGATCGCGTCGAGGGCACCGGACACAACTCGATCATCGTCGCTCCGAACCTGATCGACCCGTGGATCATGTACCACGGCCGGGAGGCCGACGAGGAGCTCATCCCTGGCGTGGAGCAGCGACTCCTGCGTATCGACCCGCTCTTCATCGACGGCGACACTCTCGACACCAACGCCCCCTCATCCGAACCTCAGGATGCGCCCGCCCTTCCCGATCTGCGCGACGCCTTCGACGACGCACGACTCGGCGATGACTGGGTCATGCTCGACGGCACGTGGGCGAGCGGCGATCGCGCCACGACCACCTCCGCCGATCAGCCACGTTCCCTCGCCGTGACCGCCTTGCGATTCGAGTCATACCGGGCGGAAGTGGACCTCGCGGCCGTTCTCGACCACGCCGGCGCACGCGTGGGCATCGTCCCCATCTACCTCGACCGGAACGAGTTCGTCGAAGTGCTCCTCGACGCCGGTCTGGCGAGCATCACCGCCAGGCACGTGCGCGGCAACGTCGGAGTGCCGCTTGCCAGTGCGTCGCTTCCCCGCTTCGACCTCACCAAGTTCCACCTGGTCGGCGTGCAGCGGCTCTTCGACCGCGTAACGGTGCAGCTCGACGGTATCGACGTGCTCACCTTCCGCGCACCCGAAGGCCCTGCCTCGTTCGGGCTCACCGCCCATCAGACGGCCGCGCGCTTCTCAGGTTTCAGCCTCACGCACCACCTCGAGCTGTGGGGCGAGAGCCTTGCGCTGCTGCCACGGATCTACGCCGCCAGCCGCCAGGTCGACGTGACGCTCGACGGTCTTCCCGCGCTCGGCGGAGAACTCGAACTCGTCGCCCTCGACGACCGTGCAGGTACGGTCACCACTCACGACTTCGAACTGATGAGCAGCGCTCGCGGCCGGATCCGGTTCAGCCCCGCATGGCTCGACGAGCGAAACCACCTGCTCGTCGAGGTGGATGCGTCAGGACTCCGCGTCATCCGTGTGCGCGATGGCGAGCCCGATCAGCTCATGCACGCGCCGCTCGCCGAGCGGCGCTTCAGCGTGCGTACGACGGTGATGGCCGACCAGGTCGCGGTGCACGCCGCGGGCCGGGGTCTGGTCGTACCGATGCGTACGACCAGATCCTCCCAGCGGATGACCCTCCTCGCCTCGCGCCTGCGAGCCTACGAGGCGACCTCATTCAACCCGACCCCCCAAAGAGAAGAAGGATGACTGTGTTCACGACAACAAAGCATGCAAGGACGCTGCTCGCCGGCGTCACCCTCGCGGTCGCCGGAGGCCTCGTGCTGACCGGCTGCGCCGCCGAGCCCGAGAGCTCGGACGGCACCGTCGAACTGACGTTCCAGACGTGGCTGCCCACACAGGACCAGTGGCCCGACATCATCGCCGCGTTCGAAGCGGAGAACCCCGGAATCAGCATCAAGTTCGACCGGGATGAGGATTACGACGCCTACCGCACCAACCTCGACAACGCCATCCTGGCCGGCGAGGTGCCCGACCTCTACGGCATTCAGGTCGGTGCCTCATTCGACGACTACTCCGAGTTCGCGCTCGATACCGACGAATACGCGAGCGACTGGATCGACAAGGTGAACGGTGCTGCGCTCGAACAGACCACCAACTCCGACGACGTGGTCGCCGCCGTGCCCATCCTGCTCGGTGGCATGGAGTACTACCTCTACAACAAGACCCTGCTGGATGAGCTCGGGCTCGCGCTGCCCACGAACTACGACGAGCTCGTCGCGGTGAGCAAGGCAGCTAGCGCGGCGGGCTACTCGCCCTTCGCCATGGGTGCAGCCGACACCTGGCACGACGCGGACTTCTTCGTCTGGCTGAGCAACCAGTTCGGCGAGGGCGGCGACATCTATCGGGCCGCCGGCGGTGAGATCCCATGGGACTCGGCGAGTCTCGTCGCGGCAGCAGAGCGGTGGCAATCGCTCTTCACCGACGGCGTCTTCCAAGACGCCGCGACCACCGTCGCAACGTACCCGAATGCGCGAGACGACTACTTCCTGGCCCGTAAGAGCGTATTCTTCCCGACCGGCTCGTGGCACGTCGGAGCCGCCCTGTCGACGAGTCCCGAAGTGCCGGGCAGCGCGGTCGAAGCTGATGAGATCGGTTTTGCGGTGTTCCCCACGGTCGGCGAACAGGACGCCGGCGTGACATCCGGAGTCGACTTCGCGCTCGCGATCAGCGCCGACTCGAGCCCCGAGAAGCAGGAGGCGGCAGCCAAGTTCGTGGAGTTCCTCGCTGTCGGCGCCGGCCAGCAGCTGTGGGTGAACACGCTGCAGGGGTTCCCTGTGGCCGAAGGCGTCACGGTCGAGCTCGGCGACGGCGAGAGCGAGCTCGCGAAGCAGAGCGTCGACCTGACGACCGAGTCACTGCAGGCGAGCGAGTATGCCCGCAAGCTGCTCGCGCCCGGTCGTGACTCGCTGGAGAACGACTTGGGAATCGTGCTGCAGAACATCGCCGACGGTGCCGACCCGGCGACCGAGCTCGCCACCCTGAACGAGTAGTTCGAGCACACTTCGACGGCCTCCGGGTGTTCACTCCGGGGGCCGTCGTCGAGCACACGGTGGCGGTCTCTGTCGCTGACGCGCATCGGCGTGACGGCGCGGGGCCGCCGCCGTATCCTGAGCGGATGGAACTGGCGTTCAGCGGCGAGCTGTGGTTCTGGAGAGGTCCGGCGCCCTGGCACTTCGTCACCGTGCCCGACGAGGAGTCGGAGCTGCTCGAGTCGATCTCCGCGATGGTCACCTACGGGTGGGGAGTGGTTCCCGTCGCGGCGCGCATCGGAGACAGCGCATGGCAGACCTCGCTATGGCCGAAGAACGGCGGGTACATCGTTCCGGTGAAGACGTGGGTTCGGAAGGCCGAATCACTCGACGTGGGAGACGTGGTCGACGTGCGCCTCACCGTGCGCGCCTGAGTCGGGGCCCGTCGATCAGGCGGTCGGTTCGCCGTCGGCTTCGCGCTTGAGTCGCTCGAGCTCGGCACGCCGACGGTAGTACTCGATCTCACGATCGAGGTCGGCGAGCTGCTGCTCGGTCGAGCTGGTGTCGGTGCTCGGCAGCGGGATACGCGTCTCGGCACGTGATTGGCGAACGGAGCCGAAGGCCTCGAACGGAGATGCGCCGGAGTACTCCCGCCCGATGGTGAACCACAGCAGTGTGCCGATGAGTGGGAGCAGGACGACGAGGATCACCCAGCCGAACTTCGGCAAATGTTTCACCTGCCCGTCGTCTCGCATGATGATGTCGACGAGCGCGAACACCATGGCGGCGAGCACGATGGCGGGAAAGATGACGGCCATGATCGCCAGCCTAAGGCGCAACACCGACTCTCCGTCAGGAATATTCGCCGGGGTGCATACAGTCAGAAAATCGCCTCGGGGTCGGGACCGAGCACCGAGCGTCCGCCGTCGACCGGGATGACGGCGCCGTTCACGAATCCGGCGGCGGTGGAGAGCAGGAACGCGACCACGTCGGCGACCTCACGCACGCTGCCCACGCGTCCGATCGGATGCAGCGACGCCATCTGGCCGTCGACCTCGGGGTGTGCCGCGCGGAGTGCCTCGTAGCGCTCGGTGGCGATCGAGCCGAGCGCGACGACATTGGCGCGGATGCCGGCCGGACCGTGGTCGACGGCGACGGCCCTCGAGAGTCCCTCGATCGCGGCCTTCGCGGTGGCGTAGGGCAGCGCTCCGCGCACCGGCCGCTGCGCTTGATGCGACGAGACGTTCACGATCGCCCCGTTACGGCCATGCTCGGCGAAATGACGAACGGCGGCGTGGCATCCGGTGACCGCCATCGCGAGATTGGCGGTGATGAGTTCGAGGATGTCGCGGGCGTCGGTGTTCAGCAGACCGGCGTCGCGGAAGATCGCGGCGTTGTTGACCCATCCGACGAGTTCGCCCGCGTCTTCCGCTCGGCGAGCGGCCTCGGCAGCGACATCGGGATCAGCCGCGCTTCCTGACACGAGCTGCACGCGATCGGGGAGGTGCGTCGCCGTGCCGGTGTCGATGATCACGACGTGCCCGGTCTCGGCGAGGCGATCGACGATCGCGCGGCCCACTCCCCCGAGTCCGCCCGTGACGACATACGAGACCGCCATCTCTGCCTCCTCGTCTACGCCACCGACGGCGCCAGCTGCCGCGAGACGTCGCCGACGTGGCGCATGAAGCCCTCGAGGTCGGGTTCGTCTGAAGTCGACTGCAGCACGACGGCATCGGCGCCGGCTGCGAAGTACTGCTCCGCGACTTCGGCGACATCGGAGGCGTCGCCGACCGCCGCGCGTGGTCCATCGTCGAGCACGTTCGAGCGCGCGAGCTCGCCGTTCACGCGTTCGCGCGCCTCGCGGCCACCGAAGCCCGCGATCACGTAGGCCACCACCTCGTTGCGCCCATCGCGGCCAGCGGCCGCGCGCCCGTCGGCGATCATCGACACGGCCTCCGCAACGCGGGCCACCGAAGTGCCGCCGACGAGAATGGTGGCATCGGCGGTCTCACCGGTGAGACGCAGCGTCTTGGGCCCTTCACCCGCAGCGTGCACCAACGGCACTGCTGCGGGTGGCCAATCGAGTCGAACGCCCTTGAGGGAGACGTACCGGCCGCTCGTCGTGACCTCTTCGCCGGCGAGCAGCTGACGCAGCGCCGGAACGTACTCGCGCATGAGGGTGAGCGGTGAGGCCACTCGACTGCCGGTCTGCGCCATCCATCGCTGCACGCCGTGCCCGACGCCGGGCAGGAGCCGGTCGGGGAACAGCCGCGCGATCGAGGCGATCTCCATGGCGGTGACGGCGACATTGCGCAGCGGCATCGGCGCGACGCCGATTCCCACCTTCAACCGCTCGCTCCATGCCAGCGCCGCGGCGACGGTGCCGAAGGCGGACTGCTGGAAGCAGTCTTCCCAGAGCCACAGCTCGGGGACGCCCGCCTCCTCTGCTGCTTCGACCACCGGCCGCAGCCGCTCGGGCGGGAACTCGGGCTGGAAGATCGCTCCAATGCGTCGCATCCGACCATGCTGCCAGCACCCACTGTCGCTGCGCTGCCCATCTTCGGATTCGTCGGCGATGGGAAACACCTAGTCCTCCGGCAGCACCAAGACCAGCCACGCGCTGACCGCACCGCCGACGAAGCCGACGAGGGCTGCCGCAGCAAGCAGGAACAACCCAGCTTCGAGGCCGAACACGAGGACGAGCCCGCAGAGCCCGATCAGCACAGCCGTCGTGATATTCGGGTTGACACGGTCCAGAATCGGTCCCAGACGTCTGCGATCAGCGCCGCTCTGGGCCCTGCGGTTGAGAATCACATGGGCGGTCGTCATCAGCATCGAGACGGCGAAGAGCTCAACGCCGAGCATCCACCGGGCAGGGTTGGGCACGGCAAGCAGGATCGACGACGCCAGCAGGCCCAGAAAGATCGTGAGGGTCTGGGCCAGGCGTGACCGCACCGCCCCCGACCGAGAGACGAAATCGGCTCGAATCGACACCGCGACGAAGAGCAGCCCGACCAGGGCGGCCGCCGCGCCACCCATGATCACCGAGAACTCCGCCCACGTGTCCATCAGGCCACGATAGGCGACAGGGCGCCGCACGTGGTCTCGATACGCGTCGCGGTGCGCGCGGCGCTACTCGACCACCGTGGTGAGCGAGCGGTGCCACGCGTCGACGGTGTCGACGAATCGATCGGGCGCCTCGAGGTGCAGGAAGTGTCCGTGCCCGCTCCACGTCTCGACGCGCGATCCGGGCGGCGCGGGGAGCATGCGCTCGCGCGATGCGCCCAACTCGGTGGAGTGGATCGCGAGCACCGGCTTGGTCCGCAGCGCCGCGGCGCGCTGCGTGGCAGCCAGGAATCCGATTGCCTCGGAGTCCAGGTACTCCGACCGCAGGTACCGCGCGATGACGGCAGGGTGGGTGGCACTGAGATCGGCCAGCAGCAGATCCCCAGTGGCGGGCGGCAGGGTCGGGGCCGCCGACGCGAAGAAGTCGTAGACGGCGGCATGGCCCTGCGTCTCGATGAGCGAGGCCCACTCCACCATCCCCGAGTGATCGGTGTCCGAGGCGCCGTACGCCGGGTCGATCACGACCTCGCCGAGCACCGACTCCGACTCCATCGCATGCGCGAGCAGCGTCACCTGAGCCCCCATCGAATGCCCGACGAGCAACACCGGACCGACCTGCGCGCGGAGTGTCTCGGCGAGCATCGACGC